>JBPCOB010000065.1:0-53268 GCA_051000715.1 Mycobacteriales bacterium
GCGGGCTGACCTGGATCTCCACCGGACAGCTGGACGTCGCGAAGCGCGTGCTGCGGCGCACCGTCGAGCTGCTCCGGGAGCCGGTCCGGGCGGGGCTGCCCGTCGTCGTGCTGGAGCCGAGCTGCGCTGCGGTCTTCCGCGCCGACGCACCGGAGCTCCTCCCCGACGACCCGGACGTACGGCGTCTCGCCGACGCCACCATGACCCTGGCCGAGTGTCTCCGGCGCTACGCACCGGACTGGCAGCCGCCCCGGATCGGTCGGAGGGCCATCGTTCAGACCCATTGCCACCAGCACGCCGTACTCGGCACCGACGCCGACGCAGCCCTGCTGAGAGCCGCCCACGTGGACGCCCGGGCCCTCGACTCCGGCTGCTGCGGGCTGGCGGGGAACTTCGGCTTCGAGGTCGGGCACTACGACGTGTCGCTCGCCTGCGCCGAGCGGGTTCTGCTGCCAGCGGTCCGCGGCGCGGACCGGGACACCGTCGTGCTGGCCGACGGGTTCAGCTGCCGCACCCAGATCGACCAGGCGGACACCGGGCGGCGAGCCGTCCACTCGGCCGAGCTGCTGGCGCTGGGTCTGCGCGGCCACCTCGACGGCCGCACCGTGGACGAGCTCGTCGAGCGCCCGGTCAGCTCGCCATGGGCCGCTCGCGCGGTGGTCGCTGCGGCGGTCGCCGCTGGAGCGCTGACGGCGGGCCGGGGACTTCGCCTCCCCTCGTCGGGTCGAAGCAGCAGCTAGGAGGTTCGGTGCAGCCGAGGCAGGTCCGGATACTCGACGGCAGCACGTTCTGCGTGAGCGACGTCCAGGGCGACATCGAGGCCCGGCCCGACGAGCCCCTGGGGTTCTTCTACCGGGACATGCGGCACCTCTCGACCTGGCGCCTGCTGCTAAACGGGCGGCCGCTCGACGCGCTGACGACCGACGAGGCGGGCTACGACGAGGCTGTCTTCTTCCTGGTCATCCCGACCGGCACGATCTATGAGAACCCGACGGTGTCGGCGGTGCGTCGGCGCTTCATCGGCAACGGGCTCCGGGAGGAGATCGCGCTTCGAAACCACGCCACCGACAGCGTCCGGCTGGAGCTGTCCTTGTTGTTCGGCAGCGACTTCGCCGACATCTTCGAGGTCAAGGACTCCGAGGCCAAGACGGGCAAGGTGTATCGGCGTGCCTCCGCCCACACGGCCGTGCTCGGCTACCGACGCGGGGACTTCGTGCGCGAGACGCAGCTCACTGCGGCTGGGGCCTTCTTCACCGAAGGCTCGCTCACCTACCAGCTCGATCTCGAACCCGGGGAGTGGTGGCATGCCGAGGTCGAGATCGCCGTCAACTGCGATGGCGACGTCGTACACCCGAAGTCACGCTCGACGAGACGGCAGCCCTCCCATCCCAACATGGCCAAGGACCTCGACCAATGGGTCCATGACGCCCCCCAGCTCGAGTGCGACTGGGACGACCTGCGACACGTCTATCGGCGCAGCATCTGCGACCTAGCGGCGCTGCGCTTCTACCCCGATGTCCTCGCCGGGGGCGCCTCACTCCCGGCCGCCGGGCTGCCCTGGTTCATGGCGCTGTTCGGGCGGGACAGCATCATCACCAGCTACCAGGCACTTCCCTTCGCGCCCGAGCTGGCCGCGACGACGCTGCGTGCGCTGGCCGCCCGGCAGGCCGAGGACTGGGACGACTTCCGCGACGCCGAGCCGGGCAAGATCCTGCATGAGCTGCGGTTCGGCGAGCTGGCGCACTTCCGCGAGCGGCCGCAGTCGCCGTACTTCGGCAGCGCCGACTCCACCCCGCTGTTCCTCATCCTGCTCGACGAGTACGAGCGATGGACCGGCGACGCCGAGCTGGTGAGGAACCTGGAGAAGCCGGCCCGCGCTGCCCTGAAGTGGCTCGAGGAGTACGGCGACCTGGACGGCGACGGGTATCTCGAGTACCAGCGGCGCAACACCTCGACGGGGTTGGTCAACCAGTGCTGGAAGGACTCCTGGAACTCGATCGTGCACCCCGACGGGTCGCTGGCCAGCCAGCCGCGGGGAACCTGCGAGCTGCAGGGCTACGCCTACGACGCGCGCCTGCGGATCGCCCGGCTGGCGCGTGAGGTCTGGCACGACGACGAGCTCGCGGAGCGACTCGATGGTGATGCCGAGGCACTCAAGCGCCGGTTCAACGAGGACTTCTGGTGCGAGGAGACCAGCTTCTTCGCCCTCGCCCTCGACGGCGACAAGAAGCGCGTCTGCTCGGTGTCGTCGAACCCCGGCCAGCTGCTGTGGAGCGGGATCGTCGCGCCGGAGCGACTCGACGACGTCGTGAAGGGCCTGATGGATCCGTCGCTGTTCTCGGGATGGGGGGTACGCACGCTGGCGAGCGGCCAGGGCGCCTACAACCCGATCGAGTACCACCTGGGCACCGTGTGGCCGCACGACAATGCGCTGATCGCGGCCGGGCTCGCGCGATACGGCCGGCACGAGGAGGCCGGCCGGATCGCGACGGGGATCCTGGAAGCAGCCGGCAGCTTCGACTACCGGTTGCCGGAGGTGTTCGCCGGCTACCCGCGCGACGAGACGGGGTTCCCCGTCCAGTACCCCACGGCGTGTTCCCCACAGGCATGGGCCGCAGGAGCGCCGCTCCTGTTGCTTCGGGCCCTCCTCGGTCTGGAACCGGGTCCGGACGGCCTCACCGCCGATCCCCACATTCCGGACCGCTTCGGGGCTGTCCGGTTGACGGGGATCCATACCCGGTCCGGAAGGGCGACGGCGCAAGGCATCCCGCACTGACAAGGACCCGCACCGACCAGTGCCTTGGGAGGCTTTGCGGTACACCAACCGGGCCTTGCTCCAGGTAGTATCGTGGAGCGATACTATGGAGGCATCCGCCGGGGCCTCGAGCGCGCCGCTCCGATCGGGGGGTCACCCATCCGAAAGGGGCCTCGCATGGCATCGACGGCTGCGCCGCGGGACTGCCCACAATGGCGCCCCAGGTCGGCCGCGACCCGGGTGCGGACGCTGCTGGAATCCGTTCTCGGTCCGGACCTCCGGCTCGGCGTCCGGGGGTGGGACGGCTCCTATGCGGGGCCGGCCGACCCGCCCGCGCTGATCGCAGTGCGGTCACCCCTCGCGCTCCGCCGGCTGGTGTGGAGCCCGAACGAGGTGGGGCTTGCGCGGGCCTACGTCACCGGCGACATGGACGTCGAAGGCGACCTCTACTCCGCGTTGCAGTTCCTGGAGACCCGGGATGCGGCCCGGCGCCTCGAGAACCGGTCCGCCGCCCACCGGCTGTTCGTCTCGGCGTCCGCTGTGGCGGCCCTGCGAGGCATCGGACCACCACTTGGGCCGCCCGCCGAGGAGGCCAAGGGGCGAGGCTTGCGCCATAGCCGCCGGCGCGACGCCGAGGCCATCCGGCACCACTACGACGTGGGTAACGACTTCTACCGGCTGGTACTGGGCCCGTCCATGACCTACTCCTGCGCCTTTTGGCCGCCCGGCACCGTGACGCTGGAGGATGCACAGGACGCGAAGTTCGAGCTGATCAGTCGCAAGCTCGACCTCGTACCGGGCATGCGCCTCCTCGACGTGGGATGCGGGTGGGGATCGTTTGCGACGTACGCGGCCCGCGCCCACGGTGTCGACGTGGTCGGCGTGACGATCCCGCCGGCGCAGGCCGAGCTGGCGAGATCGCGAGCCGCAGCGGCCGGCGTCGGCGACCGGGTGGAGATCCGGCTTCAGGACTACCGCGACATCGCGGACGGTCCCTACGACGCGGTCGCCAGCATCGGCATGTCCGAGCACGTCGGCCGGTCGCAGCTCTCGATCTACGCCGGACGCCTGGCCGCGCTGCTCGCCCCGCAGGGCCGGCTGCTCAACTCGGCGATCTCTCGCCCCGGGAGGGTCTCGGGCCGCTCGGGCAAGACCTTCATCTCGCGCTACGTCTTTCCCGACGGTGAACTGCACTCTGTCGCGAGGATGATCGAGGAGTTGGAGACGGCCGGACTCGAGGTCCGCGACGTGCAGTCGCTGCGCGAGCACTACCAGCGGACCCTGCTGTGCTGGGAGCGCAACCTCGAGGAGCGCTGGGAGCAGGCCGCGGCACTCGTGGGGCTGCCCCGAGCACGCATCTGGCGGCTCTACATGACGGCGTCCGCGGTGGCGTTCGGCGCCGGTCGCATCGGCGTCGACCAGGTCCTGGCGGTGCGCGCCGCGGGAGGTGTGGCCGGGATGCCGGCCAGCCGGCGCCACTTCGTCCTGCCGGCCCGCGAACAGCCCGGCCTGCGTCCGGGGCCGCAGCAGGCGGTCGAATGAAATCGCGAGAGAGCGGGGCACTCACGTCACGGCAGCGCGATCGGTTGCGGGTCGCTGTGGTAGCGCCGCCGTGGTACAGCGTCCCGCCGCGCGCGTACGGCGGAACCGAAGCGGTATGCGCCGGGCTCGTCGACGGATTGGCCGCGCTGGGCCATGACGTCGTACTGATCGGCGCCGGCGAGGACCTCACCTCAGCAACGTTCCACCCGACGTTCGCATCGGCGCCGAGCGACCAGCTCGGAGAGCCACTCCCGGAGGTGCTCCACGCCGCGGCGACCGCACGCGTCCTGGCCGACATGTCAGTCGACCTCGTGCACGACCACAGCCTCGCCGGTCCGCTCTCGGCCCGAGGCCGCTCCGTTCCGACCGTGGTCACGAGCCATGGCCCGGTCACCGGGGAGCCCGGGCGGTACTACCGCGAGCTCGGTGACACCGTCCGACTCGTCGCCATCTCAGACGCCCAACGGTTGCTTGCGCCAGAGCTTCCCTGGGCCGCGACGATCTACAACGGCGTCGACGTCGCCAGCTACCCGTTCCAGGACACCAAATCTGACTACGTGCTCTTCCTGGGCCGGTTCTGCGCCGAGAAGGGTGCGCATCTGGCCATCGACGCGGCTCGAGCCGCCGGCCGACGGATCATCCTGGCCGGCAAGTGTCACGAGGCCGTCGAGCGCAGCTACTTCGGTGCCGAGATCGAGCCGCGGCTGGGTCCCGGTGTCCACTTCTTCGGCGAAGCCGATGCCACCGCGAAACGCGCCCTTCTCGCCGGGGCGTCGTGCCTGCTGTTCCCCATTCGCTGGGACGAGCCGTTCGGCATGGTGATGATCGAGGCGCTTGCGTGCGGCACGCCGGTGGTTGCGCTGCGGCGAGGGTCCGTTCCGGAGATCATCACCGAAGGCGTCAGCGGATACGTGTGCGACGAGCCGGAGGAGCTCCCGGCCGCAATGAACCGGGTGGACAGGCTCGATCCGGCGGCCTGCCGGGCGGTCGTCGAGCTCTGGTTCTCGACCGCCACGATGGCCCGACGGTATGAAACGGTGTACCGGCGGGTCCTGACCGATGGGCGCCGTTGTTGCCCGGAAGGGGTCGTATCGCCCGACCGCGCCACCGGCCGGCTCGTGCGTGCGCCGGTGCCGAGACAAGCAGCCGGGTCTTAGCGCAGGTACCGGTACTCCGGTGCCACGCGCACGCATCCCTCGGAGTCGACCAGGAGGTCCAGTACGGCGGTGCCGACACGGACGCTGCCGCCGTACTCCTCGTCGCCGTCGCGATGGTGGTCGATCACCTCGTACGTGCAGTCCTCGGCCGCGAGACCACACCGGCTGGCATGGCTCAACCACGCCCGGACCGCCAGGAAGGGCCACCAGGGCGCCCCGTCGACCGTTGGCGCCAACCGCGTGCCGACGGCGGCGACCACGTGCCGCGCAGCGTCCCGGCCGACGCGTGCCATCGCTTCATCTCGTGGGGCAACGGCTCCAACAAGATTGTTCCGAATCACGGGCACCCCTCGGGCGTCGCCATGTGATCGGGTGGCTCTGCCGCGATGAGACCGGCGGCGGTCGGCGGCTGCCCGCGACCCGCTCCCGAACGGCTGCCTTTTTAGCCGGTCCCGACGCTAAGCGGCAGCGGACCCGGGGTCAACACTCGAGGCCGACGGTATCGGGCTTGCGTAGTCTTTGCGCGTGAGTGCCCGAGGCAACGGTGATCTACCGGACGAGCTGTCCCGGCTGGCCAACCTGCTGGCAACGACCGATGACCTCGACTCTGCGTTGCACGAGGTGGCCGAGCTGGCTCGCGCCGCCGTACCTGGCTGCGATGGCACGGCCGTCGTCGTCCGCGACCCCAATCGACCCCGCACCGTGGCCGCGACCGACGACCGGACACGGGCGCTGGCCGGTTACCAGCAGGGCCATGAGCAGGGGCCGGGCGTCGAAGCCCTCCAGTACGGCGAGCCACGGCGGATCGACGACATGATGTCCGAGAGCCGCTGGCCGGGTTTCTGCGCCGAGGCCAGCCGGCGGGGACTCGGCAGTGCGCTGGCCGTACCGTTGCGGATGGCACGGGATACCTCCGGCGCCTTGACGCTGTACGCCCAGGGCACGCACGTCTTCGCCGGACTCGCCCATGACGTCGCGCTGCTCTTCGCCGAGCGCAGCGCCATCGCGCTCAGCAACGCCGACCTCTACTTTGCCAGCCGCCGCCTGGTCGAAAACCTACACGCGGCGTTGGACAGCCGGGCCGTCATCGAGCAGGCGAAGGGCATCATCATGGCCAGGGAGAGATGCAGCGAGCAGGAGGCGTTCGAGTCGCTGCGCGCCCAGTCGCAGCACACGCATCAGAAGCTTCGTGACGTGGCCCGGGAGACCGTCTCGGCCGTCTCTCCGGGTGACGCCGGTCACACCGGCCGAAGTTGATCGGCACGGCGGTCAGTACGGCGGCGTCGAGATGTCGGTCGGGGCGCCGCGAGCCGGCGGCGGCGGTCGGTGGAAAAAGCGAGGTGTCAGTCTGCGGCCCGGGGCGAGGAATTTCGGTCGGCGGTGGGCCTGGGCCTGATCGCTCAGCCCCCTCCCTCGCCCGAAGAACCGCCCATGCCGCCGTAGGGAGAGGGCGTGACCCGATCCGGCGTAAACGCATCGTGGCAGAGTCGAGGTATGCGTGGTCTTGGGTTGTCGGCCGCCGCTGCGGCCATCGGCGGCGTCGGTTATCGACTCGTGGTCAGCGGCGCGCTCACCGTCGACACGGGGTGGGGTCGGACACTGCGGGCCGCTGGGTCCCTTCAGCATCGAGATCGCCGCGTCAAGAGAGGTGGTGTTCGACGTCATTTCGACGCCCTACCTGGGCCGGATGCCTCGGGCGATGGCAGACAAGATTGAGGTAGTGGAGCGCGGCAGCGACATGGTGCTGGCGGCACACCGCACGCCGGTCCGGGCCGGCGTGGTGGCGACGACGCTGGAGACGGTCCGATTCGAGCGACCGAGCCGAGTCGACTTCCGGTTGGTCCGTGGACCGGTGCCGCACGTCGTGGAGCACTTCCTGCTCCACCCGAGCGATGGCGGCACGACCTTGGAGTACGGCGGGGAGATGGGAGCCGACCTCTGGGTTGCCGGCCGCTGGTGGGCCGAGCAGGTGGCGCGCAAATGGGAGGCGACGGTTCGCTCCTCCTTCGCCGACATCCGGGCGGAGGCGGAACGCCGCGTCCTCAAAGGAACTGGGCTCGACTCGCCATCGACGCCCGCCTCGAGCCGTTAGCCACGCTGACGTGCCATGAACCGTGCTGAGGTCCTCGTCCGCCGACTCGACCGCTTCCAGCAGCGCCACGTCGTACTGGCCTTCCCATTCGCCGTCGTACAGAAGTACGGCAATGACCAGGCCGGCGGAAAGGCCGTCGTCATCGCCTACTACGGGCTGTTCGCCATTTTCCCGTTGCTGTTGCTGTTGGCCACCATCCTGGGCTTTCTCCTGGCCGGGCACGTGGGGTTCCAGCACCGGGTTCTGCACTCGGCGCTGGCCAACTTCCCAATCATCGGCGACCAACTGGGGAGCGCCGATCATCCGCTGACCGGCAGTCCGCTGGCCGTTGCCGTTGGCATCGCCGGCACGATCTACGGTGCCCAAGGGGTTGGCCAGGCCGCGCTCAACGCGATGCATACCGTGTGGAACATCCCGTACGTCGCCTGGCCGAACTTCTGGTTGCGCCGGCTGCGCGGAACGGCGATCCTCGCCGTGCTCGGCTTGGCCACCCTGGTCGCCACCACGCTGACCGCCTTCGGCGCGATCTTTTCCGGGCCGTTGGTGTCGGTCTGGTCGATCGCGGTGTCCGTACTGGTCAACTTCGGAGTCTTCACCGCCGCCTTCAAGCTGCTGACGTCCGAGCCGCTGGGCTGGCGGGACGTGGCGGTCGGCGCAGGGCTCGCCACCGTGTTCTGGGAGGGGTTGCAAAGCGTCGGGGGATTCTACGTGCGCCATGCGCTCGCCTCTGCCAGCCCCACTTACGGCTTCTTCGCCATCGTCATCGGACTGTTGTCCTGGCTGTTCCTCGGCGCTCAGCTCACCCTGCTGGCCGCCGAGATCAACGTCGTCCGCCGTTACCGGCTCTGGCCCCGTTCCATCACCCAGCCTCCGCTTACCGAGGGCGACCGCCGCACCTTCGTCCGACTGGCCCTGATGGAGGTACGCCGGCCGGAGGTCACGGTTGCGGCCGAGTTCACCGCGGAAGCCGACCGGCAACCACTCAACCTGGTTGACGAGCGTTGACGCACTCAGGAACTCGCCCAGCTTCGCCCTTCCCTGCTGCCTTTGCCGGGGCGCTGGGGGTTGCCGTCGCATACGCTGTCTACCGGGCCTTGGTCGACACCCGGCAGGTGCTGATCCTTATTCTGCTCGCGGCGTTCCTCGCCGTGGGGCTCAGCCCGGCCGTGGACTGGCTGGTGACCCACCGAATGCGGCGCGGCGCCGCCGTGGCCACGGTGTCGCTCGCCGGCGTGCTGTTCTTCGGCGGCTTCATCGCCTCCCTGGTGCCCCCCCTGGTCAGCCAGACGCAGCAACTGATCAAGAATGGGCCGAGCTACGCCAAGCAGCTGAGCGACAGGAGCACGACCCTCGGCCGGATCGACGCCCGGCTGCATGTGACGGACCGCCTCCACCAGCAGTCCGCAAAGGGCGGCGCCGGCGTTACCACCCAGGCTCTCAATGGCGTGCTGGGCGTCGGCCGAATCGTGCTCAGCGCCGTGCTCTCAGCGCTCATCGTCACGGTGCTGACCGTCTATCTGTTGGCCTCCCTGCCGGAGATCAAACAGACCGTCTATCGGCTGGCGCCGCGAAGCCGGCGGGCCCGGGTCAGCCTGATCGGCGACGAGATCCTGTCCCGCATCGGCGGCTACGTCCTTGGGAAACTCGCCACCTCGGTTGTGGCCGGCGTACTTCACCTGATCGTCCTCGAGATCCTCGGGGTGCCATACGCCGTCGCGCTGGCGCTGCTGACCGCCGTGGTGGATATCATCCCGCTGGTGGGTGGCTACATCGCCATGATCGTGATCGCACTGGCGGCGCTGTTGGTCTCGATCCCGGTCGTGATCGCAACCATCGTCTTCCACGTCCTCTACCGGCTCTTCGAGGACTACCTCCTCACACCGGTCGTGATGCGCCGCACCGTCGAAATCTCCCCGACGCTGACGATCGTGTCGGTGCTGCTTGGCGGCGTCCTGCTCGGGCTGGTCGGCGCACTGATCGCAATCCCGGTCGCGGCGGCGGTGCAACTGGTGTTCGAGGAGGTCGCCGTACCGCGACTGGACCAAGCCTGAGCGTCGCTGGCAAGCACCCTTCGGCCAGTACTGTCGGCAGCTTCTCAGCGCGCCTCCAGCCGCCGCGACCTTGCTTACCAGCCGAGCGCAGCCATGGCGGCGGCCAGCCCGAGCCCGGCAGCCGCGAGCGGCGACTCCACCCGGTCCCAGCCGGCTGGTGCCAGCCGGCGCCGCACCAGCCGCTCGCCGACGTATCCGGGAACCATCAGCGCGCCGAGCACGGCAAGTACCCGGGTCGCGCGCTGGTTCGATCCGATCCCCAAGGCCGCCGTGGCGACCGCCTGCGCGAGAAGCATGGGCACCGGCGCGCTGAACGCCGTACCCATCAGGACGGCGTCCCGGGCGATCCTGCTGGGGTCGCCGTGCATGCCCGGCAGGTCGTAGGCGTGCCGGCGGACGATCGCGACGCCGAGTCCGGTCAGGCCGCACCCCAACTGGGCAGCCGAGACCACCATGAGCAGTCCGCGCCGAGCCATCGCCCCGAGCGTACCGACGGACAGCGCAGACCTCCTCGTGCGGGCACGTCCTCGCGAGGGCGCCGGCTGGGATGGCCCTAGGCCCGCGGTTGGTCCGGTACGACGGCGACGCAGACGAGCTCAACGAGGGCCGACGGGTCGAACAGCTCGCTCACGCCGACCAATGCGGTGGCCGGGTAGTGCCGGCCGAACCGAGACCGGTACGCAGCCCCCAGCTCCGGCAGTGCGGTCCGGTACGCCGCCATGTCCGTCGTGTAGATCAACATGGACACCAGGTGCTCGGGCGCGGCGTCGGCCGCCGACAGCGCCGTGACGACGTTGGCGGCCGCGCGGTCGAACTGCTCCACCAGCCACCTGCCGACCATCCGGCCAGCCTCATCCACTCCGGTCTGGCCGCCGAGCCACACCGTCCGGCCGGCCACCGGTACGACGACGTGGGCGAAGCCGACCGGCGGCGCGAGTTCCGGCGGGTTGATCACCGCATGCGGCGAGCTCACCGGCCGCTCCACCGCGGTGGCCGCTTCTCGGTGAACGCCGCGTGGAACTCGCGGTGGTCCTCGGAGTGCATGAGCAGGGCCTGGGTCATCGCCTCGAGCTCGAGCGCACCGCCGAGGTCCATGTCGATCTCGCGGGTCAGGAGCATCTTGGTCGTCGCGTAGGCGAACGCCGGACCGTCGGCGAGCCGCCGAGCCAGCGCCGCCGTGGCCGCCGGCAGCTCCGCGTCGTCGTACACCGAACCCAGACCCAGGCGCCCGGCCGACTCGGCGTCGACGGTGTCACCGAGCATGAGGAGCTCGGTGGCCCGCGCGACACCGACCATTCGCGGCAGCAGGTACGCCGAGCCCATGTCGGCCCCCGCGAGGCCGACCTTCGTGAACAGGAAGGCGAACTTGGCCGACCGGGCAAGCAGCCGGAAGTCAGCGGCCAGCGCGATAACCGAGCCGGCGCCGGCCGCCGTACCGTTGACGGAGGCGATGACCGGTAGCGGGCACTCGCGCATGTTCTGCACGACGGCGCCGGTCATCCGGGTGAAGTCCAGAATCTCCCGCGGCGCCATTTGCAGCAGCTCGCCGATGATCTCATCGACGTCGCCGCCGGAACAGAAGCCCCGGCCGTTCCCGGTAATCACGACGACCCGTACGTCGTCGCGGTGCGGCAGCTCCCGGAGCAGGTCGCGCAGGTCGGCGTAGACGTCGAACGTCAGGGCGTTGAGCCGCGACGGCCGGTCGAAGGTGACGGTGGCGACGCCGTCGGCCACCGAAAACTCGAAGTGCCGCCACTCCTGGGTGAAGCCGGCGGAGGCACGGAATGGGCTCATCGGCGGGCGGCTCCTCGCGATCGGCGGCGTCGCGAGGCTATAGCCGCGGCCTCATCCCACGCCGAGAACCTCCTCGACGAAGGTCGGCGACGCCGGGTCCAGGTGGGTAAGGCTTTCGATCCGACCGAAGGCCCGGTCGGCCGAGGCCACCGGCCAGCCTCGACGACGCGCCGTTGCGCCCAGCACCGCGTCGAAAGCCCCCAGCGAATCCACCTCCTCGAACAGGGCGAGCCCCTCGAGCAGGTCATCGTCATCCAAGCGCGTGAGGGGACCGAGCCCCTCGGCGTACCAGCGGGCCAGACTTGCCGCGTCGAGGCGGCCGGTATTGCGCGCACGAACATGCGCGAACTCCTGGACCACCTCGACGGTCGTCGTTGCGGGAACGGTCCCATTCCGGACCAGCTCCAGGGTTCGGCGACACGGCTCCCTCAGCCGGTGATCAGCGCCGACGGCGTAGATGAGCACCGTTGTGTCGAGGAGGATCACCCGAAACGCTGGCCGCGCAGCTGATCGAGCTCCCGTCGCAAGTCCTGCGGTTCAGGCACGGGCATCGGCTCTGCGTCGAGGAGGAGCGTGAGGGCGGCCCGCCGCTTCTCGGCAGAACCCGGGTACCGCGAGTCGATCGCCTCGCGAACCAGCGTGCTCACGGAGACGCGCCGACGCTCGGCTTCGCGCTCGAGTCGGTCCCAGCGCTCCGCGTCGATGAGCACTTGGAGCCGCCGGTCCAACATGCTCATACCGTAGCAGGTGGGCTGGCGCTAGCCTGGGTTGGCAGCCGCTGGCAGGAGGAACGAGTGAGCGACGAGGCACCGGTCCGCGCCGAGGAAATAACGCCGGAGGAGACACCGGCGGAGGGCGCGGCTAGCCGCGACATCCAGGTCCCAGGGCCGCTGCGCGAGTTCATGGCCCGCGGCTGGGCGGAACCGGGCGCACTCGACCTGTCGGCGGAGCCGACGGCGCAGTATTGCGCGAAGCGCCGTACCGCCATCTCCACGCGCTTTCCTGGTGAGACGCTGGTTGTCCCCACCGGCGGACCCAAGGTTCGGGCCAACGACACCGACTACCCCTTCCGACCGGGCAGCGACTTCTACTGGCTTGCCGGAGACCATCAACCGGACGCCGTCCTGGTGATGACCCCGGCGGGTGACGGGCACGCGGCGACGCTCTACCTGGCCCCTCGCTCGGACCGCTCATCCCTCGCCTTCTTCACCAACCGGCGGTACGGCAAGTTGTGGGTGGGTCCTCCCCGCGGCCCAACGGAGCCCGCGGCGGCGTTGCAGATCGACTGTCGGCCGCTCGACGAGCTGCCCGGCGTACTCGAGTCGCTCGGTGACCAGGTGCGGGTGCTGCGCGGGCACGACGAATCGGTCGATAACAAGGTGCCGCCGGCGGGCAAGGAACGCGACGAGGAGCTGGCCACCGCGCTCTCCGAGCTTCGCCTGGTCAAGGACGACCACGAGATCGCCATGCTCGAGGAGGCGATCGCGGCCACCGTCCGGGGCTTCGAGGACGTCGTGCGCGAGCTGCCGAGGGCGGTCGAGACGAGCGAGCGCTGGATTGAGGGGACGTTCAACCGGCGGGCCCGGGTCGAGGGAAACGACGTCGGCTACGGCAGCATCTGCGCCGGTGGCCCACACGCGACGACGTTGCACTGGGTCGACAACGACGGGCCGGTGCGTCCGGGCGAGCTGTTGCTGATCGACATGGGCGTCGAGTCGAAGTCTCTCTACACCGCGGACGTCACCCGAACCCTGCCGATCAACGGCCGCTGGTCGCCGGTGCAGCGGCGGGTGTACGACGCGGTGCTCGAGGCCCAGCGGGCCGGCTTCGCCGCCACCAAACCCGGCAACGCCTTTCTCGACCCGCACCGCGCTGCCATGGAGGTACTCGCTCACCGCCTCGAGGACTGGGGCATCCTGCCGGTCCCGGCCGAGCAGTCGCTGGACAAGGAGTGCGGGCTGCACCGCCGCTACACCCGGCACGGCACGTCGCACATGCTCGGCCTCGACGTCCACGACTGCGACGCCGCTCGCAAGGAGACCTACCGCGACGGCACCCTCGAGACCGGGATGGTGCTGACCGTCGAGCCCGGGCTGTACTTCCAGGCCGACGACCTCACCGTGCCGGTGGAGTACCGCGGCATCGGCGTTCGCATCGAGGACGACGTGCTGGTCACCGAAGATGGCTGCCGGGTCCTGTCCGACGCTCTGCCCACCGACCCGGACGAGATCGAGCGATGGATGGCCGGCCTGCTCCTCCGGTAGGGACGCCGTACCTGCGCCAAAACCTAAGGCAGGACCGGGCGGTAGGGCGGCGCCGCTCCGGCGACCGCCCGATGAGTCCCTACACCCACGGCTGGGCAGGCAGATATGCATGGCTGCCAGCGCACCTGCGTCAGAAGGATCGATCTACTTCGTCGGGACGGCGACGACGATCATCCGCTTCGGCGGTCTGACCCTGCTCACCGACCCAAACTTCCTGCACAAGGGGCAGCGCGCCTACCTCGGGCGTGGGCTGAGCAGCCGAAGGCGAACCCAACCGGCGCTTTCGGTCGAGGAGCTGCCGAAGTTGGACGCCGTGGTGCTTTCGCACCTGCACGGCGACCACTTCGACCGGGTCGCCCGGCGCGGGCTGGACAAGTCGCTGCCGGTCCTCACCACCCGGCACGCGGCCCGCCACCTGCGTCTACAGGGCTTTGGGCAGGCGGTGCCGATGAAGACCTGGCAGGCCGAAACGCTCACTCGCGGATCGACGTCGGTGCGGGTGACGTCGCTCCCCGGGCGCCACACCAACGGCCCGCTGCGCCAGGTGCTGCCGCCGGTGATGGGCAGCCTGCTGGAGTTCGAGACGCGACCGGGCGAGGTGGCGTTCCGCCTCTACATCACCGGCGACACGCTGGTCTACCCGGACCTGGCGGAGATCCGCAGCCGGCACCCGGAGATCGACCTGGCCCTGCTCCACCTCGGCGGCACCCGGATCCTGGGAAAGCTCGTCACGATGGACGCCGCCCAGGGCATCGAGCTGCTCGAGCTGATCCGGCCGCGGGCGGCGGTGCCGATCCACTACGACGACTACCCGGTGTTCAAGTCGCCGCTGGCCGACTTTCAGGCACTCGCAGCCCGCGGAGCGCTGCCGACGTCACTGTCCTACCTGAGCCATGGCGAGAGCCTGCCGATCCGTGCCGGCTGACGGGCCGTCGGTCGCCCGGCGGTCGACGGAGCCGGTCTGGACAAGGTTGCGCAGCTCCCGCATGGCGACCGACAGCATGGCGATGTCCAGGACGCCGGCGGCCCGAAGGTCGGCAAAGGTGGCCAGGCAGCGGCGTACCCGCGTCTCGTTCTCCTCGAGCCAGGCGTCTACCAGCTCGTCGGCGCCGACTCCGTCGCCGTGGAGCCGCAGAACGCCGGCCGCCAGTCCCCGGTGCTGGATCGCCAGGTCGTCGCGCAGCGACGCCTTGGCCAGGGCCTGCCAGTGTGTCTGCACCGGCAGTCCGGTCACCTCGGAGCGCAACCAGTCGAGCTCCAGGCGGGCGCCGAGAGTGAAGTAGACCGAGGCCACCTCCCGGACCTCCCGACCGGCACCGATGGCTACCTCGACGATGTCGAGGGCGGCCGACATCGGGGCCAGCGCGCCGATTCGAGCCGCAAGATCTGCCGGTACCCCCTGGTCCCGCAGCCGCTTGACCCGGCCGGCCATGGCCTCGGCATCGGCTCCCACCATGAGCTCCGGCAACGCCTCGGCCAGCACGGTGACGCCAGGGGTGAAGTGAGCCACCTCCGCGCCGACGTCGAGTGGCTGCCGGCGGCTGCGCAGCAACCACACGGACGCTCGCTCGACCAACTTGCGGCTCTCGATCAGGATGGCGGTCTGGACATGCGCGGACACGACGGAGTCGAGCGCCTCGACGTCCAGCCAGAGCGCCTCGAGGTGGAAGACGTCCCGGACGACGGTGTATGCCCGTGCGACGTCGGTGACCTTGGTGCCGCTCTCGGTCCGCAGCCAATGGACGAAGCTCGACCCGACCCGGTTGACCAGGGCGTTGGCGATGCTGGTGGAGATGATCTCGCGACGGAGCCGATGGGACTGCATCTGCTTCTCGTAGCGCTCCCTGAGCAGCTCGGGGAAGTAGCGGCGCAGCTCCGCGCCGAGATAGGGATCCTCCGGCACGTCCGAGTCGAGCAGCGCGGCGTAGACGTTGATCTTTGAATAGGCCAGCAGGACCGCAAGCTCCGGACGGGTCAGTCCCTTTCCCGCGGCAAGTCGCTCCAAGATCGCCTCATCGTTCGGCAGGAACTCCAGGGAACGGTTGAGCCGGCCGTCCCGCTCCAGGTCGCGCATGTGCCGGGCATGGCGGTCCAGCGACGCGGCAGCAGTCGCCTCCGTGATGCTGATCGCCTGAGCCTGCCGGTAGTTGTGAGCGAGCACGAGGGACGCGACGTCGTCGGTCATCTCGGCCAGCAGCTCGTTGCGCTGCTTCTCGGTGAGATCGCCCGCGACGACCACCTCGTTCAGCAGAATCTTGATGTTGACCTCGTGGTCGGAGGTGTCCACGCCGGCGGAGTTGTCGATGAAGTCGGTGTTGATCCGACCCCCGCCCACGGCGTACTCGATCCGCCCGAGCTGGGTGAGCCCGAGGTTGCCGCCTTCTCCGACGACCCGGGCCCGGAGCTCCGGGGCGTCGATCCGCAGTGCGTCGGTGGCCCGGTCGCCGACGTCGGCATGGCTTTCGCTGCTGGCCTTGACGTAGGTGCCGATGCCGCCGTTGAAGAGCAGGTCGACCGGGGCCCGCAGCAACGCCTTGATGAGGTCGGCCGGCGACAGGCGGGTGTCCTCGACGCCGAGGATCCGGCGTACCTCCGTGGAGAGCGGAATCGACTTGGCGGTGCGCGGGAAGACGCCACCGCCGGCCGACAGCTTGGTCGCGTCGTAGTCGGCCCAGCTCGACCCGGGCAGGCCGAAGAGCCGCTGGCGCTCCTCGAAGCTCACCGCGGGATCGGGGTCGGGATCGAGGAAGACGTGGAGGTGGTTGAACACGCCGACCAGCTTGATGTGGCGCGAGAGCAGCATGCCGTTGCCGAACACGTCGCCGGACATGTCACCGATGCCGACGACGGTGAAGTCCTCGGCCTGGACGTCGACGCCCATCTCGCGGAAGTGCCGGCGTACCGACTCCCAGGCACCCCGGGCCGTGATCCCCATCTCCTTGTGGTCGTATCCCGCCGACCCCCCGGAGGCGAACGCGTCACCGAGCCAGTAGCCGTACTCGCCGGCGATGGAGTTGGCCAGGTCGGAGAAGGTCGCGGTGCCCTTGTCGGCGGCGACGACGAGGTACGGGTCGGGCTCGTCGTGGCAGACCACGTCGCGCGGCGGGACGACCTCGTCGCCGGCGTAGTTGTCGGTCAGGTCGAGTAGGCCACGCATGAACGTCGAGTAGCAGGCGACCACCTCGTCCCTTAGGGCGTCGCGCTCGGCCGGCGGGCGCTTGACGACGAAACCACCCTTGGCGCCCTGCGGCACGATCACCGCGTTCTTGACCATCTGGGCCTTCATCAAGCCCAGCACCTCGGTGCGGAAGTCCTCGAGCCGGTCCGACCAACGGATGCCGCCGCGGGCCACCCGGGCGCCGCGCAGGTGCACCGCCTCGACCCGCGGCGAGTGGACCCAGATCTCGAACATCGGTCGCGGCTGCGGGAGCATCGGAATCGCGCCCGGATCCAGCTTGAAGGCCACGTAGGGCTTGCGCTCACCGTCTCGGGTGCGCTGGAAGTAGTTGGTGCGCAGGGTGGCCCGCACCACGGCCAGGAAGCTGCGCAGGATCCGGTCCTCGTCGAGGTTCGCGATCGCGTCGAGGGCGGTCTCGATCCTTCCCACGATCTTGTCGGCGCCGGCCGGATCAGGTGGCATCGCGGGATCGAGCCGCGCGTGGAACAGCTCGACCAGCAGCCGGGCGACATCGGGGTTCGCGGTGACGGTCTGCTCCATGTAGGCCTGGCTGAACGTCACGCCGGCCTGGCGCAGGTACTTGCAGTAAGCCCGCAGCAGCGCGGCCTCCCGCCAGGTCAGCCGCGCACCGAGCACGAGCCGGTTGAACCCGTCGTTGTCGGCCTCCTCACGCCACACGCAGGCGAAGGCGTCCTGGAAGATCTCCTTGAGGTTGGCGGCCTCGAGCTTGCCGTGGCCGCCGTGCTGCAGCCCGAAGTCGTCGATCCACACCGGCTCGCCGCGCCGCGGGCGGATCTCGTACGGACGCTCGTCGATGACCTTGAGACCCATGTTCTCTAGCACCGGCAGCACGTCGGAGAGCGTCGGCGCCCGGCCCGGCCAGAACAGCTTGAACCGCAGGAACCCGGCCGCTGCCTCGACCGGGTGGTACAGGCTCATCTCGAGATCGCCCTGCCCATCGAGCTGCTCGATGCGGGCGATGTCATGGACCGCGTTCACCGCGGCAAAGTCGGCCTTGTAAGCGGCGGGGAAGGCATCGGCGTACCGCTCGAACAGCGCGTTGCCCCCCTCCTCTCCGCGGGCCTCGACCAGCGCGACCTGCAGGTCGTCGCGCCAGGAGCGGCTGGTCGCGACGATTCGGGCCTCGAGTGCAGCCGCATCGGGATCCGGCAGATCCGCCACGTCGGCCCGGATGATGTAGTGCAGCCGAGCGAGCACGGACTCGGAGATGCGGGCGGTGAAGTCCGCCGTGGTGCCGTTGAAGGCGGACGTGAGGATGGCCTCCACCCGTTTGCGGACCTCGGTGTTGTAGCGGTCCCGCGGCACGAAGACCAGGCAGGACAGGAACCGGCCAAAGGTGTCGCGGCGGACGAAGAGCCGAACCCGCTGCCGCTCCTGCAGGTTCAGGATGCCCATCGCGGTTTCGAACAGGGCGTCGGCCGAGATCTGGAACAGCTCGTCGCGCGGATAGGTCTCGAGGATGTCCAGCAGCGCCTTCTCATTGTGGCTGCCGGGGGGGAAGTTGGCCCGGTCCAGCACTGCCTGACAGCGCTGGCGGACCAGCGGGATGGCGAGCGGGCTGGCGTGATAGACGACCGAGGTGTAGAGACCCAGGAAGCGCCACTCCCCGATGATCTCGCCGGCGGCATCGAAGCGCTTGACGCCGATGTAGTCCAGGTATGACGGCCGGTGCACCGTCGAGCGCGAATTGGCCTTGGTCAGATAGAGGACGTTGCGCTCGCGGGCCAGCTGGCGCAGCTCCGGCGACGGCGATGCCACGCTGGGCGCCGGCGGCGCACCGTCCTCGCGGCGCAGGATGCCAAGCCCCGAGTCGGGGACCTCGCGCAGCGTGTCGTCGCTGAGCAGGTCGTACTTACGGTAGCCGAGGAAGGTGAAATGGCCGTCGTCGAGCCAACGCAGCAGCGCGAGCGCCTCGGCCAGCTCCCCGGAGTCGACCGGCGGCGGCCGCTCGGCGTACTCGGCCACGATCTGCTGGGTGCGCTCCCGCATCCGCGGCCAGTCCTCCACCGCGGCCCGTACGTCGTCCAGCACCCTGGCGATGTCGTGCTCCATCCGCAGCAGCACGCCGGGGTCGCTCTGACGATCGACCTCGACGTGGATGAACGACTCGCAGTGGCCGTCGCAGGAGTCGCCGGTGGGCAGCACCTCGAGCAGCTGACCGTCATCGTCGCGGCGCACCCGCAGCACCGGGTGCACGATCAGGTGGATGCTCAGCCCCTGCCGGTTGAGCTCCATGGTCACCGAGTCGACGAGGAAGGGCATGTCCTCGGACACGATCTCCACAACCGTGTGCGGCGAGCGCCACCCGTCCTGGTCGAGCCGGGGGCTGATGACCCGTACCAGCGTCTCACCCTTGCGCCGGAAGCTGGCGTAGCTCCAAAAGGCCAGCGCCGCGCCGTACAGATCCAAGACGGTGTACCCGGTCAAGTCGTCGGCCGCCACCCCCCGGTAATACGAGCGGACGAAGGGGTCGAGCGTCGCCGCGGTCGGCTGCGGCAGCTTCTCGTACAGCTGGGCGACCACCTCGTCCAGTGTGGCGGCCTTGGTGGTTTCCTGCTGTGACGCCATGGGGCTGCCTCCGTCAGGGGTGCTGAGCCACTCCCTGAAGCCTTGCGCGGACCTCCGATGGTAATCCCGGGAGCGCTCGATCGGGGCCCTAAGCGGGATGGGGTAGACCGCCGGGGTCCCGTCAACGAAGGAGCCCGACCGTGCCGCTGTCGAGGTGGTCGGCCAGCGACTCGAGCTACACGGTCGGAGTCGAGGAGGAGTTCCACCTCGTCGACGCGGAGAACGGGGAGCTGCGGCCGACCGGGTCCACGGTTCTCGACGCAGCGCCGAAGGTCGATGGTGCGGTGGAGGCGGAGCTGCAGCGCTCCCAGGTGGAGACCGGTACGCCGCCCGCCCAGGCCCTGGCCGACGTCCGGGTCGGCCTGGTCGGCCTGCGGCGTGCGCTCGGCGAGGCGGCGGCGGACGCCGGCTGCCGCCTTGTCGCCAGCGGAACTCACCCGTCGGCGCACCGGCCGGCGGAGGTCTTCACCGACGACGAGCGGTACCGGGCCATCGCCGAGGCCTTCGGCCCGGTGGCCCGCCAGCAGACCGTCTGCGGTTGCCACGTGCACGTGGCCGTGCCGGACCGGGAGCTGGGCATCGCCGTACTCAACCGGGTCAGGCCGTGGCTGCCGGTGCTGCTGGCGCTCTCGGTCAACTCGCCGTTCTGGCTGGGCGAGGACAGCGGCTACGCGAGCTACCGGAGCCAGGTGTGGACCCGGTGGCCGACCGCCGGCACCGCGTGGGTCTTCGAGTCCCGAGCCGAGTACGACGCGCTGGGCGAGGCGCTGATCCGTAGCGGGGTGGTGCTCGACGCCGGGATGCTCTACTTCGACGTCCGCCCGTCGGCGCGCTACGAGACCCTGGAGTTCCGCGTCGCCGACGTCAGCCTCGATGTGAACGGCGCGGTGCTACTCGCCGGCCTTACCCGGGCGCTGGTGGTGAGCTGTGCCGAGGCTGCCGCCCGGGAGGAACCGTACGACCGGGTGCGCCCGGAGCTGTTGCGGGTCGCGCACTGGCGGGCCGGCCGGTCCGGACTCTCGGGCGAGCTGGTCGACCTGCGTACCGGTCATCCGGTGCCGGCCTGGGAGCTGGTCGAGGACTTCATGGAGCTGATCCGACCGGCGTTGGCCTCGCTCGGCGACGAGCTCGAGGTCACCGAGCTGCTGGACGGTCTTCGCCGCCATGGCACCGGTGCGGAGCGGCAGCGGGCGGCGTACCAGCGCCGGAGGTCCCTCGTCGACGTCGTCGAGCTGATCGTCGGGGCGACGGCCGGACCGGCCCGGCCCGATTAGGCTCCAAGTCCTGTCCAGGAACCGCGACCTGCCTGTGGCCGGCGTGATCGCCGGCTGGGTGTTCGCCGTCCTCTTCCTGGACGCGGCGGCCGGCATCTGGCAGCAGCGCGCGCTCGGAGTGGTCACCTGGCTGCTGTTGCTGACGCTGCTCCGGCGCGAGCCGCTCGCCGTCCGGCTGCAGGTTGCGATTGCTGTCATCTTCGCCACCTGGGTGGAGTACACCTTCGCCGGTCAGCTCGGGGTCTACACCTACCGGCTGCACAACGTCCCGTCGTTCGTGCCGCCGGGACATGGGCTGGTGTATCTGGGGGCGCTGGCGCTCGGCCGGTCCGCACCGTTCGCGGCCGCCAGGCGACTGGTGATCGGCATCGTGCTCGTCGCCGGCGGCTGCTGGGCGCTGTGGGGCCTGCTGCTGGCGCCGCGCCGGGACGTGCTGGGCGCCCTCTGGTTCGGTTGCCTGGCCGCGTTCCTGCTC
Organism: Mycobacteriales bacterium; assembly: GCA_051000715.1. Taxonomy (GTDB): domain Bacteria; phylum Actinomycetota; class Actinomycetes; order JALYNC01; family JALYNC01; genus JBPCOB01. The sequence continues at coordinate 21,172 of JBPCOB010000065.1, forward strand.
CGGGGCCGGGCACCGCTGGTCTACGTCGGCGCTTTCTTGCTGACGGCGTACCTGGAGGTCCTCGGGACGTCGCTGGGCATCTGGACGTGGGGCATGCGCGACCCGACCGGCCTGCTCGCGATCGGCAACCCGCCGAGCGGCGTGGCCGGTGGGTACTGCTTCTTCGACGCGGCGGCGCTCGCGCTGGCTCCCCGGCTGGGTGCGCTGCTGTCCCGGGCGACACGCTGGCGGCCTGCTGGCCGGCACGCGGACTGGGGCGCAGACTGCGACCGGGCACTGACCGGGGCGACCGATGCCGGCTAGCCCTCGGCCGGCCGACGCCCGACTACCACCGCTGACCTGCCGACCGCTGACCTGTCCGTAGACCACCGACCGCCTGGAACTCGATGGAAGCCGATCCGGAACGGCTGCGTGACATCCTCACCGTCGCGCATCTGCTCGCCTATGCCCGTTCGATCGACCCCGGCGCCGAGCCGATCTCCTACCAGCGCGACTGGTGGGACGGCAGCGCGACAACCGGCTGCCTGCTGGTCGAGATCGGCGGTCGCCGCCGCCGGGTAGTCAGTACCGGCGCCGATGACCCCGCGGTGCTTCCGGCTCAGCGGACCCAGGCCCGCCGCGCGCTCTGTAAGAGCCGGATGGCAATGAACCGGTTCCCACTACCGGCAACTCGACCGGACGGCCAACAGACCTTTGTCGACTCCGGCGACTACGTCGTCTGCGCGTACGCCGACTGCGGCGGCATCCGGCCCCTTGGGGACCAACCCGCCAACACCGGCTGTCCTCTCTGCGGCCGGCGCTGACCCGCTTCGCGCCTACCGCCAGCTTCGAGCGAGCCCGCGCGGCTCAGCGGCTCATGACGCGGCGCGCGACCATGGCAGCGATGCCACCGAGAGCAGCGCGGGCAACCGGGTTGCCGGCCAGCGCGCCGAATCCACCGCCGCCACCGCCACCGCCGCCCAGCAGGCCGGAGGCCATGCCGCCCAGCCCGCCACCGCCACCGAGGCCGCCGGGACCGGCGCCGCCGCCGAGCAGGGAGCCGAGGAGCCCGGGGTTCTGGGAGTGCACCTGCCGCGTCATGCGAGCCAGCGAGCCGGGGTCGTTGGACTGTCCGTCGTAGCCGGTGTCGTAGCCCTCGGCAGAGGCGCGCTCGTGCAGCATGCCCGCGAACTGCGCCCGCGAGTCGGGGTCCATCCGGGAGAAAGAATCATGGGCGGCCGCCTCATAGGTGTCCGGGTCGACTTCGCCGGCGACCTCGTTGTAGCGGTCGCGGGTCTCCCCGTCCTCCAGGCCGTCCTGCGGAGCACCCTGCTGGTAGCGCGAGATGAAGTCGGTGAACTGCGAGGCGGCGCCGCCGCCGCCCGCGAGCTGGTCGAACAAGCCCACGTCCGCTCCCTTGTCGAGGTACCGAGCGCCTGTTCCCATTGCGACGCACCGGCAAGCGACCGGCCGGCCAGGGTTGACGGTAGCCCGGACGGGCAACGCTGGCGACATGCAGGCCTCGGCGGCGGACCCGCCGCTCGTCGCCGCGCTCACCGCGCTCCGCGAGCGAATCACGGCACTTCGGCTCCCGCTCGAGGTGGCCGGCGCCGCGGATGCGCGGCGTGAGGCGGCCGGCATCGTCGGGCAGATCGACGACTACCTGCTCCCCCGGCTGCGTCAGCTCGACGCGCCGCTGCTGACCGTTGTAGGCGGCTCGACCGGAGCCGGCAAGTCGACACTGGTCAACAGCCTGGTCGGTGAGCAGGTGACCACGGCCGGCGTACTGCGCCCGACCACCCGTGCGCCCGTACTGGTGTGCTCGCCGGCAGACCGCCGGTGGTTCGCCGACGCGCGCATCCTGCCGGGCTTCGCTCGGACGACGGGCGCGGCTACCGACGCCAAGAGCCTGCAGCTGGTGACGTCGACGGGCGTACCGACCGGGTTGGCGCTGCTGGACGCGCCGGACATCGACTCCGTCGTGGCGACCAACCGGGAGCTCGCAGCGCAGCTGCTCGCTGCGGCCGACCTGTGGCTGTTCGTGACCACGGCGGCCCGGTACGCCGACGCCGTGCCGTGGGACCTGTTGCACACGGCCCGGGCCCGGAGCACCGCCCTGGCCATAGTGCTCAACCGGGTGCCGGCGGAAGCGGTCTCCGACGTGTCGAGACATCTCGCCGCGATGCTTCGGGACAACGGGCTGGCTGACGCGGCGCTGTTCACCGTGCCGGAGGTAGCGCTTGTGGACGGCGAGCTGCCGGCCGCGCAGATCGCGCCGGTAGGCAAGTGGCTGGAGGCCCTCGCCGCCGACGCCGACGGCCGGGCGGCGGTCGTCCGTACGACGCTCGGCGGCGCTCTGGACAGCCTGCGGACGCGGCTGCCCGTGCTGGTGGCGGCGGTGCAGCGCCAGCGCGCGGCGGCGGAGACTCTCCGGGCCCAGGTGAGCGCGGCGTACGGCGCTGCGGCAAAGGAGATCGACACCGGCGTACGGGGCGGCTCACTGCTCCGCGGCGAGGTCCTGGCCCGCTGGCAGGAGTTCGTCGGGACCGGGGAGTTCATGCGCAGCCTGGAGTCGAAGATCGGCCAGCTGCGCGACCGGGTGATCGCGGCGATCACCGGGCGTGCCACGCCGGAGTCGCAGCTGCGGGGGGCGGTCGAAAGCAGCGTCGACTTCCTCGTGCTCGATGCCGCTGACCGGGCGGCCGAGCGGACGGTGCAGGCCTGGCAGGTGGAGCCGGCCGGCAAGGCACTGTTGGGTGACTCCGCCCGAGAAATCTCCCGGTCCTCCTCCGAGCTCCGTTCGCGGCTCGGCGAGGAGGTGCGGGGCTGGCAGGGACGGGTGCTCCAGCTGGTGGCGGCCGAGGGCGCCGACAAGCGGCTGGCCGCACGGATCGCCTCGCTGGGGCTGAACGGCGCGGGGCTCGCCGTCATGATCGCTGTCTTCTCCCACACGGGCGGGCTCAGCGGCGGAGAGATCGCGATTGCCGGCGGTACGACGGTCGCCGGCCAGCGGCTGCTGGAGGCGATCTTCGGCGACCAGGCGGTGCGCACACTGGCCGCTGAGGCGCGGGTGGACCTGATGGCCCGGGTGGAACGTCTGCTCGGCGGCGAGGTGGCCCGCTTCGACCGGCTGCTGGAGGCGGTGGACCCGCCGGAGCAGGTGGCCGGCCTGCGCTCGGCCCTCGCTGACCTGGAGGCCGCCCGCGGTGGCCGAGCATCAGGTGCGCCGTGATGCGCCGGCGTAACGGTCGCCGGCCCGACCTCCACGAACGGTTGAGCGCGCTCGACTCGGCGGTAGCACTCGCGGACGGCCGGCTCGAGCCGGAGGCGGTGGCGGCCGCCCGGGCGCTCACCGCCCGCGCCGGCGAGCGACTACGGCTGAGTGAGGAGCACACCGTGGTGGCGCTGGCCGGCGCCACCGGGAGCGGCAAGTCCTCGCTTTTCAACGCGCTGGCGGGAACGGAGCTTTCTGCCGTCGGGGTTACCCGGCCGACCACCTCCACGGCGCACGCGTGTGTATGGGGGGCGGCCGAAGCGCAGCCGCTGCTGGCCTGGCTCGAGGTCCCGCGGCGGCACCAGCTGGCCGCGGATGTCGCCGACCCGGCGCTGGATGGGCTGGTGCTCCTGGACCTGCCCGACCACGACTCCACCGAGACCAGCCACCGGCTCGAGGTAGACCGGCTGGTCGAGCTGGTCGACCTGCTGGTGTGGGTGCTCGACCCGCAGAAGTACGCCGACGCCGCCGTCCACGACCGTTACCTGCGCCCGCTGGCCGGCCACTCCGGCGTCATGCTCGTCGTGCTCAACCAGCTCGACCGCCTTGCGCCGCAGGCCCGGCAGGCCTGCCTGCTCGACCTTGGGCGGCTGCTCGCGGCCGAGGGGCTGGGAGCGGTGCCGGTGATCGGGGCGTCGGCGCGCACCGGCGATGGCCTCGACGAGCTGCGGGCGACATTGGCCGAGCGGGTCGCCGCCCGCCGGGCCGCGGTCGAGCGGCTATCCGCGGACCTGGACCGGGCGGTGGACCGGCTCTCGGTCGGCTGCACCGGCTCGGGCGGCTCGGTCTCCCGGGCCGACCGGGACTCCCTCGTCGACGCCCTGACCGGCGCGGCCGGCGTGGACACCGTCGTACGGGCGGTCGACCAGTCCCACCGGCTCCGGGGTTCGGCGTCGACCGGCTGGCCGTTCTGGCGATGGGCCCGGCGGCTGCGTCCCGACCCGTTGCGGCGGCTACACCTCGGCGACCGACCAGGTCAGGGGGCGCGTACGTCGCTACCGACCGCCTCGCCGGTACAGTCGGCTCGGGTGTCGGCCGCCGTACGAACGCTCAGCGAGCGCGCCTCGGGCGAGCTGCCCGAGCCCTGGCCAGGCCTGGTACGTCACGCCGCCGGCCGCGACGAGCAGACGCTGCCCGACCTTCTCGACCAAGCTGTGGCCGGCACCGACCTGGGCGTCGAGCGCCGGCCACGTTGGTGGGTCGCCGCCGACGCCGTGCAGAAGACGCTGGCGGCGGTCACCGTCGTCGGCGCGCTGTGGCTGCTGGTTCTCTTCGGCTTCACCTACCTCCAGCTCCCACAGCCGCCGGTTCCCCACGTCGGCCGGGTGCCGCTGCCGACGCTGCTGCTGCTCGCCGGCGTGCTGCTCGGGCTGCTACTGGCGGCGGTGTTCCGCCGGTTCTCGGCCGTCGGGGCCCGCCGCCGGGCTCGGGTGGCGCGCCGACGGCTGAGCGAACGGGTGGCCGCGGTCGCCGACACCCATGTGGTCGCTCCGGTCAAGCACGAGCTAGCGGCGTACGACGAGTTCTGCTCCGCGCTCGGTCGGGCGCGGGGATGCGCTACAGGGCGCTGATGGCGGCGGCCAGCTCCGCGCCGACTTCGGGAACGTCCAGGTGGCGACCGTCCCGGACCACCAGCCGGCCGCCCACGACCACCGACGACACGTCGCTCGCGGTGGCGGCGAAGACCAGGTGCGCGACCAGCGTCTGCGCAGTGACCCCGGCCAGCCGCGGCGAGTCGGTTCGAAGAGTCACGAAGTCGGCGAGGGCACCGGGCTCCAGGCGCCCGGCGTCCCAGCCGAGCGCGGCCGCGCCGCCCGCCGTTGCGGCATGCAGCAGGTCCTCCGGCCGGTGGTGGCCGCGTCGCTCGGTGGCCAGCCGCTCGTCCAGCTCGACGGCTCGGGCCTCCTCCCAGAGGTCGATGACCGCATGGCTGTCGCTGCCGAGACACAGCGGCGAACCGGCCGACGCCAGGGCGGCCGCCGCGCCGATGCCGTCGGCCAGGTCCCGTTCGGTCGTCGGACACATGCACACCGAGGTCCGGCTACCGCCCAGCAGCTCGACGTCGGCCGGCTCCAGGTTGGTGGCGTGCACGGCGGTGGTGCACTCCCCCAGAGCCCCGGCGTCGGCAAGAAGCGCGGTCGGCGTCGCGCCGTGGACCGCGCGGCAGGCCTCGTTCTCGGACCGCTGCTCGGACAGGTGCACGTGCAGCGGGGCCAACCTGTCCTGAGCCCAGGTGGCCACGGTGGCGATCGAGGCGGGGTCGACCGCGCGGACGCTGTGGATGGCGGCGCCGATCCGCATGCGGTCGCTTCCGGCGAAGCCTTCGACCCGGGCCGCCCAGCGGTCGGCGCTCCGGTCGGTGAAACGCAGCTGCGGGCCGGCCAGCGGCCGACCGTCGACATCTGCCTGCAGGTAACAGGTGTCCAGCAGGGTGAGGCGCACGCCGGCGTCCGCCGCCGCCCGGACCAGGGCCGAGCCCATCGCGTTCGGGTCGGCGTAGGGGCGGCCAGCCGGGCCGTGGTGCAGGTAGTGGAACTCCCCCACGGCGGTTATGCCGGCAAGCGCCATCTCGGCGTACGTCGCCCGCGCCAGCGCGTAGTAGCTGTCGGGGTCGAGGCGGGCTGCGACGGCATACATCTGCTCGCGCCAGGCCCAGAAGTCGCCGGCGCCGGCCTGGGTGCGACCGCGCAGCGCCCGGTGGAAGGCGTGTGAGTGCGCGTTCACCAGTCCGGGGACCGTCACCCCGGGCAGCCGGACGGCGTCCGGGGTCGGCTCGGTGTCCTCGGTCACCGCGGTGATCCGGTCGCCGTCGGCCTCGATGAGCACCCGGGAAGCCGGTCGGCCGATCCAGGCCAGGTCGGCGTACCAGCGGCTCACCGACACGCCAGCTCCTCTATCACCGCCGCGAGCACCGACACGCCGGTGACGCAGTCGGCCGGATCGGCGTGTTCAGCCGGGCTGTGGCTGACGCCGGTGGGATTGCGGACGAAGAGCATCGCAGCCGGTACGACGGCCGCCAGGGCGCCGGCGTCATGGCCGGCCGCCGTGGGCAGGCGCGGTGCCGACCGCCCACGATCCGCCAGCACCGTGGCCAACCGGTCGGTCAGCGCGACGTCGAAAGTGACCGCCGCGCTCCGCGACTCCGCCGTTACGGCCATCTCCACCCCCTCTGCTGCGGCCGCCCGGCGTACCTCCTCGGTCCAGTCGGCGAGCAGCGAGTCGAGGACGTCGTCGCTGGCCGCCCGGGCGTCGAGCCAGGCGGTGGCCGAGGCCGGGACGGAGTTGGTGCTGTTGGGCTCGACCAGGACGCGGCCCATCGTGGCGACCGGACCGTCAGCGGCGGTGGCCAGCGCGCGGGCTGCCGCGACGGCACTGGCGAGCGGCAGCGTCGGGTCGTGGCGGTCGGCCAGCCGGGTGGTGCCGGCGTGGTTAGAGGCACCCGTCAATGAAAGCCGCCACCGCCCGTGCGGCCAGATGCCGGTGGCGAGCCCGACCGGCGCCCCCAGGTCGGCCAGCCCGCGACCTTGCTCGACGTGCAGCTCGAGAAATTGGCCGATGCCGGCGATCCGCTCCGGGTCCGGCCCGATGCCGGCCGGGTCGACGCCGGCGGAGCGCAGCGCGTCCGCCAGGCTGCCACCGGCCGCGTCGGTACGCCGGAGCGCCTCGGCCGGGTCGAGCGCGCCGGTCATCAGCCGGCTGCCGCGTGGGGAGTCCGAACCGGGCTCCTTCCTCGTCCGCGAAGGCCACCACCGCGACCGGTCGGCGCGGCCGTACGCCGGACGCGATCAGCTCGTCGAGAGCGAGAAACGCGGATACGACGCCCAGCGCGCCGTCGTACGCCCCGCCGGATGGAACCGTGTCCAGGTGGCTGCCGAGCACGAGAGCGTCGCCACCGTTTTCCCCCCACCGGGCCCAGAGGTTGCCGTTGCGGTCGGTCTCCTGCGCAAGACCCCGCTCGCCGGCCGCGGCGGCAAACCACGCCCTGGCGGCCCGGTCCTCCGGTGTCCAGGCAAAGCGGGAGTACCCGCCGCTGACCGGGTCTCGCCCGATCTCGGCCAGCGTTGCGAACTCCCGCTCGAACTCGGCGACCGACGTCACGGCTGCCAGCATCCCGCACCGGGCCGGACGGGCCCGCGGGCATTCTCCGGGTTGCAGCATCCCGGCCAGTCGAGATCGTGGCCCGGGCCGGCACTTCCTTGATCGTTGTTTCCTGTACCCGCCGGAATCGGCAAAATCGGCGAGTACGAGCAGCAACGATCGATCGCCGAGACGTCGAGGTGGCAACGCACCGATCGACTAGGCCTCGCACCGGCACGCCCGTGGGGCGTGCTGGTCGGTGGGCTAGGAAAGATCAAGCTTCCATAGGCCACGGCCGTGCGTCGCGGCAATAAGGTAGTTGCCGTTGGGCGCCGGAACCAGGTCGTTAACCGAGGTGTTCGGCAGGTTCCTGCCCAGGGTGTACCAACTCCCGGGGTGGTCGGCGACGCTGGCGAAGACACCGATGTCGGTGCCCACGACCAGCCGCCCCTTCCAGATGACCAGGTCGTTGGTCGGGATGTCCGGCAGGTTGCCGCTGATGTCGGTCCAGCTCGAGCCGCCGTTGCGGGACTCGAACACGTGCCCCACACCGCCGCCCGGGATCCAGCGCCGGGAGAACGCGCCGTACGTCGCGTAGACGTGCGCCGCGTTCGCCGGGTCGACCGTGAGGGCGGTCACGATCCGGTTGGGCAGCACCGGAGCGTGCACCCGGTGCCAGGTGCCGCCGTAGTTGGTGTCGATGCCCGAGATGAACGGCTGGCCGATGGACTCCCGGCCCGGGTTGCAGCCGTTGCCGCACCAGCCGGCATAGATCGTCTTGCCGGAAACCTCGACGGCGGTGGTCTGGGCGCCGGCGCCGAGATCACGAACGATCTTCCAGTCACAGGTGTCGTTGTTGCAGACGGTGTTCCAGCCCTTGCCGTGGTTGTCCCAGATCATCTGGCCGCCGGCCACCCAGTGGTTGATGTTGTGGATGTCGGCCTCGAACGGCGCGATGAATCGCGGGTTCGGGTCGCACGGGTCGGGCGTGAACTCGAAGCTCGCGCACGCCGGCGAGATCGTGGTGAACGACCGGTTGCTTCCGTCGGACCGGCCACCGTTCTGCGTCCGCGCCATGTTGAGGAACACGTACTCGACGACCGCCTTGTTGGCGTTGTTCGGGTCGACGATCACGTCACCGCCGTCACCGCCGAACGGCGAGACGATCCGGTTGGCGTTCGGCTTCTGCAGCGTCACGCCGTTGTCCTGCGTACCGCCCCAGATCGCGTTTCCGCCGGCCAGCTGGCCGATGCCGGCGTAGTAGTACTGGAGGGTGTGCAGGGTGCGGTTGAGGTCGGTCCAGCTCACCACGTCGTGCAGCGAGGTGGGCCGGCGCCAGACGCCGCCGTCATTGCCCCCGTAGAAGGTGCCGTCCGGGCTGATGATGGCCGCGTGCTGGTCGGGGTGCGTGGTGTCGGGGCAGGTGTCCTTGTTCGGGTCGGGGTTCCAGCACGGCAGCGGGAAGTTCCAGTACGGCCCGATGGTGCTCCACTTCGCGCCGTAGCTGGTGCTTTCGAAGATCTCCTCGAGACCCAGGTACACGTGCCCGGCGTCCTTCGGATCGACCAGAACGTACTGGTTGTACCAGGCCTGCTGGCCCGGAGTACCGCCGGACTTGGCCAGCGCCGAGCCCGAGCGAGCCAGCTTTGCGGCGTCCGCGACGAGCCTCCACGGGCCTGCCGGGTTCCCGTCGTTCAGCGTCCGGTAGACACCCTGCAGGTTGAGCAGGTTGGGGTTCTCCACGACGGCGTACAGCATGGCGCCGTTGCTCGACCACGAGAACGTGGTGCGCCCGATCAGGCTCGGGTCGACGTCCCCGCCCGGCGTAATCTTCTTCCAGGAGCCCAGCTGGCCGCCGGTGGTGGACACGTACCAGCCGTTGTGCGCAATGTCCTCCGGCAGCGTGCCACCGCGCCAACCGAGCGCGGCCAGCACGTACTTGCCGTCGCTGCCGGGCTTGACCTTCACGTCAGTGAAGAACGACCCGCGGTACGGCGAGTTGGTCGGGTTCGGGTCGGGCTTGAGCACCGTGGCCCACGGGGTGCTCATCTCGCCGCTCCCCCGCCGCAGCAGCCCACGGCTGGTCGAGGCGTACACGTGGCCTACGCCGTCGAAGGCGATGTGTGAGACCAGGCTGTTGCGGAGCTCTTGGCCGACCCGGGAGAAGGTGCGACCACCGTCGGCCGAGCGGTAGATGCCCGCCCCCGCGTAGTTCTCGAATGCGGTGTTGGCCTCCCCCGTGCCCACCCATACGGAGTGGTCGCGGGGATTCACCGTGAGAGCACCGACGGCGATACGCTCCTTGTTCTGGAACAACGGGGTCCAGGTGCCGCCGCGGTTGGTGGACTTCCACACCCCGCCGTCGGCCGCACCGGCGTACACCGTGTCACCGTCGGTGTCGAGCGCGGTCATGCGGCCGCTGACCAGGCCCCAGCCGGCGCCCGAGTTGGACCAGAACGGGTCGCGGTAGTCGGCCGTGTCGTTCTGGTAGGGGATGTCGGTGACTTCTTTCCAGGTGCGGCCGGCCACTCCCAGGCGGGCGGCCTGAGCCCGGGCAGCGGCGAAGGCAGCGGAGCTCACCGTCGTTCCGGGCGCCGTACGGACGGCGGCGTACTGGCTGGCACCGTCGAGAATCTCCGAGCCGTTCTCGGAACCTCCACTGCCCTTGTCGGCCGCTGCGCGGGCCAGTGGCCCGACACGATGGCTTCCGTTCGGGCCGGCGACACCGGGGGCCGCCGTCATCAGCAGCGCCACGGGTACTGCACCGGCGGCCAGGATCGTTCCCCTCCGCCATCGTCTGGTGGTCGTATGCAAGGGCCCTCCTCAGGGTTTCTCGCGGTCGCCGTAGAGCGCAGCCCAGGCCGCGGACGTCCGCAGTGTATTGATGCGGCGGAATGTCGCTGACCGCGACTTCGACCCCTCGTCAGTCGGGAGCCCCATCAGGGGCGATTTCGCCAGGCCGGAGCGGTGCGTCCGACCCGGTCAGGGCGGTGGGCGGATCGGATGGCGGCGCGGGCTGCGCCGGCGGGGTGCCTTCCGAAGGGTCGGGCATCTCCCCGCCCTGGACTTCTGCCGTCGACTCGAATGTGTCGGTCGCCGGCCGTTCTTCGGCGGCAGCATCGGAGGGCTCGACGCTTCCGTGGTGGTCAGGAACGGTCGGAGTCGTGCTCGGGTCCTCGGCGGAGCCGCCCTCGGCGGCCTCGGGGGACACAGCCGCCTCTTCGGCGGCGGGAGTCGCTGCGGCCTCGGCGCCGGTGAGCTCCGCCCCTGCCCCTTCCAGCGGCACCCGGCTACCGCCGCGCCGCGGTCGTCGCCGACGAGTCCGCCGGGGCTTGTCGTCGTCGGTCGGGGCGGCTGATCCGTCTTCCGGTGTCGCCACCCGAGCCTCGGCGTTCTTTCGCCGCCTGGCCGGTCGCCGAGCGGCCACCCGCTCGGCTCGCGCCGCCGACTTGGTCTCCTTCTCCTGCAGCTCGGCCGCCTCCGGGTGGTTCTTTACCCACTCTGCAAGAGCCGCGCGGCGTACCGCCGTCCACGCCGAGCGGAGTCGGTCCCACTCCTGCGAACTGCGCTCGGTGACCATCGGGTCCTCGGCTAGTAACCGCCAACCGGCCTCGCTCGCGCGCTCGAACCGGTCGCCGCGGGAAAGCGCGTCGACCAGCCGCGTGCCGGCGGCCTCCGCATCCCCGCCGGCGGCCTCGGCGACGGCCGTCCGCAGGGCCGTCTCCTGCTCGGGCGGCAGCGTCGGCCGCGGCGGGCGGGTTGGGCGCGAAGACCGTGGTGGGCCGCTCCGCCGCTGCGGCTCACCGGCGGGAGCCCGGTCACGGGCAGGAGCGCGGTCACGGGCGGAAGCGGGGTCTCGCTCCGAGCCGCGTGCACGCTCCACGCCGCGAGCGGCGTCGGCCAGGTCCTCGTTGAAGCGCATGATCGCCTTGTTCTCGGCGATGACGTTGCGGTCGAGGAACGACTGCCGCTTGCTCAGCCCGGTGGCCTTCTTCTTTCCCGGCACGCGGTCCCTCCTTGCCCTCTCGGTCTGTGCCACTTAGCAGTGTGCCCGCTCGTGCCGCGACCTGCGGGTGAAATCGGCACGGGCCTCCCACGGTCGCCGGCGCTCAATCTCACGAGCGGTATGACCGCCGCCGGGTGTGCAGCCGCTGGACGCTAGGAACCGGACCGGGTGCCGACCTCCGTCCGCGGGTAGGCGGGCGAACGGAGGTGCCCTATGAGGCTGCCCGTTCCGGGACCCGGCGAGCTGGTGCGTGCGCTGCACGAGCTGACCTCGGCACTGGCCGGTGTCGCACCGGGTCTCAGCCGCGCGCTCGCCCTCCTCCCGCGGATCGAGGAACTGCTCGTCCGGGTCGACACGGTGGTGTCGGACATCGAGAGGACCGTGGACCGGACCGAGTCCGCCGTACGCCGGGTCGAGGAGCTGCTGGCGGCCTACGAAGAACCGGTGCGGGAGCTCGCGCCGACGGTTCGTCGGCTGGCCGAGACGATGGACCCGGCCGAGGTAGAGGCCGCGGTGGCGCTGGTCGACCGGCTACCCCGGCTGCTCGACGCGGTGGACCGGGACGTGCTGCCGATGTTGACCCAGCTGCAGGCGGTGGGGCCGGACGTGCACGAGCTGCTGGACATCGTCGACGACGTACGCCGGATGCTCGCCGGCCTGCCGGGTGTCGCCCTGCTCCGGCGCGACGGCTGACCGCGCCCTACTCTGGGTGCTGTGCAGCCCCAGCTGGCGTGGCAGGGCTCGCTCTTCGACGGGGGGCCGGCGGAGGTCGATCTCACCTTCGCCGGCCTGCGCCGCATCGAGCTCGACGAGTCCTCGTGGGTGGACTACTGCCCCGGTTGGCTGCGCGGCTCCGACCAGCTCTTCGCCGAGCTGCTGGCGCAGGGGCAGTGGCGCCAGCGCGAACTTTGGATGTACGAGCGGAAGGTCCGCGAGCCCCGGCTCACGGCCGGCTGGCGGCTTCCGGATGGCGAACAGGCGGTGCGCACCTGGACCCGCCACGTCCACGAGGACCAGGAGGAGGGCCGGGCCGACGCGGAGGCAGCTTCCACCCCAGCGGCCTTGCGGCGAATCACGGCCGTGCTGAGCGATCGGTACGGCGTAGAACTCGACAGCGTCTGGGTGAACCTGTACCGCGACGGCAGGGACAGCGTGGCCTGGCACGGCGACCGCAACGCCAAGGTGCTGACCAACCCGCTGGTCGTGACCGTCTCGCTCGGTGCCCGGCGCAAGTTCCTGCTCCGTGTGAAGGGGACCACCAAAGCGGTTCACCGCCTCGATCCGGGTTGCGGCGACCTGGTCGTCATGGGCGGCGCCTGTCAGCACGACTGGGAGCACTGCGTGCCCAAGACGGCGCGGGCCGTCGGCCCACGGATGTCGGCGACGATCCGGCACTCGCAACCCGCCTCCGGGGATCCCGGTGGGTCGCGCTAGCGCCGGTGAGGTGGCCTAGAAGCGGGGCGGCCATGGTCGCGACGGCGTACGGCGGGCGGCAGGTCGGCGAACCACCGCAGCACGGCCTCCTCGTAGTGGACGCCGAAAGACAGCGTCGCCCGGGTGTGCGGGTCGACACCGCTCGCCCTCAGCTGTTCATCGGTCGCGCGGTATTGCGCCAGCCGGGCCCGATGCCGCTCTTCGGCCTCGTCCAGAAGCCTCGCCAGCCGACCCGGCGGCAGCGACGCGCCGAAGGCGACGGCGAGCAGCAGCGGAATTCGGATGGTCTCCGCCGGCAGTTCCTGGCTGAGCCAGTCCCCAAATGCCGCCCGGCCGCGCTCGGTGAGGCGGTAGGGACGGGACTCCCGCGGGCCGGTTGGTCCGGAGGTGACCAGACCGTCGGCGGCCAGCGCCACGAGTTCGCGGTAGACCTGGCTGCGGCTCAGACTCCAGAAGTCCCCGACCCGCTGCTGCGCGACCCGGACCAGGTCCGCGCCGGTGAGCTCGCCGCACTGCCCTATCAATCCGAGCAGCGAGGCCGCCGTGGCGTTCATCGCACCTCCGAGGCTTGACTGTCCACTGTGGAGGGTACGACACTGTGGACAGTCCAATGTGGACAGCGTGAGGAGGTAACCCGATGGCTCCGTCAGAAACCGGCTCGGCGCCCGGTGAGACCACCAGGGCCCGGGCGCAGGCACCGTCGCGACGCGTGGGTGACGCCGAACGCGACGAGGTTGCGCAGCGACTGGCCGAGGCGACGGCCGACGGCCTGTTGCAGTTCGACGAGCTGGACGAGCGACTGAGCCGGGTCTTCGCCGCCCGGACCGGGGGTGAGCTGGCGGCGGTGACGGCCGACCTGCCGGCGGAATGGCTCCGGGAGCGGCAGCGCATCGAACGGGCGGCCCGGCGGGCGGTCGATGCCCGCCGCGGGCTCGCGGCGCAGGTGCGCTGGTACCTGCTCGTCATGGCCGGTCTGGTCGCCGTATGGGCAGCCGTCGGCGTGACGGCGCACGCCTGGTATCCGTGGCCGGTGTGGCCGGCGCTCGGCTGGGGCATCGGCCTGGTCAAGCACGCGAGGGCGGCGTACGCCGGTCAGACCCCGCGGCCTCGGTTCGTACCAGCCGGGTGGTCTGACGCTCCACCGCGAAGGACAGGAACGGCACCGTGCCGGCGAGCAGCACCAGCACGGTTCGGCCCAGCGGCCACCGGCACTTGACGGCGAGGTGGAAGGCGGCCGCCAGATAGACCATGTAGAGGAAGCCGTGCACCGGTCCCACCGTCGCCACGAGCCCGGGCGAGTTCGCCAGGTACTTCAACGGAACGGCGACGAAGACCAGCACCAGCAGGACCACACCAACGACGTAGGCCATGACGCGGTACCGCGTCAGCGCCGCGTTCACCGCGATCGCTGCGCGTCGCGGGCACTAAGCCAGGCGAGGTACCGGTTGTACGCCGCCAGCTCCTCATCTTCGGGGTCCTCCGCCGGCACGGCGTACACCCGCGGCTGCTCGTCCCGGCGTACGACGCTCCTGGCAGCCGGGTGCAGCTCGTCGCGCACCGACTTCCACCACATGACCAGCCCGAATACCGCGAACGAGGGCCATTGCAGCGCGTAGATGACGTTCTGCACGCCGCCGGTGGCCGACCGGGCCCGGTCCCACTGCCACCAGCCCAGCCGGCAGAAGAGCAGGGCGAGTGACACCACCCCGACGTGCACCGCGAGCCACCGCGGTGACAGGACCCGACGCACGCCCGAAACGGTAACGCGATGTCTGACAGCCGCTCGCCGCCCCGCCGCTCAGCTGTTGCGCTCCCGCTCCTCGGCCACCTTGTGCGGCACGCGGACCAGCCGAATGAAGGTCACCAGACCCACTCCACCGACCATGTTGCCGAGGGCGGACCAGCCCATCGCCCCGAGCCAGTCGGCGTAGCCGAACGACGCCGTGCCGGTGTGCAGCGCCGCGAACATCAGCAGCGAGTCCAGCACGCTGTGGAAGAGCTGCCCGCCGGCGAGGAGCGCACCGAAGAGAACCGCGGGCACCAGCTGGACACCGAGGCTGTCGGTCGCGTGCTGCATCCGCGTCATCAGGGTGATGACCACACCGGCGAGGACCGCCAGGGCGAACGAGCGCAGGTTGACGCCGAGATCGGCGTAGTGGGTGCCGGCCTCGCGGGCGGTTGCCCGAAGCTCCGGATAGGCGCGGATGACCAGCCAGGCGACACCCCAGCCACCGACCAGGTTGAGTGCGAGAGTCACGCCCCACAGCCGGGCCAGCGACGTAACGGAGCCACGCCGGGCCACGACGGCAGTGACCGGCAGCAGGAAGTTCTCGGTGAACAGCTCGCCACGGGCGAGCAGCAACGCCACGAAGCCGATGCTGAACGCCAGCCCGGCAAGGAGGTTGGAGCCGGTCTCGTGCCGGACCAGCAGGTAGGCCAGTACACCGGTCCCCACGTCCAGGCCACCCACCAAGCCGGTGACCGCCAGCGTGAACCATGGCCGGGACAGCCGGTTCGACCCCTCGTCGACGAGCCGGTCGAAGGCTTCATCGAGCTCGGGCTCGGGTTGCGTCGGCGGCTGCCGAACGCCTCCATCGCCCTGCCGGCGTCCCCGCGTTGATGTCCACGTCATTGCACCAGTCTCCCCGACACCCACTGCGCCAGGTGCTTAGGCGTGGTCCGGGGTCAGCCGCGCAGCTCCGCGAGCAGCGCCAGCACCGTCTCGTCCGAGACCTGGCCGAAATCGTCGTACCACTCCCCCACCGACGACAGCCGCTCCGGCCTGAGCACGGCCACGACCACATCGGCCTCCGCACGAAGCGCGGCCAACGTGGACGGCGGTCCGACCGGTACGCCGAACAGCAGCCGCTCGACGCCGTGAGCCCGCAGCGCGCGCAGCGCCGCCCGCGCGCTGCCGCCGGTGGCCAGCCCGTCATCGACCAGTACCACCTGACGCCCGGCCAGCGCCAGGGCCCGGTCGCCCCGGTAGTGGCGGACGCGGCGGGCCAGCTCGGCCCGCTCCCGTTCCAGCGTGCCGGCGAGCAGGTCCGGCGTCAGCCGCAGTCGCCCCAGCAAGTCCGCGTCGAAGACCGGTTCTCCCCCTTCGGCGATGGCGCCCACGCCGAGCTCCGGACGTCCCGGTGCGCCGATCTTGCGTACGACGAAGACTTCGAGGGGAGCACCCAGCGCCCGCGCCACCTCGGCTCCCACCGGTACCCCGCCGCGGGCCAGGCCGAGAACCAGGGGGTCGGACAGGCCGGCAGCCGCCACCAGCCGGCCCAGCTCGCCGCCGGCCGCCGCCCGGTCGGCGAACCGAGACTCCGGTCGCAGTCCCACCGCACCTCCGCGCGCAGAGCCCTCGGTTGTGGCCTGCACCACCTTGCCGGACGATCGGGGCGCATGGAGGCCGAGGCGCTGACGGTCGGCGTGGAGGAGGAATACCAGCTCCTGGAGATGTCGTCCGGGGCGTTGGTGTCCCGCGGCCGCGAGGTCCTCGCCGCGGCGCAGCAGCTGGCGGTCGACCGGCGGGCTCACGGCGAGCTGGCCGGCGAGGTACAAGGCGAGCTGCCGCTCTCCCAGGTCGAGAGCGCCACTGCCGTCTGCACCACCCTCGCGGAGGTACGCCGGCAGCTGACCTCGCTGCGGAGCCTCTTGGCCCAGGCCGCTGCCTCGCAGGGGTGCGCGCTGGCCGCGAGCGGCAGCCCGCCGATCGCGCGGGTGACCGAGCAGCGCGCCGACGGCGAGAGCCCGCGGTTCGCCGCGATGTTGCGCGAGCAGGGCTATCTGATCGACCGCCAGTTCATCGCCGGCCTGCATGTGCATGTCGGCGTACCGGACCGGGAGCGTGCGGTGGCGGTGCTCGATCGGACCAGGCCCTGGCTGCCGGTGCTGGTGGCGCTGGCCGCCAACTCACCGTACTGGCTCGGCGTCGACACCGAGTTCGCGTCCTACCGCACGGTGCACTGGGGCCGCTGGCCGGTCGCCGGGGCGCCGCCAACCTTCGGCGACGCCGCGGGCTACGACGACGTGGGGCGCGCACTGGTCGCGACCGGAGCCATCGGCGACGTCGGCCAGCTCTACTGGCAGGCTCGGCTGTCCGCGCGGTTCCCGACCGTGGAGCTGCGTGCGTGCGACGTCCCGATGTCGATCGAGGAGTCCGTTGCCTTCGCCGGGCTGGGCCGTGCGCTGGTGCGCTGCGCGCTGGACGACCTCGATGCCGGCGCACCGGTTCCCGGCGTCCGGTCCGAGATCCTGCGGGCGGCCAACTGGCGGGCCGCCCGGCACGGGCTGCGCGGTCACCTGGTCGACCCCGTCTCCTGCGCCCAGCGGCCGGCGGCCGAGGTGGTCGCGAGGCTGCTCGAGCACGTCCGGCCGGCCCTCGACGAGATGGGCGACCGCGAGCTGCTCGAGTCCGTGGTCGACCGGCTGCAGCGCGAAGGGAACGGGGCCGATCGGCAGCGGGCGGCGTACGCCGCCGGAGGGCTGACCGCGGTGGCCCGGCTGTTGGTCGAAAACACGACGCCCGGAGCGGCGCTCTAGCGGCCCTCGACCAGGGACCGGGTCAGCGCCACACTAACGACGAACGTGCGGTAGAGCCGGAGCGGATCTTCGGCGGTCATCGTGACGGTCCGGTCGCCGGTGCGCTCGACGCCGAGCAGCTCACAGGCCAGCTCGGCCATGTCGGCGGTGACCCAGTCGACCTCCAGCCGGGCCGGCAGCTCGATCGAGGGCAGCGGCACCTGTGCCGCCCGTCCCAGCGCCCGCAGGGCGCCGTCCCGGATCCGCTCGCAGGCCTCCTCCGGATGCAGAGAACGGGCGGCATGCCGGGTCACCGACTCCTTGACGACCACGCACTCGACGCCCGGGAGAAAGGGGGCGGCCTCAACGGCCGTGACGTCGTCGCCGGTGATGAGCACGACCGGCACCCGGTGCTGCAGGGCGACCAGCGCGTTGATGCCGGCCTCGCCGGTGACCGTCCCGTTCAGCCGTACGCCGGGGATCGATGCCGGGTTGTAGGTGTGCGAGAGCACGGAGCTGGTGCCGGCCGAGCCGTGGTAGGAGACGAAGAGCACCGCGTCGAAGCTGCTGTCGAGCCCCTCCATCATGTACATCGGCTTGTGCCGGCCGGAGAGATAGCCGGCCCGGCCGTGCAGCGACGCCGGCGGGAGGTTGCGCATCACCGAGTGCGAGTCGTTCACCAGCACCTCGTTGGCACCGGCGGCAAGCGCGCCGTCGATGGCGGCGTTCACCTCGTCGAGCAGTAGCCGCCGGCCCATCTCGTACTCCGGGCCGGGACCGATGCACTGCTCCCAGTCGACGATTCCGGCGGTGCCCTCCATGTCGGAGGAGAGGAAGACCTTCACGTCGTCCTCGCTACCCAGCGAGGCGGCTGGCAGACCCGAGTCAGGCGGGCCGCAGGCGGGTGACCTTGTCGTCGTCGCCGGCAGTGGACCGCGGCGCGGGATGCTCGACCAGCGCCAGCACCCGGCTGGCCATGAACCGCGCCGTACGGACCGGCGTACCGCCGCGGGTGACCTCGGTCACCTCGACGACGCCGCGGCCGGTGCTGATCTCGACCCGCCGGCCGGCCCGGGTCGCGGTCACTTCGTAGGTTCTGGTCTCGGCGCCCGCGTCCACGACGATCTCTACTCTGTCGCCTCGCACCTTTGCTCAACACCAACAGGCGCCGGCGTAGTCCCGGACCGCGACCCGTGCGGCGGACGACGGCGACTTCGAATCTCCAAGGCGGCCCATGCGCACGGCGCCCGTCTCTACACGTGGAATGCATCAGACCTCGGTGGTCTCGAGGGTCTCGTGGAGATTCCCACGGTCTGACTCGTTACCACCCCCACGCCTCAGCGGGGTACGTGCGTCGTTTCCGACCTGCGCCAGGACGTCGTCAGCGGGTATCACTCCCGGTTGCGACTCAGTGCGCGCGAGTTGGCCGGCAAGCTGCGCAATGAGCGTGTTGGCGGGGGTGGGAACGCCCTGCAGGCGCCCGAGCATCACGATCTCGCCGTTCAGATAGTCGGTTTCGGTGACTCCGGTCCGCCTGGCCAGGCTCTGCCAGGCCGATCCGCCCGGACGGCGTCGGCCGGCAACAGGCTGCAGGTCAAGCAGGCTGCCGCGCCGAGCCTGATCCTCGGCCGTGGAGGCATGGCCGATACCGGCCGCGGAGGACTGCCTCTCCCTCGGCTCGTACCAGTCGGGTCAGTGGTCGGGGTCTTGCCTCTGGTCGGCAGACAGCCTCCACCGCATTGCCAAGATTGAGCAGCAGCTTCGCGTACTTCCAGCGGCGTACGTCTGGAATCGAACGGGCGTTGTAGGTGGCGGCCGTGAACGCCGCGGCGATATGACGACTGATCGGGTCCTCCCCCGTCGGATAGCGGCCCACATCGAGCAATCCGGTGATCGGATGGGAGTACGCCTGCACGGTTCCCGGTCGCAGGAATGCGGTCGGACACATCACCACCACGCCGTAGACCCGGAGAAGTACCGCAGGGCGTGCGGTTCGTTGAACACACCATTCTGAGCACACAGAACCGGGATGCCGGCCGGAGCCGTTTCGGCGAGTGCGTGCACAGTGGCGGCCGTGTCCTGGCTCTTGACCGCCAGCACCACGACGTCATCCTGATCAAATGCCACTTCAGCGAGGTGCGAGCGCACGCCGATATGCACGGTAACCGACTCCGCCGGTGACTCCAGGCGAAGACCCTGCTCGCGGATGGCGGAAAGCTGCGACCCCCGGGCTATCCCCACCACCTGATGGCTCGCCTGGTGAAGGCGGGCGGCCAACACCCCACCGATACCGCCCAAACCAATGATCACAAAGCGCATTCGGGCATCCTCCCATCCAACCGGCGCGGTGACGCCCGGCCGCTGACGATGCCGCTACCCCCTCGGCGTCGGTACCAGCGGCCGCTGATTCCGTCGGAGTTCCGGCAACCTCGTCAACCTCGATCGGCAGCCTTGCTGGCAGGATCGGCGCCATGATCGGACGCCTGCACCACGTGGTCATCGACTGCCCCGACCCGGCGGCGCTTGCCGCCTTCTACGCCGAGCTGATCGGCCTGCCGATAACGTGGCAGGAGGACGACTTCGTGGTGATCGCGCCGAACGACACGACGTCGGGCATCGCATTCCAGCTGGCACCGGACCACCAGCCGCCGCGTTGGCCCGACCCCGAACGGCCGCAGCAGCTCCACCTCGACGTCATGGTCGACGACGTGGCCGCCGCGGGGCCCCGGGTCCTGGCTCTGGGCGCGCGTCTGCTCTCGGACCGGGACGGCCAGGTGTACACCGACCCCGCCGGCCACCCCTTCTGCCTCATACCCCGGCCGTCATGGGCCGCTCCGATCGGCGGCCAGCCGGACGGGGCCGCGGCCGGGGGTGGTTGAGCCGGTCAGCCCCACCAGAAGCCGGCGGCAATCACGGCGTACAGCACGATCAGCGCGGCCCCCTCCAGCCAGGTCGACTCCCCGTCGAAGACGACCAACACGGCGACGAGGGCGGCCAGAGCGAGCGCCACGACGAGCAACGGCGGCAGCACGAGCGTGAAGGTGGCGGCACCCACCAACGGCGCGATCAACACGATCACCGGCGCCAGCACGAGGGCGATCTGCAGCGGGCTCTGCAGGATGACCGAGAGCGCATAGTCGGGCTGGTTACGGGCCGCGAGCTGGATCCCCACAACGTTCTCCACCGCGTTGCCGGCGATGGCGACCACCACGAGGCCGGCGAACGCCTGGCTGATCCCGAACGCGGAGATCGCCGGCTCCAGCGCGTGCACGAACCACTCCGACACGAAGGCCGCACCTACGCCGGCGACGGCGAGGACCGCCAGCGCCACCGGCAGCGGCCACAGGACGGATGGCTCAGGCCCTTGGCCCTGCTCCGGCGCCTCGCTACTGCCACCTTCCCCGCGTGAGATCGCGGCGGGTAGCGACAGGGCGAACAGCCCCAGGAGCAGGACCGAGACGATCCTGGACAGGCTGAGCTCATGGCCGGCGGCGGGCGTGTGGAGTGCGGCCGTCAGCGAAGGGATGATCAGTGCCGCCACCGCCAGCACCAGCAGCAGGCTGATGATGCGGGCTCGCTCCGCGGCGAAGCGCTGGGTGCCGTGGCGCAGTCCGCCAAACACGAACGCCAGGCCGAGCACCAGGAGCACGTTCGCGAGGATCGATCCGACGATCGCGCCCTGGACGACGCCGACCAGACCGGCACGAAGTGCGAAGATCACGACGAACAGCTCGGGAAGGTTGCCCAAGGCGCTCTGGACGACGCCGGTCGCTCCGGCCCCCAGCCGGTCACCCAGGGCGTCCACCGCGCGGCCGACGAGGGTCGCCAGCAGGGCCAGTGCCAACGCCGACACGACGAACGGGAGAACCCGGCCGGCAGCCACATAGCGCAGCACGCCAGCCGCCACGGTCGCCGCCGCACAGCCGAGGAAGAGCCGTACGTCACGCGGCCGAAACGTCGACGGCGCTGGGCTCGCCGTACGAACCGCGATCAGGAGGCCCCTTCGCCGCGACCACCGGACCGAGTGGTCGGATCCGAAGTGTCCTGCGGCGCCAGGGCGTCACCTTCGGTGGCGACACCCGTGTCGGGATCCATGAGCGACTCGCCATGTGGAGGTGTCGACGCCCCCCGCGAGTCGTCGGCCGGTGCGGCGAGGCCGCTGCCGTCGTCCTCCAGCGCGCCGCCGTCGAGCATCGAGCTCCCGTCCTGGGGTCCGCCGGTGGGCGCGGTGGCGCCGCCTGGGTCGGAAGGGGTGGGATTGGTCATCTCGGTCATGGACCGGCCAGTACCCGGCGTCGGCGTCGGCAACCGAACGGTGGAAGGGAGCGCGAGCCCACCGTGCGCGGTGATGGAGACGCGTGGATCGAGTGCCGCCAATGCCACCGGCACTGGGGCCGGCACGGGGCGGCGGGGCTTCTGCTTCGGTACGTCGACGAGCAGGGGACACGCTGGGTGCTTCTCCAGCACCGGGCCGGGTGGAGCCATCACGGCGGGACCTGGGGGCTGCCCGGCGGCGCCCGGGACAGCCATGAGACGGCCGAGGAGACCGCTTTGCGCGAGTCGACCGAGGAGGTAGGGCTCGACACCTCACTGGTGCGCGTGCTGACGACGTACAGCGACGACCATGGGGGCTGGTCATACGAGACGGTCATTGCCAGCTGTCTCGAGCGGGTGGACGCACGGCCGACCGGCGGCGAGAGCGTCGACGTCCGCTGGGTGCCCGAGTCCGACGCCACCTCGCTGCCGCTGCACCCGGGCCTTGCCGCCTCGTGGGCGCGCCTGACAACTGAGTGAGCTCCCGGGCGAGATTGACCCGGCCTCCCCCGCCAATCATGACGAAAGACACGCCCCGTACGGGATGAGCTCAACCGGCTGTTGCAACGATCTTTCGGTGGCGGCCGGGAGGGTGCAGGAGGTGGCCCGTTGGCAGGCGGATAAACCGCGCGGCTCAACACGTGCGGCCCACTACCAAGACTCCGACCACCCGGTCATCCAGTCCTTCGAGCCGGGCGAGGACTGGTGCTGGTGCTACGTCGACGCGACCATCGTCTGAGGTGCCCTTCGGGCGTGGACGGCGTGACGTCCCGGACCTGGTCAAGGTGCGTGCAGGTCGCCATGGCAGCTCCTCGGGCGAGTCGGTCAGACACCGGCAACCGAGCGGACCACGTCGGCGTCTGTTCCCACTACCGTCGCTCCCGCTACGCACGTCAGCCGCGCCCGCGGTAGTTCCTCTTCAGGTCATGGTCGAGACGGCAGTTCGCATGCACGGCCTCCGTGAACAGGTCTCTCACGGCGTTGACGTCGGCGACGGTCAGGTGCAACACGGTCGGTGCGGCCTGCGCTCGGGCCGTGATCACCGGCAGGGTTCACGGCACCATGGTGCGCCATTTCCCAGCTTGGGAGGCGAGGGGTCGTGAGGAGGAGCACCGTGGAGCTGACGGCGATCGGGTACGTGGAGTCCCCGCGCACTGACGTAGCCGACACGGATCGGTGGGGCGCGGTGGTCGCCCGGATCCAGCTCGTGGACGCTCTCGGGAGTGCTGCCCTCGTCGGGCTCGAAGCGTTCTCCCACGTGGAGGTCCTGTTCCGGTTCCACCAGATGACCCCTCGCGCGCACTACCGGGACCTGCGGCGCCCGAGGGGACGAGCGGACCTTCCTTCCGTCGGCATCTTCGCCGGCCGGGGCCCGAACCGGCCGAACCTCATCGGCGCCACCATCTGCCCGCTGGTCGAGGTGGGGGACACCTGGTTGGCGGTCCGCGGGCTTGACGCCGTCGACGGCACGCCGGTCGTCGATCTGAAGCCAGTGATGGCCGAACTGCTGCCTGGGGAGGTTCGGCAGCCGCTCTGGTCCCACGAGCTCATGCGGGAGTACTTCCTCGACTAGCAGCAAGGTCGGCGCCGCAGCCGCAGCCGCGGCCGCAGCCGCACTAGAGCGAGGTTGCCGTGTCCGACACGCCGCGGCGCGACACGACAACCTCGCTGTGACCTCTGAGTCGCCCGTTCAGGCCCCGACGACGCTCCAGCCGAGCGACCGGGCCACCTGTGCCAGGCGTGCGTCAAAGGTGACGAGCCGTACGACCGGTGCGCCTGCCCTGCTGGCTGCCGCCAGGTGCAGCGCATCCAGCGTGCGGGCGCCGGTCGTCTCGGCGAGGTCCGCAGCCAGCTTGCAAGTCGTTTCGTCGAGAGCGACGACCGCAAGGCTGTCCCAGTCCCGAGCGAAATCGCTCTTGACGGCGGCAAGATCCTGCGCGGCTACCCCGCAACGACAGCACCCGGCGCACCTCGACCTCGGTGTGGGCAGCGGTAGACCAAACGGGATCGGAGAGGAGAAGGCGTTCCGCGACATCAGAGTCCGGTTCGGCGACGTACAGCCTCCCCAACGCGCTGCTGTCGACGTACTGCACCTCTAGAGGCCGCGGTCCTCGTTGAGCATCTCTGCCGTGGAGGGTGAGCCGGGAGTCGGCTCGGCGGGCCGAAAGGGACCGGGCGGTGTCTGCGAACGCCGGACGATCCACCCTTCCGCCAGCCCACGCTGGAGATTGTCCGTGGCCGGCGACGTCATGAGTACGGCGCGCGGCACACCGCGATCGGTCACCCGAAAGACCTCCCCGCGGGTCGCGCGATCCACGTACTCGGACAGCCGAGCCTTGAGCTCCCGGGTTCCAACGTCCATGTAGTCACTTTACCGTCATCACATAGTCACACCAGGCCTGTGTCGGTCACCTGCCGTTCCGGGAGAAGTCGGACGTCACGGTATTGCAAGACAGACGTACGGTTTGCTACCTTGCCCCCGTGCCCAAGGTCAGCTCCGAGCATCTCGCCAACCGGCGGCGCCAAATTCTGGACGGGGCCCGGACGGCGTTCGCGAGACACGGCTACGAGGGCGCGACCGTACGCCGGCTCGAGCAGGAGACCGGGCTCTCCCGCGGCGCGATCTTCCATCACTTCGCGGACAAAGAGACGCTCTTCCTGGCCGTCGCGCAGGATGACGCCGAGGAGATCGCCCGGGTCGTGACCGAGCAGGGCCTCGTGCAGGTCATGCGCGAACTGCGCGATCGAGACAGCGGCTGGCTCGGCACCCAGCTCGAGGTTTCCCGGCGGCTTCGCACCGACCCGGACTTCCGCAAGCAGTGGCAGCACCGGCTCGACATCGTCGCCGGCGCCACCGCCGAGCGCCTGCGAGCCGCTCAGGCGAGTGGGACGGTTCGCGACGACGTCCCGGTCGAGACGCTGGTCGGGCTGCTGACCCTCGTCCACGATGGCCTCGTGCTGCACCTCGCGATGGGCATGACCGCCGCGAACCTCGACGCCGTCCTCGACCTCGTCGAGTCGGCCGTACGCCGCCCCGCCGCGAGCCAGTTCGGCCCGATTTCGCCTCGATCCGATTCCGCCAGCCCACGTCAGGAGATCCGGCGATGACCACCGACAGCTTCAACAGCCGCGCCACGATCGACGTCAGCGGTACCTCGTACACGATCCACCGGCTGGACGCGCTCCCCGGCTCCGAGCGGCTGCCGTTCAGCCTCAAGGTGCTGTTGGAGAACGTGCTGCGCAACGAGGACGGCCGCAACGTGACTGCGGAGTCGATCCGCGCGCTGGCCGGCTGGAACCCGGCGGCCGTGCCCGCCGAGGAGATCCAGTTCACCCCTGCACGGGTGCTGATGCAGGACTTCACCGGCGTGCCGTGCGTGGTGGACCTGGCCGCCATGCGCGAGGCCATGACCGCCCTCGGCGGCGACCCGGCGAAGATCAACCCGCTGGCCCCGGCGGAACTCGTGATCGACCACTCGATCGTCGCCGACGTCTTCGGCCGGCCGGACGCCTATCTGCGCAACGCCGAAATCGAGTTCGGGCGCAACCGGGAGCGCTACGAGCTGCTGCGCTGGGGCCAGGAGGCCTTCCACAACTTCCGCGTCGTACCGCCCAACACCGGGATCGTCCACCAGGTCAACCTCGAGCACCTGGCCCGGGTGGTCTTCACCCGGGACGGGGTCGCCTACCCCGACACGCTGGTCGGCACCGACTCGCACACGACGATGATCAACGGGCTCGGCGTTCTCGGCTGGGGCGTCGGCGGCATCGAGGCCGAGGCGGCGATGCTCGGCCAGCCGGTGAGCATGCTGATCCCGCAGGTGGTCGGGCTCAAGCTCGCCGGCGATCTGCCGGAGGGCGCGACTGCAACCGACCTCGTGCTCACCGTCACCGAGATGCTGCGCCGGCACGGCGTGGTCGGGAAGTTCGTCGAGTTCTACGGCCCGGGCGTCGGCAATGTGCCGCTGGCCAACCGGGCCACCATCGGCAACATGAGCCCCGAGTACGGCTCGACCTGCGCCATCTTCCCCATCGACGAAGAAACCCTGTCCTACCTGCGCTTCACCGCCCGGCCGGCCGAGCTGGTGTCTCTGGTCGAGGCCTACGCCAAGGAGCAGGGGCTCTGGCACGACCCGGACGCCGAGCCGGCGTACTCCGAGAGGTTGGAACTCGACCTCGGCACGGTGGTGGCGTCGCTGGCCGGACCGAAGCGGCCGCAGGACCGGGTGGCTCTCTCGGAGGCCAAGAAGCGGTTCCGCTCCACGCTGCCCGAGTACGTCGATGCCGGTGTGACGGGGGACGGGGCCCGCAAGCCGGGCGTCCCACCGGCCACGGCGGACCACGGCCTCGACGGTGCGCTGGACGAGGCCGGAGCGGCGTCTTTCCCCGCCAGCGACCCGGTGGCCGCCCCGTCGGAGGACCCGGCGGACGAGCCCCGGCAGGACTATGGACCGGCCGACGGGCGACCGAGCGCCCGCACTTCGGTGACGCTCGCGGACGGCACCCGGACCGAGGTCGACCACGGCTCCGTCGTGATCGCGGCGATCACCAGTTGCACGAACACGTCCAACCCGTCGGTGATGATCGGGGCGGCCCTGCTGGCCAAGAAGGCGGTCGAGCGCGGTCTGCAGCGCCAGCCGTGGGTGAAGACGACGCTGGCGCCCGGCTCCAAGGTGGTCATGGACTACTACGACCGGGCCGGACTCACGCCGTACCTGGAGAAGCTCGGCTTCCACCTGGTCGGCTACGGCTGCACCACCTGCATCGGGAACTCCGGGCCGCTGATGCCCGAGGTCAGCGCGGCGGTCAATGCCTCCGATCTCGCCGCGGTGGCGGTGCTGTCGGGCAACCGCAACTTCGAGGGCCGGATCAACCCGGACGTCAAGATGAACTACCTCGCCTCGCCGCCTTTGGTGGTCGCCTACGCGCTGGCCGGCACGATGGATCTCGACCTGACGCGAGAGGCGCTGGGCACCGGCAGCGACGGCACACCGGTCTACCTGCGGGACATCTGGCCTTCGGCAAAGGAGATCTCAGACGTCATCGGGGTGGCGCTGCAGTCCGAGATGTTCTCGCGTGACTACGCCGACGTCTTCGCCGGCGACGAGCGATGGCAGCACATCGACGTGCCCGCCGGAACCGCGTTCGAGTGGGATGCCGAGTCCACCTACGTGCGCAAGCCGCCTTACTTCGAGGGCATGTCGGCCGAGCCGGCGCCTCTCACGGACATCCGCGGCACGCGGGTGCTGGCGGTGCTCGGCGACTCGGTGACCACCGACCACATCTCCCCCGCGGGCTCGATCAAGAAGGACAGCCCGGCCGGACGTTATCTGGTCGAGCACGGCGTCGAGGCGGCCGACTTCAACTCCTACGGGTCACGCCGGGGCAACCACGAGGTCATGGTCCGCGGCACGTTCGCCAACATTCGGCTGCGCAACCAGCTGGCTCCCGGCACCGTCGGCGGCGTCACCCGGCACCTGCCCGACGGTGCGCCGATGGACATCTACGACGCCGCGATGCGGTACGCCGAGGAAGAAGTGCCGCTGGTCGTGCTGGCCGGCAAGGAGTACGGCTCGGGGTCGTCGCGGGACTGGGCGGCCAAGGGCGCGGCGCTGCTCGGCGTACGGGCAGTGATCGCGGAGTCCTTCGAGCGGATCCACCGGTCGAACCTGATCGGGATGGGCGTGCTGCCGCTGCAGTTCCCCGCCGGCCGGACCGCGGAGTCGCTGGGGCTGACCGGCGAGGAGGTCTTCGAGATCACCGGGCTGGAGGGTTCGACGGAGATCCCGCGAGAGGTCGCGGTGAGAGCCCGCGACGTCGAGTTCTCGGCCGTCGTACGCATCGACACACCGGGCGAGGCGGCGTACTACCGCCACGGCGGGATCATGCCCTTCGTGCTGCGCTCACTGCTCTAGGCCGGTCAGTATGGGCGGTGCAGATCGGGAAACATCGGAAAGTGGCGGACGTTCAGCGTGAGCAGGCGGGCGCCCAGCAGGATGGCGGTAGCAGCGATGGCAAGGTCGGCGCCGTCGATGGCCCGGTGAGTGGGTAGCCAGGTCCGGCCCAGCGCGCCCGCTTGCTCGGCCACCTGTGTGTCGACCGGGTGCCACACCAGCGTGGACAGCAGTAGCCGGGTCCGATCCTCCTCTGCCTGGCGCATGCCGGCCAAGACCTCCAGCCGCGTGATCTCGCTGGCGTTCAGAGCTCCGGCCGCCCGTTCGTCGTGCAGCAGCTCGCGTGCGCGGCCCTGGCCGCGGAGGTAGTCGATCAAAACCGACGTGTCGACCAGCGCCTTCACCGGGTGTCCTCGAGGCGCCTTCCCGGTCGCAACTCTTCGACCCACGCTTCCCCGTCCAGGCTCCGCTCCTTCCAGGAGCCGAAGGCCTGCTGCATGGCGACGAGGTCGTCTTCGGCCGAGCGCTCGGAGCCGTAGACGACATCGACCGCCTCCCGGATGAGGGCAGAGATGGAACGGCCGGTACGTGCCGATGCAGCATCCAGCATCCGGCGCTCCGCCTCGGTGAGCGAGATCTGGGTACGCAGCATGATGTAACGCTACATCACCCGGGATAAGATCGCGAACGGTTCTCCTGCCGTTCTCCTGTCGTTACCGCCCGCCTGTGGACGGCGTGGGACCGGTCTGGAACGCTGGTCGGCCGACCGACGAGCCGAGGAGAGGCTATGAGCGAGGTCAAGAACTACGAGCCCGGTACGCCGTCGTGGGTGGACCTGGCAACCACGGACGCCGAGGCGTCCCGGCAGTTCTACGGCGAGCTGATGGGCTGGTCGTTCGACGTGGGTGGATCGGAGACCGGCGGTTACGCCATGGCGAAGGTCCGGGACCTCAACGTCGCCGGTCAGATGGAGATCAACGCGGACATGCGGGCCCAGGGGGTACCGCCGAGCTGGACGACGTACATCTCGGTCAGCGACGCCGAGAGGGTGGCCGAGCAAGTCAAGAGTGCCGGCGGCCAGGTCATGATGGGACCGATGGACGTCATGGAGTACGGCCGGATGGCCATAGCCCAGGACCCGACCGGTGCCGTCTTCGGATTATGGCAGCCCGGTACCCACATCGGCGCCCAGCTGGTCAACGAGCCGGGCGGGGTCGTCTGGAACCACCTGGCCACCCCCGACCCGTCGGCCGCAGGGGCCTTCTACGAGGCGCTCGGATGGTCGCTGGAGCAGATGGACATGGGCGGAACGCCCCAGACCATGTTCAAGGTTGGCGACAGGACGGTCGCCGGCATGGGGGACATCAAGGACTACCCACCCGGAACTCCGCCGCACTGGGACACCTTCTTCGCGGTCAGCGACTGCGACGCGGTCGCCACCCGGGTGCCCGAGCTGGGCGGGACCGTCCTCGTACCTCCCACGGACATGCCGTTCGGACGGTTCGCGGCGATCCAGGACCCGCAGGGCGCGGTCTTCTCGGTCGTCAAGATGCCCGAGGACTCGCAGTCGAGCTAGCCCCAGCCGAGCTCGTGCAGGCGGTCATCGCCGATGCCGAAGTGGTGAGCGACCTCGTGGATGACCGTAACCCGTACCTCCTCGACGACATCGGCCTCTGAGTCACAGGCGGCGCAGATGCGGCGGCGGTAGAGCGTGATGCGGTCCGGCAGTACGCCGGCGTAACCGCTCGTCGTGCGCTCGGTCAGCGGGATGCCTTCGTAGAGTCCCAGCAGATTCCGCTCGGCTGAGTCCTCCTCGACCAAGACGGCGACGTTGTCGATGAGCCGGCCTAGCTCGGGCGGGATCTGGTCCAGGGCGGCGGCAACCAGCTCCTCGAACCGGCTGAGCGGTACGTCGATCACGAGCCCTTCGCCGCCGCCTTGGTGGCCCGCTTGTTGGCGCGCACCTCCTGCAGCGCATCCGGGCTTGTCACGTCGGCGATCGACCGGCGGCTGCCTTCGTCACCGTAGGGGCCGGCGGCCTCCCGCCAGCCGGCCGGGGTTACGCCGTACTGCTTGCCGAGCAGCGCGACGAGGATCTGCGCCTTCTGCCTTCCGAAGCCGGGCAGCTCCTGGATGCGCCGAACCAGCTCAGCACCGTCCGCGACCCCAGACCACAACCCGGCAGCGTCGCCGCCGTAGCGGTCTACCAGGTGCCGGCAGCAGGCCTGAACGCGGCCGGCCATGCTGCGAGGATAGCGATGGATCACCGGTGGACGGGCGAAGATCGCGGCCAGCTCGTCCGGATCGTAGTTCGCGAGCTCCCCGGCGCTCAGGCCGTGGCCGAGCCGGCGGGTGAGCTCATACGGTCCGGCGAAGGCGCGCTCCATGGCGAACTGCTGGTCGAGCAGCATGCCGAGCAGCAGAGCCAGCGGCTCGCGGGACAGCAGGTCGTCGGCCTCGGCGTCGCCGGTCAGGTGCAGCGTCACCCCGCCGACGGTCGCACGGCCCTCGGTTGCCCCGCAACTGTACGGACGGCCACCGGCCAGGCGGCGCCCTGACAAGCAGACCGCGCCGGTCAAGCGACGTGCTTTAGCGAGCACGGCTCTGGGGTCGCGACGCGACCGCCGGGTTGATAGGCGAGGTACACGTGCAGCCGCCCATCGTGGCTGGCGGCAAGACGGCAGGCGGGGGACCACCCTCGGATCGCGTACACCGCCGTACCCGGCGTGAGGAACGCCGCGTCGCCGTCCCGCGGCTGTGGGGGCACCTGCCCAGTTGCCTCGTTGAGCTTCGAGAACGAGCACCGCACCAACAGCACGCGTGCGCCAATCTCAGCACCGGTGATGGCTGGCACGCGGTAGAGGTCCGCGACGTAGTTCCGGCCGTTCGCCTGCACGAAGTCGACGTAATCGAGATGCGTGACGGAGCGGCCCCGCGCCGACAGCTTCGGACAGTCGGCGCTCATCGGCCGGCCGGAGCCGGCCGAGGGCGAGGGCGTCGAGGCCGAACGGTGCGTCGCCACCGCCGGTCGCTCGCTTGCGCATCCAGCAGTTACCGTGACAGCGAGAACCGCCAGAGCGATCATCCGAATACGCCGCACTGTCCCAGCCTCCCGCGATCAGACGCTGAGAAGCATCCATCGGTTCCGCATGCACGTCGACACAGAGATGGCACGGCCGTGCCCGAGGTCGTCGCCCGCAACGGCCGGGTGGCATCGACGACTGCACACGCTCGATAGGGGCGTTAGAGGAACCCGGTTTCTTCAGTCGGCGGAGGCGACGCCCACCGGGCAGGACAGCCCCGTCCCGCCGATGCCGCAGTAGCCACCCGGCACCTTGGCGAGGTACTGCTGGTGGTAGTCCTCGGCGAAGTAGAACTGTCCGGCCGGCGCGATCTCGGTAGTGATCTCGCCGTACCGCTGGCCGCTCAGTACGCGCTGGAAGGCGCCGCGGGTCTCCTCCGCCGCCTGCCGCTGGGCGTCGTCCCGGTAGTAGATCGCCGAGCGGTACTGGGTGCCCACGTCGTTGCCCTGGCGCATCCCCTGAGTGGGGTCGTGGGACTCCCAGAAGATCTTGAGCAGCTGCCGATAACTCACCTTGGCCGGGTCGAAGACGACCTGAACGGCCTCGGTGTGACCGGTGCGGCCGGAGCAGGTCTCCTTGTACGTCGGGTTGGGCGTGGAGCCGCCCGCATAGCCAACCGCGGTGGTGTAGACGCCCTCGGTCTCCCAGAACTTGCGCTCGGCGCCCCAGAAGCAGCCGAGCCCGAAGGCGGCGACCTCCAGGCCATCGGGGTACGGCGGCACGAGTGGCTTACCGAGCACGTAGTGAGACCCCGGCACCGGCATCCGCTCGGCCCGGCCGGGCAGGGCCTGGTCGGGGGCTGGCAGGGTGGTCTTGGACCGGGTGAACAACACGATGAGCTACCTCCGCAGGATGTCGTCGACGGTCCAACGCGCCGGAGACGATGGAAAGTCCCTGACGGTCACGCGGGGAGGGCGAATGAGTTCAGTCGACAGCCTGCTGGACCACGCACTTGCCGTTTCGACCGAGGGCTGGGACTTCACTCGGCTCGGAAGTCGCCTCATGGTCACACCGCCACCGTGGGACTACCCGGCCCTGGTCGCGGCACAGGCGGGCCGCGCGCGGACCATGCTCGACATGGGCACCGGTGGAGGAGAGTGGCTCGCGGCCCTGCCCGCCCGTCCCGCAAAGACCCTCGCCACAGAGTGCTGGCCGCCGAACGTTCCGGTGGCAGCTCGCCGGCTGCGTGCGCTGGGCGTGGTCGTCGTCCAGGCGGAGGGCGCGCCGGACAACCAGGACGCGCCGACGAGACCGAGGGCCGGCTTCCGTTCCGCGATGGAGCCATCGACCTCGTCGCCAACCGGCACGAGTCGTTCCTACCGGGCGAGGTGGCGCGGATCCTGGCGGCCGGTGGGAGCTTCGTCACCGAGCAGGTCGGAACGGGCTCCTACGACGACCTGCACCAACTGCTGGACCTGCCAGCGCCTCCTCCGGGCCGGTGGACGGTCTCGCTGGCCATCGAGCAGCTGGCTGAAGTGCGGCTCCACGTCGTGGCCTCCGGCAGCGGTGCCGAGCGGA
>JBPCOB010000066.1:0-5515 GCA_051000715.1 Mycobacteriales bacterium
GAGCTGAAGCGCGCCGGCAGCGCGCAGGCCGACGTAGCCTCGGCGCACGGGCAGTTGCAGACCTACCTGCGCGAGTTCCCGCTGGTCTTCCGGTTCTGCGTGCTCACGGTCATCTCCGACGGGATCATCGCGAAGTACGCCACCCCCTTCACCCCGCTGCACCACTACGCGCCATGGAACGTCGACGACGACGGCGTACCGACGCGTTCCGGGGCCTCCGGCGCGATGGACAGCGCGATCGAGATCGCCTGCTACGGCCTGTTCAACCAGCTGCGATTTCTGCAGCTGACCCGGTCCTTCACCGCCTTCGACCAGAACGCCGACGGGCTGGCCAAGCGGATCGCCAAGCCGCACCAGTACTTCGCCGTCACCAAGGCTGTCGGCAGCACGGTTCAGGCGGTGCAGAGCGATGGCAAGGCCGGCGTCGTGTGGCACACACAGGGCTCGGGTAAGTCAATGGAGATGGAGCTCTACGCCAACCTGGTCATCCGTCACCCCACGCTGCTCAACCCGACCATCGTCGTCATCACTGACCGCACCGAGCTCAACGGTCAGCTCTTCCAACTGTTCCAGCAGAGCCAGCTCCTGCCCGAGGAACCGAAGTCGATCCGACGCCGCTCCGAGCTTCGCGCCGAGTTGACCGAGCGCACGACCGGCGGCATCTACTTCACCACGCTGCAGAAGTTCGGCCGCACCCAGGACGAGCGAGAGGCCGGCGGCGAGCATCCGCTGCTGTCCGACCGCCGGAACATCGTCGTCATCGTCGACGAGGCCCACCGCAGCCACTACGACAACCTGGACGGCTACGCCCGGCACCTGCGTGACGCGCTGCCGAACGCGACCCTGATCGCCTTCACCGGGACTCCGGTCTCCTTCGAGGAGCGGAACACCCAGCAGGTCTTCGGGGACTACATCGACATCTACGACCTGACCCGAGCCGTCCGGGACGGCGCCACCGTCCCGGTGTACTTCGAGCCGCGATTGATCCGAGTAGAACTCTCGGGCGAGGTCAGCGAGGAGGCCCTGGACGCTGCCGCCGACGAGGCAACGGTGGGCCTCGACGACGCCGAGCGGGCGCGCATCGAGCAGAGTGTCGCGGTGGTCAACGCCGTCTACGGCGCACCGGAGCGTGTCGCGAATCTCGCGCAGGACATCGTCACGCACTGGGAGGTACGGCGAAGTCTGGTCGAGAAGTTCATCGAGTGCCCGGGCAAGGCGCTGATCGTGTGTT
The DNA here is from genome assembly GCA_051000715.1 of Mycobacteriales bacterium. Lineage (GTDB taxonomy): Bacteria > Actinomycetota > Actinomycetes > JALYNC01 > JALYNC01 > JBPCOB01. The sequence goes on from JBPCOB010000066.1 coordinate 1,232, forward strand.
CCACCCGCGAGATCTGCGCCAAGGTGTACGCCGCGATCGTCGCCCTTCGTCCGGGGTGGCACTCCTCCGACATCGAGAAGGGCGCCATCAAGGTCGTCTACTCCGGGTCCGCCTCCGATGCACCACCCGTCTCCAACCATGTCCGGCGCGAGTCCCAGAACTTGGTGATCAAGACCCGGCTGGCCCAGCCCGACGACGCGCTGGAGATCGTGATCGTCAAGGACATGATGCTCACCGGGTACGACTCGCCGCCGCTGCACACGCTGTACCTGGACCGGCCGCTCAAGGGTGCCCTGCTGATGCAGACGCTCGCGCGGGTGAACCGCACGTACAAGGGCAAGGAGGACGGGCTGCTCGTCGCGTACGCACCGCTGGTCGACAACCTGCGGCATGCGCTGTCGGAGTACACGAGTGAGGACCAACGGGACCGGCCGGTGGGGCGGCACACCGAAGAAGCCGTCGTCCTGACGCGGAACCTCGTCGATGCGCTGCGGGCTTTGCTCGCCGACCACGCTTGGCGAGCCGTCCAGAGCGCCGGCGGGGGCAAGGCCTACCTACGGGCCCTCACCTCGACCGCGAACTACCTGCGAAGCCCCGAGACCCCGGGCAACCGGGTCGACGACGGCGAGCAGACCCTGGGGGCGCGGTACCGCACGCTGTCCGGGCAGCTGGCCCGCGCCTGGGCACTGTGCTCGGGACCGACGAACCTGCCCGACCTGGATCCCGAGGCCCGCTTCTACGAGGAAGTCCGGGTCTGGATGGCCAAGTTCGACGCCGAGGACCGACGGGCCCGGGGGGAGCCGATCCCCGAGGAGATCCAGCGGCTGCTCAGCGTGCTCATCGACACCTCGACCACCTCCGGTGAAGTCCTGGACATCTACGAGGCGGCCGGCATGCCACGGCCCACGTTGCACGACCTCACCCCGCAGTTCGTCACCCAAGCCCAGCAGGCCGACAACCCGCAGCTGGCCATCGAGGCGCTCCGCGCGTTGGTGGCCGCGGAGTCGGCGCGGGTGGCCCGCCACAACACGGTCCGCCAGCGGGCGTTCTCCGAGCGGGTCACCGAATTGCTGATGCGCTACACCAACCTGCAGCTGACCTCGGCACAGGTCATCGCCGAGCTGGTGGAGCTGGCTAAGGACATCGCCCTCGAAGCTGAGCGGGGCGCGTCATTCACCCCGCCTCTGTCCGAGGACGAACTGGCGTTCTACGACGCCGTAGCGCAGAACGAGTCCGCGGTCCAGGAGCAGGGCACCGACATCCTGGCCCAGATCGCGCGCGACCTGGTCGCCGTGATGCAGCGGGACGTACGTACGGACTGGACGGTCCGCGACGACGTACGCGCCAAGCTGCGCTCGTCCATCAAGCGACTGCTCGTGAAACACGGGTACCCGCCGGACAAGCAGCCCGGCGCGATCAAGCTCGTGATGGAGCAGATGGAGGCGATGGCGCCCCGGTACTCACAGCTCCGAGCCACTGGGTAAGCGAGCGGCACCGGAGCCCCCTGAGGTGGCCGGACGGCACACCCCGGCGGTGTCACCCGTCCAGGCGGATCATCGACCGGACCGCGGCGAACTCGGCGTCAGAAGGCTCATGCCCCGCCGGGATCGTCAGACCGAGACGCATCGGTGAGCCCCCAGCCACGAGGACAGCGCGCAGCGCTGGTCCGACGATGCCCGGCTCGGTGATCAGTTCGCCTCGGCACAGGTGGGTCTGGCCGCGCCGGCGCACGGTGACCGGCGCGCCACCGCTGAAGTTGTGCCTCCAGCAGGCAGGGGTGAAGACCGCCACTGTGCCTGCGACCTCATGGCCAAGCACGGGGACCCGGTACGCCGCGCCAGTCCGCCGACCGCGGAACTCCAGGAGCACAGCCGAGGGGACGAGCCGCGAGAGCGGCGAGCGCAGCAGGCCGCACATGACCGGATTGACCACGTGTCGCATCAGCCACACCGGCGGCGGGCGCGACCTGACCCGCATCGTCGTTGTCATCCTCGCCCCACAACGTCGTCGACGGCGGCGGCCACGGCCTGCCCACCCTCCTCGACGGGCTCGAGGTAGAACCGCGCCCAGCCGACCCGCTGTCCGGGGCCGCCGACGATGGTCACGCCGGCCATCCGGAACGGCCCGCCGTCGGCTCGGGTCCCGGACCATGACCACTCCGCCCACTCAGCGCCGTGTTCGTCGGTGGCGCCGCGCAGCAGCTCCACGTGGAGGTCGGCCACCGAGCCGAGGATCTGCGTCCAGTTCCGGCGTACCTGCTCGGCGCCGGTGAAGCCACGCGACGGGTGCGCCGGGGTCTCGTTGCGGTAGTCGTCCTCGAACAGCGACACCAGCCCGTCCAGGTCACGGGCGTTGATGGTGGCGCGGATGCGCTCGGTCCTGGCGACGACACCCATGGCGACCTCATGATTGGGTAAAGGTGGTTATACTAAACTGGAACTATGGACCTTCGAACGGCCCCGGTCAAGCGGCGTAAGTACCGCTCGCCGACCCGCGAGGCTCAGGCAGCGGGCACCCGAAAGCGCGTGATCGCCGCCGCGACGCACCGCTTCCTCGCGGTCGGGTATGCCGCCACAGCCATGAGCGCGGTGGCCGCCGACACCGGCGTGTCGGTGCAGGCGGTGTACAAGATCTTCGGCAACAAGGCGCTGCTGGCCAAGGCCGTGGTCGACGCGGCGCTGGCCGGCGACGAACTGGTACCGGCGCCGGAGCGGGCCGCCGGGGTGTCCCGTCACGAGGCCGATCCACGGCGCCGACTGCGCGCGTTCGGTGACTTCGTCGCCGAGGTCGCGCCACGCGTCGCCCCACTGATGCTGCTGATCCGCTCGGCCGCCGAGACGGCGCCGGAGTTGCTCAGGATGTGGGAGCAGGCCAACGACGAGCGGCTGGCGAGCATGACGCGCCATGCCCGGCAACTCGCCGCGGACGGGCACCTGCGGGCGGGGGTCTCCGCTGCCCAAGCCGCCGACGTGCTCTGGGCCTACACCGCCCCCGAACTGTTCGACCTGCTCGTCAACCGGCGGCGGTGGAGCAGCCGGCGCTTCGCCGACTGGGTGTCCGAGGCCTACATCGCCGCTCTGCTGGAACCGGGCTGAACCCTCTAGGTTCGAAAGTCAGACCAGCAACGGCGGCGACGAAGGGAGCAGACGTGGCAGACGAGGTTCTGATCGAGCGCGACGGCGCGGTCATGGTGATCACGCTGAACCGGCCGCAGGCGAAGAACGCGGTGAACCGCGCGATGGCCCAGGGCGTGGCCGCCGCTATGGACGAGTTGGATGGCGACGACGCGCTCCAGGTCGGTGTGGTCACGGGCGCCGCTGGCGCCTTCTCCGCGGGAATGGACCTCAAGGCCTTCTTGCAGGGCGAGTTTCCGACCGTCCAGGGCCGCGGCTTCGGCGGGATCACCGAGCGCCCACCGGTCAAGCCGCTGATCGCCGCCGTTGAGGGCGTCGCGTTGGCCGGTGGCTTCGAGATCGTGCTGTGCTGCGACCTGGTCGTGGCCGCTACGGACGCGAGGTTCGGGATCCCCGAGACGACGGTCGGCCTGCTCGCCGGGGCCGGCGGCCTGATCCGGCTGCCCCAGCGGATCCCGGTGAACATCGCCATGGAGGCCGCGCTGACCGGCGTGCTGTTCTCCGCGGGAGATGCCCGTTCGTGGGGCTTGGTGAACAAGCTCACCGAACCCGGCGGTGCGCTGGCCGGCGCCAAGGAGCTGGCCGCGAAGGTCGCAGCGAACAGTCCGATGGGAATCCGCGGATCGAAGAAGATCATCCGGGAGGCGCCGTACTGGCCGGCCGACGAACTGTGGTCACGACAGGCCGAGGCGATGGGACCGGTCTTCGGCTCCGAGGACGCCAAGGAGGGGGCGGCGGCCTTCGCCGAGAAGCGCCGCCCGAGCTGGAAGGGCCGCTGACCGGCTTGCCGCCGTCGTAGCGGCGCCTCCGCGGACTCGGACCTGCTAATCCGGCACGGTTTCGTCCGGATATGCCCCTACAGTGCGGCCATGGCCAAGACTGAGGCACCCGAGCGTTCGTACCGGATCGAGCCGCTCAGGCCGAAGACGTGGGATGCCTTCGCCGATCTCGCCGAGCGGCACAACGGCGTCTGGGGCGGGTGTTGGTGCATCTACTTCCACCGGCCCCTCGACGAGGCCACCAAGGCCCTCGGCGACGGCCGTGCGATCAAGCAACGGCTGGTGGAGGCCGGCCGGGCGCACGCCGCGCTGGTGTTCGACGGTGACGAGGCGGTGGCCTGGTGCGAATACGGCTCGGTCGAGGAGCTACC
>JBPCOB010000067.1:0-15560 GCA_051000715.1 Mycobacteriales bacterium
CAACCAAGGCTGATCTCGGTGTCCTCGTGATAGGCGAAGTACGCCGGGTGGAAGCCGCCGAGCCGGTCCCAGGAAGAGCGGCAGCCGGGCGAGCACGAGGCCCGCGAGCAGCTGGCCCGCCGCGGCCTCCTCCCCGGGGGTGGCTAGAACCTCCGAGTAGCTGGACCACCGCCGAAGCTGGCGGGTTCCTCGTCCGCGCCCCAGTCGGGCTGTATCACGTGGACACTGTCGCAGCGGCGGGGCGACAACTTCCACGGTCAGCTGGAGGACTCCGCCTCGCCGAGCCGCTGGCGCAGCGCCGCGTCCGTCGCCCGAGCGGCGTCCGACAGCTCGGCCTGGAAGCGTTCCATCCGCTTGCGCATCTCGTCGTCGGCGGACCCCAGGATCCGGACGGCGAGCAGGCCGGCGTTGCGCGCGCCGGCCACCGACACCGTGGCCACCGGAACACCGGCCGGCATCTGCACGATCGACAGCAGCGAGTCGAGCCCGTCGAGATGAGCCAGGGGGACCGGTACGCCGATGACGGGTAACGGGGTCGACGAGGCGAGCATGCCCGGCAGATGGGCGGCGCCACCGGCGCCGGCGATGATCACCCGCAGCCCGCGGTCGACCGCGGTTGCGGCATAGTCGAGCATGTCCCTCGGCGTCCGGTGGGCGGAGACGACGCGGACCTCATGCCCGACGCCGAACTCGGCCAGCGCCTCGGCGGCCGGCGCCATAGTGCCCCAGTCGGAGTCACTGCCCATCACGACGCCGACCAGCGGCGCGCCGCTCACCGGTGCCCCCTCACGCCGGCTCGCGCAGCGTCGCGGCGGCCACGCCAGCTCGCTCCCGCACCTCGGCCGGATCGTCGCCGAGCGCCGTCACGTGACCCACCTTGCGGCCGGGTCGGACCTCCTTACCGTAGAGGTGCACGCGAACGTCGTCATCGGCGCCGAGCATCGACGGCAGCCGGCGGACGAGGTCGCAGTCCGCGCCACCCAGAATGTTGGCCATGGCGACCGCCGGCGCAGTCGGTGTCGTGGCGCCCAGCGGCCAGTCCAGAACCGCCCGCAGGTGCTGCTCGAACTGCGACGTACGGGCGCCCTCGATGGTCCAGTGACCCGAGTTGTGCGGCCGCATCGCGAGCTCGTTGACCAGCAGGCCCTCGGCCGTCTCGAACAGCTCGACGGCCAGCACCCCCACCACCTCCAGCGCCTCGGCCACGGTGACGGCGAGCTCGCGGGCCGGCTCGGCCCGGTCGGTCGCCAGTCCCGACGCGGGCGCGAGCACCTCGACGCAGATGCCGTCGCGCTGCACGGTCTCCACCACCGGCCAGGCGGCCATCTCCCCACTCGGCCGGCGCGCGACCAGCGCAGCCAGCTCTCGGCGTACGGCGACGTGCTCCTCGACGTAGAGCCGGGTCGAGCCGACCTCGCCCAGCAGTCGCTCGGCGGCGGCCGGGTCGGCGAGCACCCAAACGCCCCGACCGTCGTAGCCGCCACTGACCGCCTTGGCTACCACCGGCCAGCCGGTCACCCCGGCGAAGGCGCAGAGGTCGGCGGCGGTTGCCACAGGTCGCCATCGTGGTACCGGCAGCCCGAGCTCGCCGAGCCGGGTCCGCATGACGACCTTGTCCGAGGCGTGCAGCAGCGCTTCCGGACCGGGCCGGACGACGACGCCCTTGTCGACCAGCGCACGCAGGTGTTCCGCCGGCACGTGCTCGTGGTCGAAGGTGACCACGTCGCAGCCGGCGGCGAAGTCCAGCAGGTCGTCCAGGTTCCGGTAGTCGCCAACGACCACGTCCGCCGCCACCCGGGCGGCCGAGTCGGATGAGCGTTCGGCCAGTACCCGCAGTGACAGTCCGAGGGAGATCGCCGCCTGATGGGTCATCCGGGCCAGCTGGCCGGCTCCCACCATGCCGACGACCGGTGATGGCGCCTGCGGACTCACCGCATCGTCCCTCCCGGGCGCACGCCGTTGTTGCGCGCCTAGTCTGTCAGGCTGCGTCGTCGAGCTGAGCGAAAAAGCCGTCGAGCGAGAGCGCGCCTACGTCGGCGTAGGTAGGCCGAGCTCGCGGGCGATGAGCAGCCGCTGAATCTCCGACGTACCCTCGCCAATCTCGAGGATCTTCGAGTCTCGCCAGTGCCGAGCCACCGGGAACTCGTTGATGAACCCGTAGCCGCCGTGGACCTGGGTCGCCTCGCGGGCGTTGGTCACCGCGGCCTCGCTGGCATAGAGCTTGGCGATCGCGGCCTCCTTGGTGAACCGCTGACCGGCCAGCATCTTGGCCGCGGCGGAGTAATACGCCATCCGGGCGACATGCGTCCGCATCTCCATATCTGCGATCTTGAAGGACACCCCCTGGTACGCCGCGATCGGCCGGCCGAACGCCTCGCGCTCCTTCGCGTACTTCACCGACTCGTCGACGCAGGCCTGCGCCAGCCCGACCGCCAGCGCGGCTATCGCGATCCGCCCTTCGTCGAGAATGGCGAGGAAGTTGGAGAAGCCCCTGCCACGCTCGCCTAGCAGGTTGTCCGCCGGCACCCGAACGTCGGTGAAGGCCAGCTCGCGGGTGTCCGAGGCGTGCCAGCCCACTTTGGAGTACTTCTTGCCGGCCGAGAAGCCGGCGCAGGGCACCGGCACCATGATCGCGGAAATCTCCTTCTTGCCGTCCGGCCGGGTGCCCGTGACGGCAGTGGCCGTCACCAGGCGGGAGATATCGGTGCCGGAATTCGTGATGAAGGCCTTGCTGCCGTTGATGACCCACTCGCCGTCGCGAAGCTCCGCCCGGGTCCGCGTCGCCCCAGCGTCCGAGCCACCGTCGGGTTCGGTGAGCGCGAACGCGCCGAGCGCCTCCCCCGAGGTCAGCCGGGGCAGCCACTGCACCTTCTGCGACTGGGTTCCGAACCGGTAGACCGGCATGGCGCCCAGCGATACCCCGGCCTCCAGCGTGATGGCGACCGAGGAGTCGACCCGGGCCAGCTCCTCGATGGCCAGGCAGAGGGCGAAGTAGTCACCGCCCATCCCGCCGTACTCTTCGGGGAAGGGCAGGCCGAACAGGCCCATGTCGCCCATCGAGGCGACGATGTCGTAGGGGAACTCCTCGGTGCGGTCCATCTCCTCGGCCCGCGGCGCCACCACCGACCGGGCGAAGGACTCGACGGTCTTGCGAAGAGTCTCGTGCTCTTCACTGAGCCCCAGGTCAAGCATCGGTCACCTCGGAGATCCGAATGTCACACGGTGGTCGTGGCGCTTCCCGGATGCTCCCACGCCGCCGTTAGGCTGACCCGATGAGCACCCTCGACCGACCGAGTACGAGGGCCGACCACCCGGTTGCCGAGGACATCGCTTCCGACGCCAGCCTCTCCAACGAACCGACCCTGGAGCGCCACTTGACCCCGGTCAACCTGATCCTGGTCATCACCGCCGTGGCCATCGCGGCCGTCGGTCAGGTGCTGCTCCGGCACGGAATGCGGGTAGCGAAGGAAGCGACGCTGGGTGGCGGCTCGCTGGCACTGCAGGCAGCCACGTCGCCGTATGTGCTTGGTGGGCTGGCCGTCTTCGGCGTGTCGGCCGTCCTCTGGCTGGCGGCGCTGTCCCGGGTGCCGCTGTCTGTCGCCTATCCGTTCAACGCGGTGGGCTACCTGGGAATCCTCACGGCGAGCGCGGTGGTGCTGCACGAGAAGGTCTCCGTCCGCACCTGGCTCGGTTCGGCGTTCGTCGTCGTGGGTCTGATCCTGGTGGTCACCAGCACCAACTCGCGTTAGGCCGGTACTGCGGGCGCATCCTCGCCGCCCACCGGGGGCGGTTCCGGGGTGAGCGCGCTCGCGGCCGCGCACAGGAACACCGCGAAGACCGGCGGGCGGGGGCGGACCAGCTCCAGCCGGCCGCCGTCGGCCTCCACCAGCGCCCGGGCCAGCGCCAGGCCTAGGCCGGTTCCGGACGCGCCGCTGACGGAGCGTTCGAAGATTCGCGGCACCAGGTCCGGCGGCACGCCGGGTCCCTCGTCGGAGACCTCCACCACCACGTGCTCGCCAGCCTCACGAGCCCGGACGCTGGCCGCTCCGGCGCCGTGCACCAGCGCGTTTTCCAGTAGTGACGCGACGACCTGGGCCAGCCCCCCGGGCGCGGCCGCCCCCATCAGCCTGTCCGGTGCGGAGACGACGAGCTTCCGGTCGGCCCGTCGGTAGGCCGGCCCCCACTCCCGTGCCTGCTCCCGCAGCAACCTGCCGACATCGACCGGCTGGCTCATCGCCGAGCGGTTGTCCCGGGCCCGGGCCAGCAGGGAGTCCACCACTGCTGTCAGCCGCTCCACCTGGGCCAGCGCGGCCGCCACCTCGTCGCGCACCGTCACCTGGTCCTCAGCCAGCCCTATCTCCTCGAGCCGGATCGAGAGCGCAGTCAGCGGCGTACGCAGTTGGTGCGAGGCGTCAGCTGCGAACTCCCGCTGGTACCGGAGCAGCTCGCCGAGCCGCTCGGCGCTGCGGTCGAGCACCGTCGCCACCCGGTCGAGCTCCGGTACGCCGTAGCGTCTCGGGTGCGGCCGGGTATCCCCGGACCCCAGCCGGCCGGCGGTGACGGCGAGCTCTTCGAGCGGCTCGCCGAGCCGGCGAGCCTGTAGCACCGCCAGTGCGACGGCGACCGCGGTGGAGAGCACCACCAGCCCGCCCACGAGGACCCAGCCGCGGGCTACCTGCTCGTCGACCTCGTCGCGGCTGGTCGCGACCCGGACCTCGCCGCCCTCCGCCAGCTTGGCGCGGCCCCGGATCGTGCCGCCATGAATCACCGGGCCGACGACCGTCGGCGGCTCCCTGGTACCCACCAGGCTGACCTGACGCCCGTCCGGCGCCAGGTCGGCCAGCGTGGCCCGGTCGATCGTGCCACCGGAGCCCTCGCGACGCTGCACCTCGACGGCGATCCGCTCGGCGTCGTCCGACAGCCGCTTTTGCGCCAGGTCGTTGACCAGGCGGGCGCCCACCAGGCCGAGCGGCAGCCCGAGCAGGACCACCGCGGCGACTGCGACAGCGAGGGTCGAAGCGAGTAGCCGGCGTCGCACCGCCGCTCAGCCGAGCTCGAAGCGGAACCCGACCCCGCGCACCGTGGTGATGTAACGCGGTGCGCTCGCGTCGTCACCGAGCTTGCGGCGTAGCCAGGACACGTGCATGTCCAGCGTCTTAGTCGGCCCCCACCAGTGGGCGTCCCACACCTCGCGCATCAGCCGTTCCCGGGTGACCACGGTGCCGGCGTCGCGCATGAGGACCCGCAGGAGGTCGAACTCCTTGCTGGTCAACGTGAGCTCGTCCTCGCCGACCCACGCTCGACGGGAGGCCACATCGATCCGTACGCCGTTCGTCGACGGGCTCTCGTTCGCCCCGCGGCGCAGCAGCGCCCGCACCCTAGCCAGCAGCTCGGCCAGTCGGAACGGCTTGGTGACGTAGTCGTCGGCGCCGGCATCGAGGCCGACCACCATGTCGACCTCCTCGGCTCGAGCGGTCAGCACGAGCACCGGCAGCAGCGGCGCTCGCTCCCGCAGCCGCCGGCAGACCTCCAGGCCGTCCATCTCGGGCAGCCCGAGGTCGAGCACGACCAGCCCGATGTCGCCGGACAGGGCGGCTGCCAGCGCGCCGGGGCCGTCGTCGCGGACCGTGACGTTGTAACCCTCGCGGCGCAGCGCCCGCGCCAGCGGCTCGGAGATCGCCCGATCGTCTTCAGCCAACAGCACGGAGGTCACCGTCGCATGCTAGAGCCGATTCCCTCGCCGCGGACGCCATACCGGCGTGCCCCTACCCGTCGGAATGCGGCGGGTAGGGAGACGGGCCTTGCACCTGTGGAGGAGTCGATGGTGGTGTCGCCCTGGCATGCCACGGTTGGCAGATGTCGACATCGGGGGCGCACCATGACGTCTGTGACCGCACGACCGGCGAAGGCGCCGGACCAGCCGTTGGACGAGGCCGATCTGCGACGGTGGCCGTGGGGCATTGGCTGGGTCGAGTTGCTAGACGGGCTCGCGCTGGTCCGGTCGCGCCACCCCCACGGATTCACGGTCGACGACCTCGACGTCGTACCCGACGACGGACGGCGGCACGAGCTGCTCGACGGGGTGATCGTCGTGAGCCCGTCCCCCAGCCGTCACCATCAACGTGTGGTGACGCGGCTGGCCGCCGTTCTGGTTGCCGCAGAGACCGGTGAGGCGCAGACGCTCGTCGCGCCGTTGGATGTGCGCCTGGCCCTCGGCACCAGGGTGCAGCCCGACGTAGTCGTGCTCCCTACCGGTGGCGGTGAGCTCCCGAGTCTCGTCGTCGAGGTGCTCTCTCCCAGCAGCCGGCGCTATGACCTGGGGAGCAAGCGCATGGCCTACCAGCAGGCCGGCGTGCCGACGTACTGGCTCGTCGATCCCGAGGAGCCGGCGCTCACGGTGCTGGAGCTCGACGACAGCGGCCGGTACGTCGAGACGGCCGCCGTGCGTGGCGACGAGCCGTACGTCGCCAGCCAACCCTTCGCACTTCGGCTCACCCCGGCCGAGCTGCTTCGCTAGCCCCGGTCGCTGACCGTGTCCAAGGCGCACGTGCTCAGGTTGGTTCCCAGGCTGTGGGACCGATCAGACCGGGGTGACCCCGTGCCGGCGGCGGGAGAACGAGCGATCCTTGCCACGGGACGCCGCGAACCGGCGTACCAGCTCCGACCGCAGGTCTTCGGGCTCGACGATCGCGTCGACGACCAGCTCGCTGCCCAGCCGCACGATGTCGATGTCCTCGTCGTACTCGGCCCGCTTGGCCGCGACGAAGGCCTCGCGCTCCGCCTCGGGCAGCGCCTCGATCTTGTTGAAGTAGACCGCGTTGACCGCGGCCTCGGCGCCCATAACGGCGATCTTGGCGGTGGGGAGGGCGAGCGTGGCGTCGGGCTCGAAGCCGGGGCCGGCCATCGCGTACAGCCCAGCGCCGTAGGCCTTGCGGACCACGACGCAGATCTTCGGCACGGTCGCCTCGGAGACCGCACTGATCATCTTCGCTCCGTGCCGGATGATCCCCTGCCGTTCCACGGCCGTACCGACCATGAACCCCGGTACGTCGGACAGGAACAGCAACGGCACGTTGAAGGCGTCGCAGAGCGAGATGAAGCGGGTCGCCTTGTCGGCGGAGTCGACGAAGAGCACGCCGCCCTTGAACAGCGGGTTGTTGGCCACCACCCCCACGACCTCGCCGTCGAGTCGGCCGAAGCCGACCGTGAGCTCACGGGCCCACAGCGCGTGGATCTCGAAGAAGCTCTCCTCGTCCAGCAGCCCCTTGACATAGCGCCGCATGTCGAAGGCCTGCCGGTCGCTGGCCGGCACCAACGCCCGCAGGTCGACCGGCTTGGGCTCGCGGGCCTCGGTCCGCGGTGGCAGCGCCTCCCAGTTGGCGGGTAGGTAGGACAGGTAGGTACTGACCGTCTGCAGCGCCTCGGACTCGTCCTTGGCGAGGTAGTGGCCTACCCCGGAGACCGAGCAGTGCATCCGGGCGCCGCCCATCTCCTCGAGGGTGGTCTTCTCCTTGACGACCATTTCGACCATGCGGGGGCTGCCGAGGTACATCGAGGCGTTTCCCTCCACCATCACCACGATGTCGCAGAAGGCCGGTATGTAGGCGCCACCGGCGGCGCTCGGCCCGAACAGCGCACACACCTGCGGGATCGAGCCGCTGGCCCGGACCTGGGTGTGGAAGATCTTCCCGGCCCCCCTTCTCCCAGGGAACAGGTCCACCTGGTCGGTGATCCGGGCCCCGGCGCTGTCGACGAGATAGATCATCGGTACGCCGGTCCGGTACGCCGTCTCGATGATCCGGATGATCTTCTCGACGGTTCGTGCCCCCCACGAGCCGGCCTTGACGGTGGAGTCGTTGGCCATGACGCAGACCGGCCGGCCGGCCACTGTCGCCGTACCGGTGATCACGCCGTCGGCGGCCAGATCACCGGCGACGGCGTTGGCGAACAGGCCGTCCTCGACGAGGGATCCTTCGTCGACCAGCAGCCGGATCCGCTCCCGTGCGAAGAGCTTGCCCTTGGCCGCGTTCGCGTCGTGGTATTTGCCCGCGCCGCCCCGCTGAACCTTCGCGCGCAGGTCGGCGACCGGCGGGTGGTGCGGCATCGGGTTGTGCTGCTCGGGCACGGGCGTCCTCGTCGTCGAGACTGCGGGTTACTGAGGAGCGTGCCAGCAGTCTGGGGCTGTGCGCCATCGAGGATGGCGCCATCACCACCCGCCCGCCGCCGCATACCGGCTCGCGGACTGTAGGACCGGCAGGAGAAGGTAGACGCGTGGGCAGCGAGACCGATCTCCAGGGAGCCGGTACGCCCGGCGGAGGCGATCTCGAAGCGGTCGGTACGCCAGCCGGCACCGGCGACCTCGCGGTCCCCCCGGGACCGGGGGCGGTGTACGGGTCGTCGCCGGCCACCGCGGTGCCACCCCCACGGTCCCGGCTGCACGGAGCGGCGTACCGGACGTTCGGTGGGCTGCCCCGCGACTTCTGGTTCCTCTGGAGCGGCACGCTGGTCAACCGGATCGGCACCTTCGTCGAGCCGTTCTTGGCGCTCTACCTGACCCGTGAGCGTGGCCTCTCGGTCTCGGTGACGGGGCTGGTGCTGGCGCTTCTCGGGGTTGGCGGGCTGCTGTCCCAGGGCATCGGCGGCACACTGGCCGACCGCATCGGCCGGCGCCCGACGCTGGCTTTCGGCATGTTCAGCGCCGCCGCGGCCATGCTGTTCATGGGATCGGCACGGGCGCTGCCGCTCGTGGTGGCCGGCACGTTCCTGCTCGGACTCACCCTCGATATGTACCGGCCGGCCTCGAGCGCGCTCATCGCCGACCTGGTGCCATCCGCCGAGCGACCGCGGGCCTTCGCGTTGCTGTTCTGGGCCGTCAACCTCGGCTTCGCCTTCGCCACCACGCTGGCCGGGTTCGTGGCCGAGTCCGGATACACCCTGCTGTTCGTCGGGGACGCCGCGACCAGCGCGATCTTCGGTCTGCTGGTGCTGCGCGGCGTCCGGGAGAGCCGGCCGGCGGTCCATCGCACGAAGCGGGGCCGCGGCGGTCCCGGCTACGGCCAGGTCCTCCGTGACCGGGTGCTGCTCGGGGTGGTCGGCCTCCAGCTGGTCTCGGCCTGCATCTACTTCCAGGTGTTCTTCACGCTGCCACTGGCGATGCGCGCCAACGGCCTGAGCTCGGCCGCTTTCGGCTTGGTGATCGCGCTGAACGGCGTACTGATCGTCGTGCTTCAGCCGCTGGTCGCCGGGTGGTTGAGTCGGCTGCCACGGGTGCGGCTGCTCGCCGCCTCGCAGCTCGTCATCGGGCTCGGGTTCGGGCTCAACAGCCTGGCGACCACCACCCCGGCGTACGCCGCGGCCGTGGCTGTCTGGACGCTCGGGGAGATCGCCGGCGCGGCGCTGACCTCCTCGATCGTGGCCGACCTGGCGCCGCCGGAGCTGCGCGGGCGCTACTCCGGGATATTTGGCATGTCCTACGGGGCCGCCGCGATCCTGGCGCCGGTCCTCGGTACGGCGGTCTTCGACGTCGGCGGGCCGGTCGCGCTATGGGTCGGCTGCGCCGCGCTCGGCGCCACCGTCGCGACCGGAACGCTCGCGCTGGGCCCGGCGATCCGCGCCCGGGCCGCCGCGGCGCACTGATTCGACCTACTCGTGCGATTGATCGTTGTTGCGCGTACTCGCAGGATTGCGCGAAATCGGCGAGTACAGGAACCAACGTCTGATCACTTCAGGGCCGGCCGGCCGAGCAGAGCTGGGTTCGGCGGACCTCCAGCGTGGCGAGGATCTCGCGTCGTACGGCGTCCGGCTCCTCATGCAGGCGTCGGTGAGAGAACCGCAGGACCAGCCAACCGAGAGCGGCAAGGGCCGCGTCCCGGCGCATGTCTCGCTCGCGCGACTCGAAACCGAAGTGGTAACGCGACCCGTCCAGCTCGACATCCACCCGCTCCTCCTCGTACGCCACGTCGAGATACGCCCGCCGTCCGCTTAGCACGAGCGGCAGTTGACGACGCGCTACCGGCAACGACGGGTGGTCGAACACGCGCCGACAGCCCCAAATCTCCAGCTCACTGTGGCAGCCGGTCGCGAGCAAGTCGACAAGGCTGAGCAGGGCCGCCCGTCCGCCCAGCCGAGGCGCTGCGGCGGTGGTCTCGAGAATCCGAGTCGGCGTGGTGAGACGTTGCTGTACGGCGAGGATCAAGGGTGCCCTCCGTTCGGAGTCCGCAAGCAGCGGCCAGCTGTCAATGAGGCAGTTCTCTAGTCGGACGACGGGGAGACCCCGACGCTCGACGACCAGAGGCGGCTCGGCTCGAAACCCGCGGCGGCGATGCACCACGATCGCAGGGTCGGCGCTGAGCTGACGAACATCGGTGGTCACGTGCAGCGGTTGTCCCGTCGGCAGCGGCAGTCCCCACATCGACAAACCGGTGGTGTAGCTGAGCGCCGCGTTTGGACCGGCGTATCGAAGGGCGGCCAGCAGTTTCGTCGCGGGCTGCTCGATCACCGGGGCAGCCGCGAAAACCTGCGGCAGAAGACGAACCAGATGCCCCCCGGAAAGCGCCCGGTCGACGACGTGATGGGCCACGACGGCGGCCAGCTGGGAACGGGTCACAACGCCGTTGTGCTCATCGAGCAGAGCCTGGATCTCCGGTCGCACGTCAACACGATCGAGTCTCGGCACGGGCTTCGGGATGCCGAGAGTGCCGGCTGTGGAGCCCGATAGTGCCTGTGCGCGACGACTCGAGATTGATCGTTGTTGCGTGTACTCGCAGGATTCGGCGAAATCGGCGAGTGCAGGAAACACGGTCTGATCGCTCCGAAGGCCGGGGCCGGCGATCCGTGCCCGGACCGCCGCCGCGCACTAACTGGGCCTACTCGGTGTTCTCCATGACGCCGAAGGCCTTGGCGGCGATCCCGCCCACCGCGATCACGACGGCACCGACGACGATGAGCCACCACTCGCGCACGATCAAGCCCAGCCCGCCGGCGACGAAGCCGAGAATGACGGTGATGATCGCGCCCCAGATCCGGTTCGGCGTACGGCGGATGTGGTCGCCACGCTCCCCGCCCTGCCGCGGCTGGCGTTCCAACTGGTCAGCGTCGTCGGCCATGAACCACCTCTCCGGTTCCGGGATTGCTCAGCATGGCGTACGCCGGGTGCGCGGGCCAGCGCGGAGCACCTGGCTCGGCAGCGTGTGCCCGACGAGCCGCTCCGCTCCGGCCGCTGCCTCGAGGAGAGCCTCGAGGTCCACGCCGGTCGCCACGCCCATGTCCTCGACCATGTGAACCAGCTCCTCGCTGGCCACGTTGCCGCTGGCCCCCGGCGCGTACGGGCAGCCGCCGAGCCCGCCGACCGAGGCGTCGAAGTCCGCCACGCCGAGCTGCAGCGCGACCAGCACGTTCGCCAGCCCGGTGCCCCGAGTGTTGTGGAAGTGCAGGTTCAGCGGCGTTTCGGCGTACGCCGACCGAAACTCGCCGACCAGCGTGGCCACCCGACCCGGAGTCGCCATCCCGGTCGTGTCGCCGAAGGAGATGCCGTCGGCACCGTCGCGCACCGCCCGGCCGGCCACCTCGACGACCCGACCGACCGGGACGTCGCCCTCGTACGGGCAGCCGAACGACGTTGCCACGACCACCTGGCAGGTCACGCCGGCGTCGTGCGCCGTCTGCAGCAGACCAGCGATGTCGTCCAGCGACTCGGCGGTGGAGCGGTTGACGTTGGCCCGGTTGTGGCTGTCGGAGGCGGAGACCACGACCTCGATCTCGCGGAAGCCGGCGTCCAGTGCCCGCTGGGCGCCGCGGGGGTTGGGAACCAGCGCCGAGTAGCGCACCCGGTCCGAACGCTCGATCGAGCGCCAGACCTCGTCGGCGTCGGCCATCTGCGGGATCGCGCGCGGGTGCACGAACGACACCGCCTCGATCCGGCCGACACCGGTCCGCGACAACGCGTCGATCAGTGCGACCTTGCCCGCCGTCGGGACCGGCGCCTCGTTCTGCAGGCCGTCGCGAGGGCCGACCTCGCGCAGCGAGATCGACTGCGGCAGGTCGCTCATCCGATCACTCCCCCGGCCAGTTCGGCGTCCGCTTCTCATTGAACGCGGCGATGCCCTCTTTTCTGTCCGCCGAGAGCGCCGCCGTTCGCCAGGCGGCGTCCTCGATGTCCAGCCCGGCGGCCAGGTCGACCCCGGCGCCGTGCCGCAGCGCCCGCTTGGCCGCCCGTACGCCCACCGGCGAGTTCGCGGCAATCTGGTGCGCCAATTCCAGCGCGGCGGCCCGCGCGGTACCGGCAGGCACCCGCCGATCCACCAGGCCCAACTTCTCCGCCTCGTCCATCGCCACCCGCCGGCCGGTCAGCACCAGGTCGGCGGCACGGGAAGCGCCCAGCCGGCGCAGGGCGAGCTGGGTGCCGCCACCGCCGGGCACCAGTCCGATGGTCACCTCCGGCAGGCCGAACACCGCCGATTCGTCGGCCACGATCAGGTCGCAGGACAGCGCCAGCTCCAGGCCACCCCCGAGCGCATAGGAGTGCACCGCCGCCACCGTCGGTTGTGGCAGTCCGAGTACGCCGCCGAAGGCAGCCCGGAAGATCGGCCGCTGCCGCAGCAAGTCCGCATCGGTGAACGCGCCCCGCTCCTTGAGGTCCGCGCCGACGCAGAAGGCGGCGTCCCCGGCGGCCGACAGCACGACCGCGCGTACGGAGGAGTTACCCGCCACGTCCCCGCAGGCCGCGGCCAGCGACCGCGCCATGGCGGTGGAGATCGCGTTACGGGCGGCCGGACGATCGAGGACCAGCTCGGCGACCGGGCCGTGGCTCCGGACAGATATCCCGTCGTACTCCGCGTCCGGCTCGGCCACGGACCGCGACACTACCCGCCCCGCAGCCGTGCCGGCGATCAACCGCCCAACTTCCGCCCGTCGCAGAACCCGGGTGGAGCGCCGAGCGCGTTACCTGACGACGAACGCGTCCATGACCACGTCGGTGCCGCTGGCCGCGGCATTCTTCGTCCCCAGCACCTTGATCACGACGGTATGCGGGCCCGGCGTGAGCCCGGTGAACGCCCGCCCGGTCACCCCCCACTGCTGCGCGGGGCTGTACAGATCGAGGGTGACGGCGGCGCCACCGTCCACCCTGACCGACACCTGGCCGTAGCCGGGACCGATGGCAGTGATCCACTCCACCCCGGTGCCGGTGAAGGTCAGCGTCGCCATGGCCCCCGCCGTGGCGCTGATTCGGTAGGCGGCGCCGTCAGCCGAGGCCGAGGTCGCCCCCTTCCAGCTGTTGTAGACCACCTGCGGTGAGGTGTCATCCACCGCCGTGGTGGCGGCACCGACGAGGAAACCGTCGACAGTGACGTTGGCCGCGGTTGCGGCAACGCTCTTGGTGCCGAGGACCTTGATGACGAGCGTGTGCGTCTTGCTCGCCAGGCCGGCATACACCTCACTCGCGCTGGTGAGGGTGGCCGCGTAGAGGTCGACAGTGCCCTTGCTCACGCCGTCGAGCGTCACCGCCGCCTGTCCGCGGTCGGGACCGTTGCGCATCAGCCACTCGACCGAGGTACCGGTGAACGTGATTCTGGTCGTTGCGTTCGCGGTCTTGCTGATCCGGTAACTCCCGCCATTCGCGGCTGAATCGATCAGCCCGTCCCAGGTGTTGTACGACACGGCCGGCGCGTCCTCTTGCACGGTTGTACCGGACGCGCTCGGTGTGACGGCGTTCGACGGCGCCGAGGCCGCGCTCGTGCCCACGCTGTTGGTCGCGGTGACCGTGAAGGTGTAGCTGGTGCCGTTGCTCAGACCGCTCACGGTGACGCTGGTAGCACTCCCTCCGGCCGACGCGGTGAACCCGCCGAGTGAGGACGTGACGGTGTAGCCCGTGATGGCGCTGCCGCCGTCGAAGGCGGGGGTCCAGCTCACGGTGGCCGCGGTGTTGCCGGCCGTCGCCGTCACGTTCGTGGGGGCCTCCGGGGCGGTCGCGGTCGCGGCCGCCTGTGGCGTGACGGCGTTCGATGGCGCCGACGCCACACTCGTGCCGACGCTGTTGGTCGCGGTGACCCTGAAGGTGTAGCTGGTGCCGTTGCTCAGACCGCTCACGGTGGCGCTGGTAGCGCTCCCTCCGACCGACGCGGTGAACCCGCCGAGTGAGGACGTGACGGTGTAGCCGGTGATGGCGCTGCCGCGGTTGGAGCCGGCTGTCCAGCGGACCGTGGCCGCGGTGTTGCCGGCCGTCGCGGTCACGTTCGTGGGGGCGCTGGGGGCGGTCGTGGTCGAGCCGGACCGTCCCAGCAGATCATTGTCGTGAATCTCATTGTGGGGTGAGCTCGGGTTGGCTAGACCCACGGTGAACAGTCCGGCCTTGATGTTGCCCCAGCCCCGGTTGTTAGTCACAGTGATGTAATCCAGGTCGCCAACCTTCTTGCCGGAAGGCCCGCCGATGCGGATCGCGTACTCCTGGGTGGCACTCGGCTGGTCGTCGTACGCGGTGTTGCCGTCGACCTTCACGTGGTTTGTGAGCAGTTCGCCGTTGGCGCCGAAGTTGTCCGACACGGTGATCCCACTGCGCTTGCCCGGCTGCTCCTGAGCGTTGTCCCACACCGTGTTGTTGAGCACGTCGATGTACTGGGAGCAGTAGACGATGATGCCCTGGCCCTCCAGGGTCTCGGGCAACCGTGGGCCCCCGTTGAACGAGGAGCTGTTGCCGACGATGGTCACGTTGGTGGAGCCGTGCGCGTCGATCCCGTTATTCTCGTTGTTGTAGACCGTGTTGTTCTCCACGACCCCGCCGTTCGAGCGCAGCATGTGGATGCCCATCAAGTGGTTGTCGTGGACGGTGTTGCCAGTGGTGATGAAGTTGCTGGCGTGGTAGAACTCGATTCCGATGCGCCGGCTGCCGCTGACGTCGTTGTTCGTGAACTTGGTCGAGTCGGCGCCGCTGAAGGCCCACATCCCGGTGCCGCCGCCAGTGGCCACCTTGCATGCATCCACTGTGGTGCGCGCCGCCTGGGTGAGTACCCCCTGCCCGGTGAAGTTCGTGACGGTGCACCTCGAGACGCTGGCATCGGCGGCCGAGCTGCGCAGGGAGATTCCCCGACGCACGCCGGTCACCGAAGTGTCTTTGATGATCGTCCGCAGCGAGCTCGAGACGATCCCGTCGATAGACCTCCCGAGCCCATCGAGAGTGAGGCCGGTGAGAGTTACATCATTGGCATTTACCTTGATTAGGCCATCAGAGAGGGTGGCTCCGGCCAAGGGCTGAATCGTCGCCCCGGACAGGCCCGACACCCTAACCGATCCCGTGGCGACTTTGAACGACGCGTTGAAGACATAGGTGCCGGCGGTGAAGACGATCGAGCGACAGCCCGTGGACACCGCATCCTTGAGCGCCGCCTGGGCTGCGGCCAGCGTATAGCCGTAGGTGGTCCCCACCTCGATCGGGCACGTAGCTGCGGACGCTGGATTGTTCCCGGCCACAACCGGGGAGAGCGCGACAACGAGCAGAATAACGGACGCCAGGCTCGACCGAGTACGCGAGTTGAATCCGAAAATGGGCGCGCAGGGGCGCATGAGGT
>JBPCOB010000068.1:0-13399 GCA_051000715.1 Mycobacteriales bacterium
TATTAGCAGTTTAGGAAACCGTTGCTCTATCCCCTGAGCTACGAGGGCCGGCCTGCAGGCGATCCCGGTGATCCGATGTCCACCAACTTGATAGCCAAGACTGCCCGCAAGCGACCGTCATGGTAGTGACCGCTCGTCGCCGGCCGGTCGCGATCGCGGCCACCCGACCGCGGGCCGGTCGAGCACCCGACCACAAGCTCGATTTGCAGGCTCCTGCGTGCTGCCCGCACCGGCACCGCCTGCGCATCCTCGGCTGAATAGCCGCTGCAGAACCGCTACCGCGCCCCCGTCCGCGTCATGAACCAGCATCTGCGGATAGAGTCAGCACCCGTGCAGACCTACCGGGTCAGTGAGGCGGCCGCACTGTTGGGCGTCAGTGACGACACGCTGCGCCGCTGGGCGGACGCCGGCCGGGTCCCTACCACCCTGGACGGTTCGGGGCGGCGGACGATCGATGGTGCGGCGCTGGCCCGGTTCGCGGAGGAGATCGCGGCGGCAGCTGGGCGACCCGCCCCGCGGCCCGTCGTGTCCGAGTCGGCCCGTAACCGGTTCCTCGGACTGGTGACCAACGTCAAGCGAGACACCGTGATGGCGCAGGTGGAGATCCAGGCCGGTCCGCACCGCATCGTTTCGCTGATGAGCCGGGAGGCCGCCGACGAGCTCGGTCTGGAGCCGGGCGTGCTCGTCGTGGCGGCCGTGAAGTCCACCAACGTCGTCGTCGAGGTTCCTGCCGACCACTGACCTGCCCAGCTGTCCGGGACACCGCTGTCCACGAACCAGGAGAAGCCCGTGCGCCGTATCCTCGCATCGCTGCCCGTAGTCCTCCTCGCGGCCGCACTGCTGTCCGGATGCGGCGGATCAGGTGACACGCATCCCGCGGCGGGGTCGTCGGCGTCGCCGTTGACGGCCAAGTCGCTGTCGGTGACCGGCCCCATCAATGTGTTTGTGGCCGCGTCGCTGCAGGAGGCGTTCACCAAGCTGGGCACGCAGTTTCAAGCGGCGAACCCGGGCAGCAATGTCGTGTTCAACTTCGGCCCCAGCTCCGGACTGGCCGAACAGATCCGGCAGGGCGCACCGGCGGACGTGTTCGCATCGGCGAGCACCTCGACGATGGCCAAAGTCGTCTCGGGCGGAGACGCGGCGAACCCGACCGACTTCGTGACGAACTCGATGGAGATTGCCGTGCCGCCGAACAACCCGGCCGGCATTAGCACCGTCGCCGATCTGGCCAAGAAGGGCGTCAAGGTGGCGCTGTGCCAGCCGGCCGTGCCGTGTGGCGCGACCGCGCGGAAGGTGTTGGACAACGCGAAGGTCAAGGTCACCCCGGTCACCGAGGAGATCGATGTCAAGGCGACGCTCAGCAAGGTCAGCCTCGGCGAGGTCGACGCCGGCGTCGTCTACGTCACCGACGTCCGGGCGGCCGGCCACTCGGTGAGGGGCATCGAGGTCCCCAGGAACGTCAACGCCTCCACCACCTACCCGATCGCCACGCTCACCCGGTCGAAGAACCAGGCGACCGCGCAGGCGTTCGTCGACTACGTCCTGTCCGCGGACGGAGCGGCTGCGCTGACCGCGGCCGGGTTCGGCAAGCCCTGAACGTTCAGGTGGAACACCGTGCCCTGGGAGGTTGGCCGGTATGAGCGCACCATCCGACCCGGCGCTGACGACACCGCCACGGGCAGTCCCGGGTGACCAACCGCGGGCCGGGGAGTTCCGACGAGTCGGGGGGGACCCGACGCGGGGAAGCGTCCCGTGGCCGCTGGCGCTACCGGCCCTGGTCACCGTCGGGTTCCTGCTGCTGCCGCTGGTCGGGCTGGTGATCCGCGCCCCCTGGCGAAGCCTGTATCGGGTGCTGGCGGAGAGCCAGGTCATCGGCGCGCTGCGACTGTCCCTGGTGTCCGCCAGCGCGGCGACCGTCCTCTCGCTGCTCTTCGGGGTACCGCTGGCCTGGGTACTTGCCCGGGCCAGGTTCCGCGGCCGCGGGCTGTTACGCGCGCTCGTCACCTTGCCACTGGTGCTGCCGCCGGTCGTCGGCGGAGTCGCATTGCTGCTCGCGTTCGGCCGCCGTGGGGTCGTCGGGCAGTACCTCGACGCGTGGTTCGGCTTCTCGTTCCCGTTCACAACGTTCGGCGTGGTGATGGCTGAGACGTTCGTCGCGATGCCGTTCCTAATCGTCACCGTCGAAGGCGCGTTCCGCAGCGCCGACCGCGGCTACGAAGAGGCTGCAGCCACCTTGGGGGCGTCCCGGCTCACCGTGTTCCGGCGCGTCACCCTCCCGCTCATCCGCCCGTCCCTGGTGGCCGGGTCGGTGCTGTGCTGGGCCCGCGCGCTCGGCGAGTTCGGCGCCACCATCACCTTCGCGGGCAACTTCCCCGGCCGTACGCAGACAATGCCGATCGCGGTGTATCTGGCGCTCGAACGAGACCCCGAGTCCGCCATCGCGCTGTCGCTGGTCCTGCTCGCCGTCTCCATCGCGGTCCTCATCGGCCTGCGGGACCGGTGGCTGAGCACCGGGACCGTGGCTTGACTCTGACCGACGCCCGTCCCGCGCACGGAAGGGCCGCCCGGGGGCCGCTCGAGGTCGCGGTCGCCGTACAGCGCGGGTCCTTCCGCCTCGAGGTCGCCACCACCGTCGCTGCCGGTGAGGTGCTCGGCGTGCTGGGACCCAACGGGGCCGGCAAGACCACTCTGCTCCGGGCGCTGGCCGGGCTCACCGCGGTCACCGAGGGCAGCATCCGGCTCGCCGGCACTGTTCTCGACGATGCCGCCACCGGTACCTTCGTCCAGGCTGAGCACCGTCCGGTCGGTCTGGTGTTCCAGAACTACCGCCTGTTCCCCCACCTGAGCGTGCGTGACAACGTCGCGTTCGCGGTCCGGTCCCGCGGCGGCCGGCGCCGGGACGCCCGCCGGCACGCCGACCGGTACCTTCAGCAGCTCGATCTTGTGGGCCTGGCCGCCCGCAAGCCGGCGCAGCTGTCTGGCGGACAAGCCCAGCGGGTCGCGCTGGCCCGCGCCCTCGCCGCCGACCCGGCCATGCTGCTGCTGGACGAGCCGCTGTCCGCCTTGGACGCCCGTACTCGTCTGGAGGTGCGCACCGAGCTGCGCCGTCACCTCGGCGGCTTCCCAGGTCCCGTGCTCATCGTCACCCACGACCCGCTGGAAGCCATGGTGATGACCGACCGGTTGCTGGTCATCGAGGACGGCTACGTGGTCCAGCAGGGCACGCCGGCCCAGGTCGCCCGCCGCCCGGCCACCCAGTACGTGGCCCGCCTCGTCGGGCTCAACCTGTACCCGGGCACCCTCGTATCCGCAGACGGGACCGTGCGGCTCTCTGCCGGGGGCAGCCTGTCCGCAGCTCCCGCCGATCCGCTGCCGGTCGCGAGGACCGATGTCCTGGTCGCCCTGCGCCCGTCTGCAATCAGTGTGCACACCGAGCGCCCGGACCGTGCCAGCCCCCGCAACGTGTGGGCAGGAACGATCACCGGCCTCGAACTGCTCGCCGACCGCGTTCGCGCCCAGGTCGACGGCCAACCAGACGCGCTGGTCGATCTGACCCCGGCAGCGGTCGCGGAGCTCGGGCTGCGTCCCGGCCTGCAGGTGTGGCTGGCCGCGAAAGCCACCGAGATCGACGTGTACGCCGACGGCCCCGATCCACGCACGGCAGGGCTCTCCCCAGCCTGAGCCGGGACTCGCCCGCGGGTGTACCCTGCGGCTCGGCGCGCCCGTCGGGGGCGGCGCCCGTCTCCGGGGGGAGTACTGATGCGCAAGAAAGCTCTCGCACCATTCGTACTATTAGGCCTGCTGCCATTGGCGGCCACCGTGCCAGCCGCAGCGGCCGGCCGCAGCGGCCCGGTGCCGATCGCCCAGCACCTCAACAACCCGCGGCAGATGGCGTTCGGGCCGGACGGTGCCCTCTACGTCGCCGAGGCCGGCACCGGCGCCGTCAACGCCACCCTGAAGGGGAAGTGCTTCTCCGGGCCGGAAGGCACGGCCTGTACGGGCAACACCTCCTCGATCACCGGCGTCTGGAACCCCGGCACCGCCGGCCCGAACAGCGGACGCCGCGTGCGGACCGGCTTCCTCTCGATCGCGGGCAAGGACGGCAGCGGCGCCGTCGGCCTGGACGCGATCGACTTCGCCAGCGACGGCACGCCGTACGGCATCATCGCGGCGGCTCCGCCGAACTCGCTGCCCCGGCTGCTGGCCCATCAGGCTGGCGAGGTGCTGACCCGGGGCCCCGACGGCGGGCTCATAGCGGTCGCCGACATCGCCCGGTACAGTTTCACCCACCCCAACCCAGGCCACGAGCCGGACAGTGACCCGTACGGCATCGCCGCCGACGGCCGGTGGATCTACGTTGTGGACGCTGCCAACAACACCCTGCTCAAGGTGGACCGGAGCACCGGGCACATCGCCACCCTGCGCGTCTTCCCGTACCGTCACGGCAGCACCGGGATCGACACCGTGCCGACCTCGGTCGTGATCGGCCCGGTTGACCACCTGCTCTACGTCGGGACGCTGGCGAGTTTCGCACCGGGCGCGGCGAAGGTCTACGTCATCAACCCGGACAACGGGCGGATCGTGCGCACGATCTCCGGGCTCACCACCGTGTCCGCGGTGGCGGTCGGTGTGGACGGGACGGTGTACGCCGCCGAGCTCTTCGCCGGGTGCGCGCCGAACGACCACAGCTGCACCCCGGGCCGGGTTGCGGTGATCAAGCCCGACGGCTCCCGGCACGAGCTCGAGGCGCCGCTGCCCGGCGGCGTAGCGGTGAACGACCAACACCTCTACGTCTCGGTGCTGGCCGTCGTCCCCGGCGGCGGTGCCGTCTGGCGGATGTGGTAGCTCCGGGCGCGTAGCGCAAAGTGGTAAGGCCCTGCCAGGGTCCAGCGGACCGGGCAGGGCCTTACCGTGTGGCGGGACGTGTGGTCAGGCCGGCGGCGTGATCGCGAACACCAGCTCCCAGACCGAGCGGGGGCGCGAGTACTGCAGCGCCCGGTAGGACCGCGGGTCCCGGACCTTCCACGCCTCCGGAGTGGCGAAGGCGTAACCGTTAGAGGCCACTGACCAGACCTGGTTGGCGACCGCCTCCCCAGCGGCCAGCCCATGGGCGCGCAGGGTGGCATCCCCGAGCTGTACGCCGGCCAGGTACTGGGTCGCGGCGTAGAGGTAGGCCACGCCGGTCCAGACCTCGGCTGCCTGCCGGCCACCGGTGGTGATGATCGAGCCGTCCGGGTTGACGCCGTTCGCCGCGCCGACGAGCCGCCCCGCCGCATCCCGCCACTTCGCGACGAGCGCCGTGTAAGACGTGTTGAGGTGGGTCCGCAGGCGTACCGGGTCGACCACGGGCGGCAGCCCAAGCTCCCGCGCGGCATGGTCGCCGTACATGGCATCGGCCATGACACCGGCGCCGAACTCCGCGTCACCGGTCGAGGTGCGGTACCAGGAGTGCGCCGGGTTCCACAGCACGGACTCGTACTGCGCCCGAGAGCGCGGCAGCTCGGCCTCGATGGTGTCGACCAGGCCCTGGGACGCTCCGGGGATGCCCATCTGCAGCGCCGTAGTCGTCGCCGCCGACGTCACCTCCTGGGCGAGGATCCACAGCCCGCCGATGTGACTGGTGATGCCGTGCAGGCCCCAGCCGTCGTAGGTGCTGTCGGACCCGTTGCTCACCGGCAGGTGCTGGCCGGCGGGGATCCGGTCGGCGAGGAAGCGGTAGGAACGCAGGACGGCCGGATAGGCCTGGCGCAGGAACTCCCGGTCGCCGGAGTCGTGCATGTACTGCCAGACCTGCTGCAGGTACTTCGCCGGCAGGTCCAGCCACTGCTCCTGCCTGGGGTTGTAGCCGGGCCAGACGATGTACGGCGAGGTGCCGTCGGTCGTGTTTGTCGCCGGCACATACGGCCGGCCGGCGTCGTGCGGGGCGTGGCCGTACTGGTCCTGCATGATCATCTCGGTCCATGCGCGCTGCAGGTCCCGCTCGATGCTCGGCCACAGGACGCCGATCACCCGGGCGTAGTAGGCCCGGACGTCGTAGCTCTCCGCATTCGGGTAGATCGTCGTCTCGAGGTTGAAGAACAGGTGCGTGCCGGGAACCTTGGAGCCGATGCGGGGTCCGCCCGGGGTGCCGAACTGCGGCACGGAGCTAGGAAAAGTGTTCTCGACCAGGCCCGACTCCCAGAACGACGAGCCGAACACCGTGTAGTAAAGCTCGTTCAGCGCGGCCCGGCGCAGCCATAGCGGCAGCTGGGGGCTCTCGGCGTACGGCTGCCACCACGAGCGCACCGCGAGGTATGCGGCGTCCTCGTCGGCCAGCGCGTCGTCGGCCAGCGCGAAACCGCGACGGCCGGGGTAGGACCCGGCCACGTAGTTGTTGGTGTCGGTCTCGCGGCCGCCGTAGTAGGACGTGTAGCGCTTCATCCAGACGGTGTGCCGGCCGCCGGGTGAGCCGAAGAGCACCCGCGGGAAGTCCCAGGCCAGCGCGAACCGCAGCGTGGTGACCTGGCCAGGCGCGAGCGACGCCGACAGCGCGACCGCACCGGCGGAGCTGCTCGCGTCCAGGGAGCGGTTGCTGAGCACGCCACTGCCGCTGAAGTCGCGCCAGACGTCGCCCCCGTCGCCGCTGCCCTTCCACGACGTGAGATAAGACGCCGCCTGGCCGGTCCCCGGCCGAGCGGCGATGGTCCACTCGGAGTTCTGGGCGTCGACGACGTTGGCGGCGTTGCTCGCCCCGAGGGTCACCCCTGTCACGCCCGTCGTCGGGTCCGCGTCGGCCCGGCTGTAATAGCCGGTGCGCGTGTTCACCTTCGTGTCGCGCACCGACAACGGCGCGTTCGGAAACGTGAACATCGCCGACAGCTTCGCGTTGCTCGACGTCCGGTTGGCCACCCGGACGTCGAAGTAGGCGACCGGCAGCGAGCTGCGGCGGTCGTCGCGGGCGACGATCGGCGACCAGAAGCGCATCGAGACGTCGGTCGCGAACGGCGTGTAGCTCGTCCAGCCGAACGGATAGAGCGCGGAGTACCGCCCGTTCCCCGGCTGCAGGGTTGGCCAGGCGGGGAGCACGCTGCCCAGCGGGTGCTTGGTGGCCAGCGTGCGCAGCGTCGGCGTACCGCTGCCGACCTGCTCTCGGACGTGGAACGCCGCCTGCGGGAGGATCCGCTCCTCGTGCAGGCCGTTGCGGAAGTCCCACGGCCCGAAGCTGCCGGCCGAGTTGTACATGAACGAGCCGGTCCCGATGCCGCCGAGCGGTATGCCCCGACCGGCGGGATACGGCGCGTTCTCCGGTGAGTCCCCCTGCCCGAGGCTCGCCGGTGAGCCGGGTATCACGCCGAGCCCGCTACTGAGTGCAGCACCGGGCACCGGCCAGTAGTCGCGGCCGGTGGCGGCTCCGGCGGCTTCGTGCGCCGTTGGAACGAGCAACGTCGCCGTGAGGCTTGCGGCCGTGAGGCCGGAAAGGAGGGTGCGCATAGGTAAATGTTGACACCCGGCGCGGCGGCTGGACGCCCGGGGTGCCGTAGGCTGCGGGTCGCTATTGCGGGCATGATCGCATCGCGCGCATCGAGCAGGGCGACCTTGACTGAGCGGCGTACGCCGATGACCGAACCGACGCTGCCGGACCAGACCTGCGACGACACCGACGCCGGCTGGGGTGAGCTCCCGAGGGGGCAGGACGACGACGCGCGCCTGCTTGACGAGCGTCCGCCGCACCACGACCGCTGAGCGTCGCAGGGTCAGGGAACTGCCAGCTCCGCCGTACAGAACGCGCACCGCCGGGCCCCGGCCGGGATCGCACTCAGGCATTCCGGGCAGTCCCGGGTCTCGGACTTGACGTCGGGCTCGGCGCGGTAGCGCTCGAGCAGCGCGTTCACCGGCCGGACGACGAGGAAGTAGAGGACGGCGGCCGTGAGCAGGAAGCTGATCAACGCGGTGAGCACCCTCCCGTAGGCGAAGACGTGCTGGTCCGAGCGGCCGACGTGGTAGGCGAAACCGTCGAGGTTGCCGGTGCCGAACAGCCCGATCAACGGGTTGATGAGGCCGTTCACCAGGCTGTTCACGACGCCGGTGAACGCGGCACCGATCACCACCCCGACCGCCAGGTCGACCACGTTGCCGCGCAGCACGAAGGCTTTGAAGCCGTTCACTGCACCTCCGGATGTCGCGTGCCGGCTGGGCGCGGCAGGCTACCGGCCGGAGTCGACGGGGCGTCCGGCGCCATAGGGTGAAGCGGTCCGATCGCGAGGAGGGCCGGTGCTCGAGGAGTCCGACGTACGGGACGTGCTGGCCGCGGCGTTGGCCAGCGGCGGGGACTGGTCGGAGGTGTACGCCGAATCCCGCGACTCCACCTCGATCGCGATCGAGGACCACCGGGTCGAGCGGCTGAGCAGCGGCCGGGACCTCGGTGCCGGCGTACGGGTGGTCAAGGGCGCGCAGGCGGCGTACGCCTATACCAACGTGCTGACCCGCGACTCGCTCGTCACCGCCGCTCGGGCCGCGGCGGCGGCGCTGACCGGCGCGCAGGCCGCCACGGTGGCCGACCTGAGGCAGGCGGCGCCGCCGGTCCGTCACGAGATCCGGGTCTCACCCGGTGCGGCCGACAAGGCGGCCAAGGTGAGCCTCGCGCGGCGGGCGGAGGAGGCGGCCTGGGCGCAGGGCGCCGACGTGCGCCAGGTCACGGCGTCGTACGCCGACGTGCGGCAACGGATCTTCCTGGCGAACTCGCTCGGCCACCTCTCCGACACCACCCGGACCCGGGTGCGGTTGTTGGCGCAGGTGGTCGCTGCCCGGGACGGGCTGGTGCAGACCGGGTTCGAGGGGCCGGGCGCCACCGCGGGACTCGAGCTCTTCGGCGAGATCGCGCCGGAGTCCATCGGCGAGAAGGCGGCGCAACAGGCGCTCCGCCTGCTGGACAGCGACCCGTCGCCGGCCGGTGAGATGACCGTCGTCCTCAACGCCGGCGGTGGCGGTGTGCTCTTCCACGAGGCCTGCGGACACGGGCTGGAGGCAGACGCGATCGCCAAGGACACCACCGTCTACGCCGGCACCCGCGGCCAGCGGGTGGGCAGCGAGCTGTTCTCGGGCGTCGATGACGCCACCATGCCGAACGCGTGGGGCTCCTTGGGTTTCGACGACGAGGGCAGCCCCGCCCAGCGCACGGTGCTCTTCGAGGACGGCGTCCAGGCCGGTGTCATGAGCGACCGGATTTCCGCGGCCAAGCTCGCCGGCACCTCGACCGGCAACGGCCGGCGCCAGTCCTACGCCCACGTGCCGCTGCCGCGGATGACGAACTCCCTGGTGCTGCCGGGGGAGTCCGACCCCGAGGCGATCGTTGCCGACGTGGAGCACGGGCTGTACGCCGAGGGGCTGGGCGGCGGTGAGGTCGACCCTGCCACCGGCGACTTCGTCTTCGGGGTCACCGAGGCCTATCTGATCGAGCATGGGGAGCTGACCCGTCGGGTGCGCGGCGCGAACCTGGTCGGCAACGGCCCGCGCACCCTGGCGCTGATCGACGCCGTGGGCAGTGACTTCGACCTCAAGCAGGGCATGTGCGGCAAGGACGGTCAGTGGGTGCCGGTGGCCTTCGGTACGCCGACGCTGCGGATCGCCCGGCTGACCGTCGGCGGGACCGGCTCGTGAGCCCCGAGGAGCTGCTGGAGCTCGCGACGGGGGCGCTCGAGGGGGCGCGGGGGGACGAGGCGGTGGAGGCGTTTGCGACCCACTCCGTCGAAACCTCGGTCGACGTCTTCGAGGGAGAGGTCGAGACGCTGTCCTCGGCGGAAACCCGTGGGGTCGGCGTACGGGTGATCGTCGACGGGCGGCTCGGCTTCGCCTCGACCGCGGACGTGTCGCGGGAGGGGCTCGCGTTCGCGCTCGGCGAGGCCCGCTCGAACGCCGCGTTCGCCACCCCGGACGCCGGCAACGAGCTGCCTTCCCCGATGGCCGCCGAGCCACTGGAAGGCATCGACGTACCAGGGCTCGATGCCGTGCCGGCCGCCCGCAAGGTCGAGCTCGCCCTGGAGCTGGAGCGGCTCACTCGGGCGGCCGACCCGCGGGTCACCGGGGTGGCGTCCGCCTCCTACGGCGACTCCCGGTCGGCCGTGGCGGTCGCCTCGACGACCGGGGTCTCGGCGGCGTACGCCGGCAGCGACGTGTACGCGCACGTCTCCTCGCTGGCCCGCGACGGCGAGGAGACCCAGACCGGCTTCGGGTTGACCCAGGGGCGCTCGGTCGACGAGCTCGACCTGGCCGCGGCCGCGCGGGAGGGCGCCGAGCGGGCGACCCGCTTGCTCGGCGGCACCCGGGTGCCGACCGCGCAGGTCCCGGTCGTCTTCGACCCGCTGGTGACTGCGCAGTTCCTCGGTGTGCTCAGCGCTGCCTTCAGTGCCGAGGCGGTGCAGAAGGGCCGGTCGCTGCTGGCTGGCTCGATGGGCCAGCCGGTCGCCGACCCGGCGTTGTCGATCGTCGACGACGGCCGGCTGCTGGATGGCCCGGCAGCGGCGCCGGTTGACGACGAGGGGGTGCCGACCGGTCGGACGGTGCTGGTCCGCGACGGCGTGCTGATGGCTTTTCTGCACAACGCCAAGACCGCCGCCCGGCAGGGGAACGGTGCCCGCTCCACCGGCAACGCGGCCCGGGGCGGGTACCGGACGCCACCGGGCGTGGCGCCCGGCAACCTCTACTTCGCCGGGACCACTCGGAGCCGGACCGAGGTGCTGGCGGCAGCCGGCACCGGTCTCTACGTCCAGGACGCCAAGGGCGTGCATTCGGGGGTCAACCCGGTGTCCGGGGAGTTCAGCGTGGGTGTGACCGGCCTGTGGATCCGCGGCGGCGAGCTGGCCGAGCCGGTGCGTGAGATCACCGTCTCCTCGACGCTGCTCGAGATGCTGCGGTCGGTGGCGGCGCTCGGCAACGACCGCCGGTTCTTCCCCATGGGCGGCTCGGTGGCGGGCGCCACGCTGTTGATCACCGGCATGGTGGTGGCGGGCAGCTGACGGGGTGGACCTGCACCGGCCCCGTCAGCTAGCCCGCAGGGTGTAGGACAGCCGGCTGGTGACCGCCGAGCGGGCCAGCGCGGTCGCCACCCCGGGCTGCACGGCCAGCAGCACCAGCGCTCCTTCACCGCCCAGCCCGTCGGACCCGCTGGTCGGCACCGTGAGAACCGTGGCGCCGGGGACCACGACCTCCGCACCTGCCGGCGTACGAGCCTCGGCGACCGCGTCCGGGGCGAGTCCGGAGGGGGAGCCGGCTGCGAGGACGTCGATTCGGTCGCCCGGGCGCAGCAGCGTCACCGATGCAGCGTCGGCGATGCGCACCGGAGCCGCCACCAGCCCGCTGTGTGCCAACGCCGTCAGCAGCGCCCGGCCGACCATGCGTACGTCGGTCAGCGGTTCGCCGCGCCGGATCGCGGCCGCGAGCACCCGGCCCGTCACCGGCGCGCCGGGACGTTGGGCGCCGGCCGGCACCACATCCGGCGGTAGCCGGACCGCTCGGAGGTCAGCGTCGGTCAGGGTGACCCCCGGCGGCAGGTCACGGGTCGCCGCCAGCACCGCGACCGAGGCCGGCGCGGTCGGTGACAGGGCGCTGATCGCCAGCGCCACCGCCGCCGCCGCCAGACCGGCGGCGAGCAGCCGGCGGTGCCAGCCGGCCGCCCGGCGCAGGTCGCGCAGCAGTCCCGGCAGCGTCACGGCAACGCCAGGCCGGTGTCGATGCCGTCGAGGGCGCCAGGGCACGGACAGCCGCTGCGCTCGGGAAGTGCGCCGAGCACCCGCACGAGCAGCTCCCGCAGCCGCGCCGTGTTGGCTGCGAAGACCCGGAACACCTCGTCCTGGGTGACCGCCGAGCCGTCTTCCACGCCGGCATCGAGGTCGGTGACCAGGGCGACGGCGGTGTAGCAGAGGGCGAGCTCCCGGGCCAGCACCGCCTCCGGCTGGCCGGTCATGTTGACCAGAGACCAACCGGCCGCGGCGTAGGCGCGTGACTCTGCCCGAGTCGAGAACCGTGGACCTTCGATGACCACCAACGTGCCGCCGTCCGTTGCCGGCCAGCCAGCGCCCGTCGACTCCGCGACGACGGCGGCCCGGCCACGCGGGCAGTACGGGTCGGCGAAGGGCACATGGACGGCGCCGGCGTCGTAGTAGGTCGAGGTCCGCCCCGACGTACGGTCGACCAGCTGGTCGGGTACGACCAACGACCCGGGGGCCACCTCCGGCCGCAGCGAGCCGACGGCGCACGGCGCGAAGATCTCCCGTACGCCGAGCGAACGCAGCGCCCACAGGTTGGCCCGGTACGGGATCCGGTGCGGTGGAAAGCGGTGGTCACGGCCGTGCCGAGCGAGAAAGGCAACCCGGCGGCCGGCCACCTCACCCACGACGACTGGGTCACTCGGCGGCCCGTACGGCGTGTCGAGCGCCACCTCGGTGCCGGCGTCGACGAACGAGTAGAAACCGGAGCCGCCGATCACCGCCACGTCGGCCGATGTGGTCATGGTCCCAACGCTAGCCAGCCGCAGGCGGCAGCCAGCTCGCCGGCGTACGGGCTGTGGAGGGAGCGGCGGGTCAGGCGACCCTGTGGGAACCCGAGCCGGCCGAATCCTTCTTCTTCGCCGGCTTCTCGCCCTTGCCCTGCTCTGCCTTCTCCCCGGCGCGCGCCTTGGCCCCGTCCTTGGCTCCTTCTTTCGCCCCGTCCGCCGTCGTCGTGGCGGCGGGCGACTTGGCCGAGTCGCCGTCCTTCGCCGCTGTTTCGGTCTTGGATCTCGAGCGGCTGTCGGTCTGATAAAAGCCGGAGCCCTTGAAGACGACGCCCACCGCGGAGAAGACCTTGCGCAGTACGCCGCCGCAGCTGGGGCACTGGGCCAGTGGTGGGTCGGTGAAGCTCTGCACGACCTCCAGCGGCTCGCTGCATGCGGTGCACCTGTACTGGTAGGTCGGCACGCCATCCCTCCGGTCGGACGTGTTGGCACTCTAACCACTCGACTGCTAATGGTGCGGCATGCGGGCCGCTTCGTCCACCTGGTCATCTACGCCGGGCCGCCGAAGCGGGCACCAAAGGGGTGATCATTGTGACCTCTGCCCCATGAAATCTGCGGAACCCTCAGGCGGAAGTCACAATGATCGACCTATCCGGCTCGACCGGTGTGGGGCGCCAATCGACGTACAGCAAGATCCCAGGTTGCGTTCAGCGGCGCCGCAGGTAGCGAGGCCAGCCTGTGGTCATGACTTCACACCGTTACGACCCGGCCCAGTCTCCCGACCACCGGTCGCCCGGCGACGCATCAACCGCGCCCTGGTGGCTGTCCGCGCAGGAAGCGGACTCGGCTCCACCCCCCAGCCATCCGGACGCCGGGCCCGCGTCGGCCGGGGAAACGATCGGCGGCGCAGCGGAGGCACCCCCAGGCGACGTC
>JBPCOB010000069.1:0-3732 GCA_051000715.1 Mycobacteriales bacterium
GCGCAGTTCGTGGTCGACGGCGCCGACGGCTACGAGCTGGCGTGGTACGCCAGCCAGGAGATCGGGGCGTTGGTCGAGCTGCTCTGATCTAACCGGCCTCGCCGGTGATCGCTCAGTCCGCCAGGCAGAGGAACACGGTCATGGCTGGATTGAGCCGCACGAGATCAGTCTCAGGTAGCCGGCGCACGTGCTCTCGCAGGTTGCTGCGCGGCAGCGTGATCAGCTTGTCCACCATGAGCCAGCTCGGCTGATCCAGGCTGTGCAGTGGTGAAGGGTCCACGACAAGGCGGGTCAGCGGCGCATCGACTGGCTTCGTGGTCAGCGGGCAGACGGTCACCCACGCCGTTGCATCGAACCGGTCGTCCTGCGCGCGGCTTGCCGGTGAAAGCGCCGCCAGCGGCGGAGGCACATCGTCAGTCGGCGGCGATCGCGGCCAGCGAGCAGTAAGTTGACGATCAGGCCTTCGTGGACGGGATCTCTTGGGAGTGGGAAGCCAAGGGCGGAGCGGCCTGAGTGAAGCGCGGTGAGGTCTACTACGAGCTCCGGCGCCCGTACGCCCGGGACCCAGATCTGCACGGGACGCAGCCCTTGCCGACGCAGCCTCTGTCGGTGTTGACAGACACGGTCGCGGGTCGGTGCCATGCCTCAGAGGTCACATGTAACCCGGTCAGGCAGGCGTCAAGCCGGCGCCGGCGAGGACGTTCGATCGCGCCACCGGACTGGTCGCTACGGCCGTCGAGTCCGGAGGTACCCGCGAACCCTTCCTCGCTCAACGTCGAGGAGTATCCGGTCTTGCGGCTCGACGGCGACGGCGGCGTGGTTCCCGAGAACTCGCTGCCGCGGGCGGTTCGAGGTGCCGCGCCAGACGCCCGGGCCGAGGATGCCGGCCGCGCCGCAGCGCGTGCCACGATAGAGACCTCGCCAGCGCCGTCGAGTCACCGCTTGGAGCATCGCCATGGACGCCGTCACCCATCCGCCCACGCCGGTCAACGAGCCGGCCCGGGACTACGCCCCCGGCTCGGCCGAGCGTTCCGACGTCGAGGCTGTCCTCAAGGACCTGCAATCGGCGCCGGCCGAACTGACGATGACGATCGACGGGCAGCAGCGCTTCGGCGGCGGGGACCCGTTCGACGTCGTGCAACCGCACCGGCACAGCGCCGTACTGGGTAGCGGCCGACAGGCGACGAACGCCGACGTACAGGCCGCGGTGGATGCCGCCGTCGCCGCCGCCCCGATGTGGCGGGACCTGCCCTTCGACGAGCGTGCCGCCGTCCTGCTGCGGGCCGCCGACCTGCTCGCGGGTCCGTGGCGCTCCACGCTCGTGGCCGCCACCATGCTCGGCCAGTCCAAGTCGGTGTTCCAGGCCGAGATCGACGCGGCGTGCGAGCTGATCGACTTCATCCGGTTCAACGTCCACTTCGCCCGGCAGATCCTCACCGAGCAACCGATGTCGGGTCCGGGGGTGTGGAACCGGATGGATCATCGGCCGCTGGAGGGGTTCGTCCTGGCTATCACGCCGTTCAACTTCACTGCGATCGCTGGCAACCTCCCGCTGGCGCCGGCCCTGATGGGCAACACGCTGGTCTGGAAGCCGGCGACCACCCAGCAGTTCGCCGCGCACCAGACGATGCGCCTGCTGGAGGCGGCCGGCCTGCCGCCGGGTGTCATCAACATGGTGACCGGCTCCGGTCGGGCCGTCAGCGAGGTCGCGCTCGGCGACCCGCGGCTGGCCGGGATCCACTTCACCGGCTCTACCGGCACGTTCCAGCAGCTCTGGTCGACCGTGGGCGCCAACATTTCGTCGTACCGGACCTATCCGCGGCTGGTCGGGGAGACCGGCGGCAAGGACTTCGTCATCGCGCATCCCAGCGCCGAGCCGCAGCCGCTTGTAACTGCGCTGATCCGCGGCGCCTTCGAGTACCAGGGTCAGAAGTGCTCGGCCGCCTCCCGGGCTTATGTCCCGCGCTCCCTGTGGGAGCGCGAGGTCCGCGACGCGCTGGCGGCGGGGACCGACGCGCTCTCCTACGGCGACGTGACCGACCTGTCGCAGTTCGGCGGTGCTGTCATCGACCGGCCGGCTTACGACCGGCTCGCCGGTGTACTGGAGATGGCCCACTCCGACGCCGACGTCCAGGTGCTCGCCGGAGGGAGCAGCGACGACGGGGAGGGATACCTCGTCCGGCCGACCGTCGCCACGAGCGCCGACCCGACGCACCAGATCTTCACTGAGGAGTACTTCGGGCCGTTCCTCGGCGTGCACGTCTACGAGGACTCGGCGTACGAGGAGACGGTGGCGCAGGCGGCGGACATCGCACCGTACGCGTTGACCGGGGCCGTCTTCGCGACCGATCGCCGGGTGATCGACACCGCGCTGAAGTCCCTGCGCTTCTCGGCCGGGAACATCTACGTCAACGACAAGCCCACCGGGGCCGTCGTCGGGCAGCAGCCCTTCGGCGGCGCGCGGGCCAGCGGCACCAACGATAAGGCCGGCTCGCCGCTGAACCTGCTGCGCTGGACCTCGCCGCGCACGATCAAGGAGACGTTCGTCCCGCCGGTCACGGTGCCCTACCCGCACCAGGGCTGAGCGACCCGGCCGCATCAGCTTCTCGGCGCGCGGTAGAGGGCCGTAGCCGGCCGTATCCTCAGCGCGT
The DNA here is from genome assembly GCA_051000715.1 of Mycobacteriales bacterium. Classification (GTDB taxonomy): domain Bacteria; phylum Actinomycetota; class Actinomycetes; order JALYNC01; family JALYNC01; genus JBPCOB01. Next base: position 2,652 of record JBPCOB010000069.1, read on the forward strand.
GACATTCGAGCGGATCACGGTGGCCCCGGCCCTGATGGGCGGCGTGCCCACGATCCGTGGGCTGCGCATCCCTGTTGCGACTGTCGTGTCCATGGTCGCCGACGGAATGACGACCGAGGAGATCTGTCAAGACCTTCCCGATCTCGCGCCGGATGACATCAGCGAGGCGTTGCGGTTCGCCGCGGAGACGGTGCGCGAGCGGCAGCTGCCGCTGCGCCCGTCGGCATGAGGTTCCTGCTCGACAACACCTGTCTGCGGCCACCGAGCCATCAGTGGTGTTGCTGCGGCGAGTGGTAGGTCGGCGGTTGGATGACGTGGCGGCGGTACTGATCGCCAACCTGCCGGCGGTTCGAGAGGAGCTACGGGCCGGCAGCATCGTCGTGATCGCAGGCAACATCCTGCGAGTTCGGCGGCTTCCGATCCGCTGACGCCGTTCCGCAAGTCGACCGAGGTGTCGTCGTTGTCAGCAGCCCTCCGACTGCGCCACCTGGACGCGGGTCAGCGTCCCGTCGGCCACCAGCCACCCGCGGCCGGGCGTGCGCTCGGCCACACCGCGCGGGAGCCGGACGCCGAGCAACTCCCCGTCGGCCGGAGACGGGCACAGCAGCACGCCGGTACGCCGCCGTCGCAGCTCGACACCGAGACCGCGGAACGCACAGGCCAGGTCGTCGGTCCGGCCGGCACCGAGCACGGTGGTCCCGGTGTCGGCCCGGACCAGGTCGATCAGGGCGGCGTCGACCGGGGTGTCCAGCAGCGCCTCGACGTCGTCGGCCAGGACCACGAGGCCAGCGGCGGCCTGGAGTTCCCGCAGCTGCCGAGCGTCCTCGCTCGACGTACCGACGGCCAGCCGCAGGCCGGTCAGCGCGCGCAGCGGCGACCGGCGCGGCGTGACCACAGCGACCGGTACGCCGCCCGCGAGCAAGCCGCGGGCCAGGGTGCACAGCGCGCTGGTCCGCCCGCTGCGCGGTGGGCCGGCGAGCAGGATCGCCGCGCCCAGCAGGTCCAGGTCCAGCGCGAGCGGCGCCGCGTCGTCCCCTCCGACTCCGAGCCAGGGCCGCCGCGGCGCCGCGTGGGGCAGCTC
>JBPCOB010000070.1:0-4911 GCA_051000715.1 Mycobacteriales bacterium
GCATGAGGCCGGCCCCGAGCGCGGCCGACTCCGACCCTCTGGTGCGAGAGGTCTGGGAGTCCGTGAAGCACGGGGCGGTGGCCCGCGCCGCCGCGTTGGAGTCGGCGGTGCGCGCGTACCGGGACACAGGCGACGACCTGCATCGGCTGGCGGCCGCCGAGGAGGCCCACCGGCTGGCGGGTGCCCTGGGGTCGTTCGGGTACGCCGACCTCTCAGCGGCGGCCGCTCGAATCGAGGCGGCGCTGGCCGGCAGTCGGCCCGATGCGGCCCGGGTGGCCGTGGCGGCGCAGGACAGTGCGCAGCTGCGTGCCGGCGTGGCGGCGGCCGCTAGACGCCTGTAGGGACCAGGCGCAGCAGTACGCCGGTCAGCATGACGATGTAGGCCAGCGCCGTCACCACGGTCGTCGCGACGAGGGTGGGCACGATCGGCTGCCGGAGCAGCTGGTAGGCCACCAGCCCGGGAACGATGAAGCCCAGGGTCTGGTGAGAGAAGAGCAGCGGGTACTGGCGCAGGAAGAACAGGAACAGGGCCATCTGGAGGAACACGCCCAGCATCACCACGGTCGCGAACAGTCGCTTTCCGTAGAGGATGACCGTTCGGCGCAACGCCAGCGCGCACCCGAAGGTGAGCCCGATCACGGCGAGAATCAGCAGCACCCGCCGGAAGTCCTCGATCAGCGTGAGGGCCAGCCAGCCCGGCGAGATCATCCCGCCGGGCGACAGGTTCGTGGCGAGGTAGCAGACCAGCGAGAACAGCAGCCCCATGGAGATGCCGAGGACGGCCACCTCCGGCGAGAGCACCGGCCTCAACGCAGGGCTCCGAGCTCTTCCATGTACTCGAGCAGCAGCTCGCCCTGCCCATGGATGTTGCCGACGGCGACCAGCGACGCCTCGTGGTCGATCTCCCCGACCAGGTCCCGGAAGATCTCCACCGCCTCCCGGTTCAGGCCGCCGAGATCGACGACCTTGCCGGTCCAGCCCGACGGCAGCCCGGCCCGGGCCGACCGGGTGGGATGTCCGATGAGGAACAGCTTCTCGGTGAGCAGCCTCGGGACGATGGCACCCATCTGGCCGTTGCGCTCCACCCGGTCCGGGCGGCAGTTGATCACCGTGAAGATCGGTGGCCGGATGGCACCCGAGTCCATGAGGTGCTGGAAGTTCATGACGGTGGAGTCGGGGTCGTTGGCGGCGAAGACGTTCGCGAACCGCATGAGCTTGCCCTCGACCCGGTACTCGTCGACCCGCAGGACTCCGGGGTCCGGCGGGGCGGCGTACATGCCTCGCAGCGCCGCTGCCCGCTCGACGCCGACCTCGGCGGCCACGGCCAGGGCTATCGCCACGTTCTCCTTGAAGGTGAAGTAGGAGAACCCGTCCATCTCCGCGTCGGTGACCGAGCCGGGGTCGGCGTAGCGGAGCCGGCAGTTTCGGCGGGCCGCCTCGGCCTCCAGCAGCGAGAGCCGGTCACGCTCCGCGGTGACACAGACGCCCCCCACCGGCATCGTCCTCGCAAGGGACCGGGCGACGTCGTCGAGCGTGGGACCCATCTCTTCCAGGTGGTCCTCACGCACGTTGCAGAGGACGCCTATCTGCGACCGGACGAGTTTCTCCTGGTTGATCTCCTGCAGTGCGGGCGTGACCGCCATGCACTCCATCACCAGCGCATCGGGCCGAACCGACACGGCCCGCCGGACGATGTCGATCTGCTCGACGATGTTGACGATGTCGTACTTCCGGTAGACCGGCTCCTCGGTCGCGTCCGGCCAGATGACCCTCGCCGCCGTACCCGTCGTCTTCGCCACCGTAACGATGCCGCCGCCCCGTAGCGCCCCCGCACACAGGCGCGTGATCGAGCTCTTGCCCCGGATTCCGTTCACCAGCACGCGGGTCGCGATGCGATCGAGGTTGGCGAAGTGCAGGCGCTGCTCCCGGACTCCCAGGACCAGCAGGGCGATCAGGCTGACGGTGTATACGCCGAAGAGGAAGTACATTCAGCCCGGCGCCTGCGGCGATTCGCCGACCGTTGCCGAGGTGGCCCCCGAGTCCTGCATCCGACGCCGGATCAGCAGGATCCGGATCCGCTCCAGCGACTGGGCGACGTGCCCGATTTCGTCGTAGCGGCGGATCTCGATGGGTTCACGCAGGTCGCCGTATGCCACCCGCTCGGCCTCGCCCTGGAGCCAGCGCACTGGTCGCAGCACCATGGCGTTGAGCCAGCCGAAGATCAGTGCGGTGAGGATGGCGAGCAGGATCGCGAACAGCAGAGCCTGCCGGCGGAAATCGGTCGCCGGCAGGGAGACGCTCGAAACATCACGCGCCGAGACGACACTCCAGCCGAGCTGCCCTGCGGGGCCAGGCCCGGTGACCGGGGCGAACGCCACGATCTCCGAGGAGTCGAGGCTGCCGGTGTAGATCTTGGCCCCGGAGTCTCCGCGGCCGCCGCGGGCCGCGGCGTCCCGCAGGCTCGCGCGGGGCAGCAGCTGAAACGGGCTGAAGCCGGTCGTAGACCCGATGACCTGGCCCCGGCGGTTGACCACCCACGCGGTTCCCGGCCGGGCGATCTCGAGCGGGAACCGAAGGAACTCCACGTCGTAATGGCCCGCCACGATGATCCGTCGGCCGGCCACCGTCGCGGGGGCGTACTGCTGGATCAACGGCCGGGCCCCCGTATCCACCGCATCGTTCATCCCAGCCGCCGTCGGGATGCCGGCCGGCAACAGGTCCGGCCGGCTGGACTCACCCTGCGCGGCGATGACCGCATGCGCGGCGTCGACCACGTACGCCGCCCGATACCGGCCGTGCAGCACGCGAACCACCTCGAGCTCCCGGCCGAGCGGCGCGGGCTCGACCGGCTCGGCCCGAGCGGCGAGCGCCTGGCCGAGCTGGTCGAGGTCGTCGATCCCCTCGTTCACCCCCTTGCGGACCGACTGAGCCGACGACTCCGTGATCGTCAGCTGGGCGTCCATGACGGCGCCGGGCACGGTGTCGGTTCCACGTGGGCGGCCGATCAGAATCGCCGTGCCGGCGGCAAGCAGGAGCAGGACGACGAGTCCGGTCAGCCACGGGAGCCGCACCGAGGTCGCCAGGCGGCGGCGCGGTGGTCTGAAACCGTCGTCCCTGCGGAGGAGGCGGTGCGATCGCCGGGGCATTCTCAGGTGTTCGGCGTGACCTCTGGCCGGCTCCCGGCGCGCGCGGCGGAGGGGCGCTGCCCACCGTCACGGACCAGCCGGTTCACCAGCCTCATCACGTCCGCCAGGTGGAACGGTTTGGTGACGTAGTCGTCTGCCCCGCACTCGAACGCCTGCTGCACCTCGTCGTCGCGTGATCGCGAGGTCAGCAGCAGCACCGGCATCGCCGCCGTCCTCGGATCGGCCTTGATGAGTCGACAGACCTCGGGGCCTTGAACGCCCGGCATCAGCCAGTCCAGGACGGCGGCAGCCAGGTCGGCGGACCGGGCTGCGTCGAGGGCTGCGTTGCCGTCCGCGACGGCCAGCACTCGGTAGCCGTCGCGGCGAAGTCCCGCGGTGAGCAGCTCCCGGACCATGCGGTCGTCATCAGCCACCAGCACGCACGGCGATTCGGCCACCTCGGCTGCGTGCTCCTGGGCGCTGGCCGCTCGGGCGGCTGCTCTGCTACGAAACACGCTCGACCTCCGCTGCGACACTGCGGTGGTCGCAAACCGCCCGCGGCGACCACTCCAGCGTTCGGGGGACCGCACCCTCATGGATTGCCATTCTAGGACGTCTCAGTGACCCTGCCTTGTACCCGGACGGCCCACAATGCCGAGTAAGGGTTCCGTCACGGCCCGGGGAGTCGAACGGCGACGCCGGTTGGTGCTCGGTGTCGTCACGGTACTCGTGCTGGGCGCGACCGCTTTGACTTGGGCCCGGATGGGGCGAGCCCGGGCTGATGGGGACGACCGCCGGTTCCTCGAGTCGGTCGCGAGGGCCGCGCTGGGCGTGATAGGTGGCTCGGGCGGGATGGCCACGGCTGCGACACCGGCCCGGCTGGCCGGTGTACTGGAAGGCAGGGAGCTCATCCCGGTCGGTGCGTCCACCGGCCCGCGGGAGGTCGTGACCGCGGTGTCCGGCGACCGGCTGGGGCTCGCCGTACGCAGCCGGTCCGGAAACTGCCAGCTAGCCGAGGCGTCACCCGGGAAGGCGCCGGTCAGCTGGACCTACCACCGCGATCTGGGGGGCGACTGCACGGGTCAGGTCGCCCTGCGTGGCCACGTTGCAGACCCCCCGCAGCCCACTCCGGTCCTCTACCGCAGCTCGACCGGCGATCTCTCCGCGCTCGTCGAGCACTTCACCGCGGCGCTTCCGGGTCCCCGCAGCCGGCGCTACGCCAATCCCACCCGAGACGAACGGGAGCAGTTCGTCGCGGCGCTGCAGGACGCCCGAGCCGGCGACCTCACCACGGCGGCTCGCACCCTGGCCGGGCTGCGCTGCCAGGTGCTCCGCCATGTCGACACCGCCACCGGACGCACCGCGGTCATCGTCGTCGAGTCCGCGGGTGGCAGGCGCTCCCGCGGTTGGGGGATGTACGTCGTCGTCCCCGGGCGGCCGGCCTCGATCGTCGTGGAGGTGCCGCACCCGGTGGCGGACCTGCACACCGAGCGGACCGGAGTGGAGGTGTTCCGAACCGCCGCCGCCGACGCCCTCTTGGTCGCCGGCGCCAACCGGTACGCCGACCGCGACGGCTCGGCGGACGTCGCGCACAACGACCGGAGCCTGTTCCAGGCGGTCTCCGGGGCACTCGTGGGCGCCGGCACCCGGATCGTGCAACTGCACGGCTTCAGCGAGACCGGCCATCCGACGTACGGCGACGCCGTCCTGTCGACGGGGGCGTCCCCGCCCAGCCGCGTCGTGCAGGAACTGGGCAACGTGCTCTCCGCCGCCGGCCGGCCACCAG
>JBPCOB010000071.1:0-3606 GCA_051000715.1 Mycobacteriales bacterium
GTAGCGGTCCACGGCATCGCGGTCGGCACTCATGCGCCCATCCCTAGGACGGCGTTCATGCCGGTCGAGAACCGCTTCCACGTGCTTGCTCCGGCGGACAAGCTCGCCTCACCGCGCGCGGTGAGCGGGTAGGCCCGTCGGCGCCGACCGGTGCTGGAGTCCCAATCGCTGGAGAGGAGGCCGGCGTCCTCCAGGCGGTGCAGCGAGGGATAGACGGTCCCCTCCGGCAGGTCGAAGACGCCACCGCTCGCCTCCTTCAGCGCCGAGATCACGGCGTAGCCGTGGGCGGGGCCACGGCTGAGCACGCGCAGCAATAGCACCTCGAGTTGACCTTGCGTCGCATCTCGCGTCATACCTCGGCACTCTAGGTGTCGGTAACCGTCCGGTCAACGCGAGCAATGAAGCGGAGCCCAGCACGTCGTCGTCCCGTCAGCGGATCCCCGCACTGCGACGGGTTCCCGGTGGCGCTGCGGTAGATCCGGCAGTTCGCCTACGGCGAAACGCCGGTACCCAAGATCTGGCTTCCAGGACGTCCCGGGCGCCGCGACCGCCGGGGTGCCAAACCTTCTGTGTGCAGGCACGCCGAAACAATCGTCGTGTCTGCACACAGAAAGCCCCGTCGGATTGGCTGATGACGCCGCCGCGCCTCGTGGCCGCTCATCGGGCGGCTGGTCCGTGGCGAACGTCGCAGTGCTCAGAAGAAGATGACGGTGCGGGTCCAGCCCGTCAGGGGTTCTTCTTCTGCGGATGAGGGGTCTCTCCGCGTTCGAGCATCGCGATGAACCGCTCGATCTTCGCGGCGCGGGTTGTGGCGCGCTTGACGCTGTTGATGCAGAAGAGGATCGCGAAACGATTCTGGGCGGTCAAATCGGCGAAAAACGCCGCAGCCGCCGCGCTGGCGTCGAGGGCCGCTTGGAGGTCGTCTGGGACTGGCGCGTTCTTCTGACGGTAGGCGGCATCCCATCGACCGTCGGCCTTGGCCCGCTCGACCTCGGCGAGACCAGCGGCGCGCATTCGGCCGGCTGCGGTCAACCGTGATACGTGGTCTCCCCACCGGCGTCCGGCTACGTGCGGCACGGTCCGCCCGGTGCGTGTTTCCGCACGTCAGACGGGCCCTGTCGCCGGCCGGTATCCGCCGGTGTCCCGGCCGGTCCGGCTAGGTCCGTGACCAGTGCTGTGACCAGGGAGGCCACGTCGGCGCCGTTTCGTAGTTCGGGGTCACCCTTTGGCGTCACCCCATGGAGGGGGGAACGTTGGGGATCGAGCGAGGCCGAGGGAGGCTCGGGTCCAGGACGCCGCAGGCGCCGCGGAGCGGGCGAAGCTCCTTGACGTGAGGCGCGGCCTTGCTAGGGGTGTCCCCGGTGTGTCCGTACGCCGGCGGAGCCGGTCCTATGGCCGGTCGGGTCCGGGTCCGGGGTCCTGCAGGGTGGTGCGGCCGAGCTCGTTGAGGAAGCGGGCGAAGGCGAGGCCGCCGGCGGTGGGCGTTCCGTCCGGGAGCCCGTTGTACGGGACGGCGGGCGAGTCACCCTGCGGGGCCGCCCAGCCTGTCTCTATCCAGGGGTAGCCGGGCCAGCCGATCGCCACCGGGTCGCCGGCGTGTAGGACTGTCCCGACCGGCGGCAGACCGGTCAGATGCTCCGCGACGAACACGTACAGGCCGGCGTGCGACCCGGCGGTGAGCCGGTAGGAGACGAACGCACCGCCGGGCCAGCCGCACGACGTCGACGAATAGGTGACGATCCCATCCCCGACTGCCAGCACCGGCAGCGGCACGGTCGGGATGAAGTCGACGCCCTGGTCGGTCCGCGCGGTCCCCCATCGCGGGTCCGGCAAGGGATTCACGTAGCCGGCGATCCCCGCGCAGGGGTCCGGGCTGGCGCTGGCCCCAGGGCCGGGCGAGCCGCTCGGGGAGGCACTGGGCGAGGCGCTGGGGCATCCGGTCGGGACAGTGCTGCCGCTGGCGGAGAGCATCGCGCCGAGGCCCATAAGGGCGATGACGGGTAGCAGCGCGATAGCGGCGATGACACCGACGACCGCTTTCACGGCCGGCTGCTAGTCGGGTGGCAGCTCGTCCAGATTCTCGATGACCGATCGCTTGAAGCGGAGCGCTCTGCCGACCTTGATGTGCGGGAGCTGCCCCGCTCGAGCCAACCGGCGCACGGTCTCCAAGCTGACCCCGAGGATGCCGGCGACTTGTTTCGGCGTGAGCCAGGTCCCGTCGGGGTCGTCGTCTCCGGCCATCGTGCGTACGAGTTTAGCCGCGAACGTTGTGTTGCGTAGCACACGGATGCCCCTTGTCGTCGCGGCGTCGCGGGCTCTGGTCCCGCCACTGCCCTATGACGTTTAGAGTAGCGCAGTGTTGCGTTGAGTGGCGTAGCGGTCTAGCGTCGACCGTGAGTGGCCGGGCCGTTACGTGTGGCCCCCGGAGCCCCCGGCCCGGCTACTCAGGAGGGAAAACCCCATGTCTCACGTCTCAGTCATCGCCGCGACGTGCCTCAAGTCCGCACCGAACGCCTCAGGCGCGCCCGGCGCGGCCCAGCTTCAGCAGCTCGTCGGTTACGTGTCCTTCTACGGGATCGTGGCCTGCCTGATCGGGTTGCTGGCCGCTGCTGGAACGCTGGCGTTCGCGCATCGTTCCGGCCGGTCGGGTATGGAGGCCGGCGCTAAGCAGGGCGTCATGTGGGCGCTCGGCGGGGCCGCGCTGATCGCCGCCGGCGGTGGCCTGATCGCGTTCGCGTTGACCCTGGGCGGGGCCGTCCAGTGCTGACCGCTGAGGCGACGATGGCCCAGGCCGGCGCGCGGCTGGCCGTCGCTGCTGTCACCGTGCTGATCTTCGGCACGTACTGGTCGCCGTCGCTGGTGGCGGCGGTCCGCCGGCATCCGCGGATGGGCCTGGTGCTGCTGTTCAACTTCCTGGGCGTGTTCGCGGTGCCGTGGATATGGGCGTGGGTGACTGTCCTGGCCGAGCCGTCGCGGCGGCCGCGGAAGCCACCGGCGCCGGTTCCGGCTGACCCGGCGGTTGTTCCGTTCCAGCGGCGCCCGAACGGCGGCGCCGCATGATCCCCGGGCTGATCTTCGGCCCGTTCGTGGCCCTGTTCACCGACGCCGTCGGGTGGCTGGTCGCCCAAATCCTGCCCCTGATCGCAGTGACGACGACGCCCCGGCTCGACGGCTCATGGTTCCGGGGCATCTACTCGCAGATCACCCTCGTATCGGCCGCGGTGGCTCTGCTGTTCCTGGTCGTCGCCGCCGCGGTGGGCGGCCTGCGGGGGGACGGCCGATCCCTTGGCCGGGCCCTCGGGTATGCGGCCGTCTGGGGTGTCGTGTCGGCTGCCGCCCCCGCCCTCGTCGGTTTCGCGGCCGCCGCGGTCGACGTGGCCTGCGCGGGGGTCGCCGCCGGCGTCGGGAAAGACGCCGGGAAAGTCCTTGTCGGGGCCGCCGCGTCGTCCGGCAACCCGCTCGGGATTGTCCTGCTCGGCAGCACCGCGCTGATCGTCGGCGCCCTGCTGTTCTTCGCGGACATGGTCGCCCGCGACGCCGCGATCGTGCTGGTGACCGCGTTCGTCCCGCTTGGCATGGCCGGGCTGATCTGGCAGGGCGCGTCGG
>JBPCOB010000072.1:0-15937 GCA_051000715.1 Mycobacteriales bacterium
CAGGTGCCCTGGTTAGAGCGGCGGAACTTGTGCAGCAGGTAGGTCGACCGGGTGCCGTCGTCGGCCGCCACGGTGATGAAGTCGGCGGAGACGTCCTCCACCACGCCGGCCTTCTCGGCGAGGACGACGTCGCCGGCGTCCTTGGCTGCCCGCGCCTCCATGCCGGTGCCGACCAGCGGCGCCTCGCTGCGCCGCAGCGGAACGGCCTGGCGCTGCATGTTCGAGCCCATCCGCGCCCGGTTGGTGTCGTCGTGTTCGAGGAAGGGGATCATGGCCGTGGCCACGGACACCATCTGGCGGGGCGAGACGTCCATGTAGTCCACGCTGGCCGGGGCGAGGTAGTCGACCTCGCCGCCCTTCTTGCGGACCAGGACCCGAGCCTCGGCGAAGGTGCCGTCGGGCGTCAGCGGCGCGTTGGCCTGCGCGATGACGTGCCGGTCCTCCTCGTCCGCGGTGAGGTAGTCGATCTGGTCGGTGACCCGGCCCTTGTCGTCGACCTTCCGGTACGGCGTTTCGACGAAGCCGAAGGCGTTCACCCGCGCGTACGTCGACAGCGACCCGATCAGCCCGATGTTGGGCCCCTCCGGGGTCTCGATCGGGCACATCCGGCCGTAGTGGCTGGGGTGGACGTCACGGACCTCGAAGCCGGCCCGCTCCCGGGACAGCCCGCCCGGGCCGAGGGCGGACAGCCGCCGCTTGTGGGTCAACCCGGCCAGCGGGTTGGTCTGGTCCATGAACTGCGAGAGCTGGCTAGTGCCGAAGAACTCCTTGATGGACGCGACGACCGGCCGGATGTTGATGAGGGTCTGGGGCGTGATCGCCTCGACATCCTGGGTGGTCATCCGCTCTCGGACGACCCGCTCCATCCGGGCCAGGCCCAGCCGGACCTGGTTCTGGATGAGCTCGCCAACCGTGCGCAGGCGGCGGTTGCCGAAGTGGTCGATGTCGTCGGTCTCGTAACCCGGCTCGCCGGCGTGCAGCCGTACGACGTACTCGATCGTGGCGACGATGTCGTCCTCGGTGAGGACGCCCTTGGCCAGCGGCTGGTCCAAGGCGAGCTTCTTGTTGGTCTTGTACCGGCCGACCTTGGCGAGGTCGTAGCGCTTGGAGTTGAAGTAGAGGTTGTCCAGCAGGGTCTGGGCGGACTCCCGGGTCGGCGGCTCACCCGGGCGCAGCTTGCGGTAGATGTCGAGCAGCGCGTCGTCCTGTGAGCTGGTGTGGTCCTTCTCCAGCGTCATCCGCATCGACTCGTAGGAGCCGAAGCGCTCGAGAATGCGGGCGTCGTCCCAGCCGAGGGCCCGCAGCAGCACCGTGACGCTCTGCTTGCGCTTGCGGTCGATCCGGACGCCCACCGCGTCGCGCTTGTCGACCTCGAACTCCAGCCAGGCGCCGCGGCTCGGGATGACCTTGCAGCTGAAGACCTCCTTGTCGGAGGTCTTGTCGAGGGTGCGGTCGAAGTAGACACCCGGAGACCGGACGAGCTGGGACACCACGACCCGCTCCGTGCCGTTGATGACGAAGGTGCCCTTCGGGGTCATCAGCGGGAAGTCGCCCATGAACACCGTCTGGCTCTTGATCTCACCGGTCGTGTTGTTGGTGAACTCCGCGGTGACGAACATCGGCGCGGAGAACGTCATGTCCTTGTCCTTGCACTCCTCCAGGGAGTACTTGGGCGGCTCGAAGCGGTGGTCGCGGAACGACAGCGACATCGACCCCGAGAAGTCCTCGATCGGACTGATCTCGGCGAAGATCTCTTCCAGCCCGGAGACGTCCGGGACATCGGTCCGACCTGCGGCCAGCGCCTCCTCCACCCGCGCCCGCCAGGCTTCGTTGCCGAGCAGCCAGTCGAAGGAGTTCGTCTGCAGAGCGAGGAGGTCGGGCACCTCCAGCGGCTCGCGGATCTTGGCGAAGGACACCCGACCGTTCCGGGAGGCGGTGCGGGCGGGTGCGGGTGAGCCGAAGCTCCGGTCGGTCTTTGCGGTGGCGCTCGAGGCGGTGCGCGAGGCGGCCAAGTAGAAATCCCTCCGATGGCGCGCGAATGAACTGCGCGCATGCCGGACGACCCGCGTCAGCGGGCAACGTCAGGAAGCAGCGCAAACGGTCAGTGTAGCCGAACGGCTCACTGCTGTCGAGGTCGGCCGGTATCGGCCGCGCGTGCGGTTGTCACTGCTGCCCGGAAGAATCACCCGCCGGGCGCCCGACGTCAAGTGCCGGGGGCAGTTTTCCCCATCGGTCGCGCGATGCAGCTGAAACCTCGACCCGCGGCCACCATGGGACGCCCCCGGCGAGGGAGCGCCGGGAACCGCACTACTTGACGGTTACGGTGGCGCCAGCGCCCGCCAGGGCAGCCCGCGCCTTCTCGGCCGCCTCCTTTGGCACCCGCTCGAGCACCGGCTTCGGAGCACCGTCGACGAGGTCCTTGGCCTCCTTCAGGCCCAGGCTGGTCAGCGTGCGGACCTCCTTGATGACCTGGATCTTCTTCTCGCCGGCCGCCTCCAGGACGACGTCGAACTCGTCCTGCTCCTCGACCGCCGCGGCGGCCTCTCCGCCGCCCCCGGCGGTCGGCGCGGCGGCTACCGCCACCGGAGCGGCCGCGGTCACGCCGAAGGTGGTCTCGAACGACTTTACGAACTCCGACAGCTCGAGCAGCGTCATCTCCTTGAACGCGTCGAGCAGGTCATCATTGCTGAGCTTCGCCATGGCGGCGGTCCTTCCTGGTTGCTGACAGTTGGTCCTGGTCCGTCGTGCAGTAGCGCTCAGGCCGGTGGCTCGTCGGCCGCCGGTGTCGCGGCGTCCGGCGCAGACTCGGCCGAGGGTGCGGAGGGTGCAACCGGCTCCTGCGCGGTCATTTCGCGAGCGAGCGCGTCGGCGGTCACTGCGGCGTCGGCCGCGTCACCGGAGGTGGCCGCGGGCTCCTCAGCGGCGTCGGGCGGGCCTGGTTCACCGGGCGGAGGTTCTACCGCCGGCTCGGCGACCGCGGCTGGTGGGACCGGCGGCTCGTCGACGGGGGGCGTACCGGCACCGCCCCCAAGGATCGTCGGATCCTCCTCCGCGCGGGCCTGCAGCGCGGCGAGCACGCGGGCGGCCTGCGACAGCGGAGCCGCGACCAGCGCCACCGCGCCGGCCAGCGACGCCTGCATCGCGCCGGCGAGCCGGGCCAGCAGGACCTCGCGCGACTCGAGGTCGGCGAGGCGACGGATCTCGTCGGCCGACAACGCGCGGCCTTCGAGCACGCCACCCTTGACGATCAGTAGCGGGTTGGTGCGGGCGAAGTCGCGGATGCCCTTGGCCACCGCGACCGGGTCTCCGCTGACGAAGGCAATCGCCGACGGGCCTTGCAGCAGCGCGTCGATGTCGGGTACGCCGGCATCGCGGGCGGCCAGCCGGGTGAGGGTGTTCTTGACGACGGCGTAGGTGGCGTTGCCGGCCAGCGTCCGGCGCAGCTCCTTGAGCTGCGCCACGGTGAGGCCGCGGTACTCGGTGAGCACCGCCGCCGACGAGCTGCGGAAGGCGTCGGCGATCTCGGCCACGGCCGCGGTCTTGACGGCGTTCGCCATGGGGGCTCCTCCGGGTCGGCGCCGGTCGGGCCTCGGAGGTCACCAGGAATCCGGCGCGAGGCGCACGGGGCGGGCTGCGCAGGTCGGCGCGGCCGAGCTCGGTGACACCTGCGCGGGACGCCCGCAACGCTCACGGGACCTTCGGCCGTCCGCCGTCAGTAGCGACGGAGCACGGCGACCAGCGGTCTAGGGCTGGGGGACACCGTACGGCGACCGCACGGCGCAGGTCAAAGGCGGCAAGCGGCGGGCGGGCTCAGCCGGCGGGCGCCGGCTCCTCCATGAGATTGCGCAGCTTGTTCGCGTCGACCGGGATGCCGGGGCCCATGGTCGTGGTGAAGGTGACCTTTCTCAGGTACTTCCCCTTGGCGGCGGCCGGCTTCGCGCGGACGACCTCGTCCATGGCGACGGCGTAGTTGTCCAACAATGCCTGCTCGGCGAAGGACGCCTTGCCGATCACCAGATGCAGGTTGCCCTGCTTGTCCACGCGGTAGTTGACCTTGCCGCCCTTGATGTCGGTGACGGCCTTGGCCACGTCAGCCGTGACGGTGCCGGTCTTCGGGTTGGGCATCAGGCCGCGCGGACCCAGGATGCGGGCGACCCGGCCCACCTTGCTCATCATGTCCGGCGTCGCCACGGCCGCGTCGAAGTCTACGAACCCTTCCTGCACCCGGGCGATCAGGTCGTCGGAGCCCACGAAGTCGGCACCGGCAGCCTCCGCCTCGGCCGCCTTCTCACCGGTGGCAAAGACGGCGACCCGCGCGGTCTTTCCGGTGCCGTGCGGCAAGTTCACGGTGCCGCGGACCATCTGGTCGGCCTTGCGCGGGTCCACCCCGAGCCGCACGGCCACCTCGACCGTGGGGTCGAACTTGGTGGTGGCGGAGGACTTGACCAGCCGGACCGCCTGGAGCGGGCTGTAGATCCGGTCCGGCTCGATCAAGGCGGCGGCCTGCCGGTAGGCCTTGCTGCGCTGCACGGCGTACTCCGATCGCTCGTGGTGATGACGGGCCGGCGGTCACCGGCCCTCCCACACCTGCTGGTTTCAGTCCTTGACGGTGATGCCCATCGAACGCGCGGTGCCGGCCACGGTCTTCTCCGCGGCGTCGAGGTCGTTGGCGTTGAGGTCCTGAAGTTTGGTCTCGGCGATCTCGCGCACCTGGGCCCGGGTCAACGAGGCCACCTTGGTCTTGTGCGGCTCACCGCTGCCCTTGTCGATGCCGGCCGCGGCCAGGATGAGCCGGGCGGCCGGTGGCGTCTTGGTGATGAAGGTGAACGACCGGTCCTCGAACACCGAGATCTCGACCGGCACGACCTGCCCGCGCTGAGCCTCGGTGGCGGCGTTGTACTGCTTGCAGAACTCCATGATGTTGACGCCGTGCTGGCCGAGGGCCGGTCCGACCGGAGGCGCCGGCGTTGCCACGCCGGCCTTGATCTGCAGCTTGACGATCGCGGCAAGTCTCTTCTTGGGGGGCATGTTCCTCGTCCTTCTGACGTACGGGGGAGGCGGGTCAGACCTTGCTGACCTGGGAGAAGGATAGTTCGACCGGGGTCTCACGACCGAAGATCGATACCAGCACCTTGAGCTTCTGCGCGTCGCCGTTGATCTCGTTGATCGTGGCGGGAAGAGTGGCGAACGGCCCATCCATGACCGTCACCGACTCGCCGACCTCGAAGTCGACCACGCGCGGCGGCTCCTTGCTCTTGGCCTCCGGGGCCGGCGCCAGGATCCGGACGACTTCGTCCACCGACAGCGGGGACGGCCGGTTGGTCTGGCCGACGAAGCCGGTGACGCCCGGCGTATTGCGCACGGCGGACCACGACTCGTCGGTCAGGTCCATCTGGACGAGCAGGTAGCCGGGGAAGACCTTGCGGGTGACCAGCTGCCGCTTGCCGTTCTTGATCTCGGTGACCTCCTCGGTCGGCACCTCGATCCGGTAGATGTAGTCCTCCATGTTGAGCGAGATGATGCGGCTCTCCAGGTTGGCCTTCACCTTGTTCTCGTAGCCGGCGTAGGAGTGCACGACGTACCACTCGCCCGGCGAGGCGGCGAGCGCCCGGCGGAACTCCGCGGTGGGATCCTCCGCCGCCTCGGCCTCCGCCTCCGGATTCTCGGCCTCGTCGATCCCGGGCGGGTCCTGCGTTGCGAGGGTGTTCTCGGACACGATCTTCCTTGGTAGAGGGACGGGGGCAGTTTTGCGAGCTAGCCGAAAACTGCCAGCACGCCCTTGGCGAAGACCAGGTCGGCGCCGGCCACCAGCGCCACCATCACGGTGACGAAGATCAACGCCACCGTGGTGTAGGTGATCAGTTCGCGGCGGGTCGGCCAGATGACCTTGCGGAGCTCGGCAACTACCTGGCGGTAGAACAGGGACAGGCGCGAAAGCGGACCGCCGCCACGCGCACCTCGACCGCCGGTGGCCGGGGTCGGCCGGTCCGCAACCCGCTCGGTCACGGCCGTGGAGCCGCGCGTCTCGGTCACTGGTCCTCACCGTCCCTGGTCTCGTGGTGCTGGTCGGCTGGCAGGGCAGGAGGGACTCGAACCCCCAACCACCGGTTTTGGAGACCGGGACTCTGGCCAATTGAGCTACTGCCCTCTGCGTCGGACTCCGCCCGGGCGCGCCGGAGCGCGGACAGCGAGCCGCCGCAAGTGTACGTCGATGGTCGGGGGCTAGTCGACCGTCGCCGCAGGGCGCCCTCACCGCCCGGGTGGACCGAGAGGCCGCGGCTGCGGCAACATCCGGCCATGGCCCTCGCTCCCCCGCCGGACCGCACCGCCGCCCCCCTGGACGTCAGCCCCATCTCGGCCCGGGTCGGGTGCATCGAGGAGTCGGCCACGCTCGCGGTGGACATGAGGGGCAAGGCACTGCGGGAGGCCGGCCGAGATGTGATCGGCTTCGGTGCGGGCGAGCCGGACTTCCCCACACCCGCGGCGATCGTCGCTGCCGCCGAGGCGGCGTGCAGCAAACCGCGTTTCCACCATTACACTCCGACCGCCGGCCTGCCCGAGCTGCGGGCCGCGATCGCGGACAAGACGGCCCGGGACTCGGCGTACCGGGTGGCGGCCGAGCAGGTGCTGGTCACCAACGGGGGCAAACAGGCGGTCTACTCCGCGTTCGCCACCCTGCTCGACCCGGGCGATGAGGTGCTGCTTCCCGCGCCCTACTGGACGACCTACCCGGAGGCGATCCGGCTGGCCGGCGGCGTACCGGTGCTGGTGCCGACCGATGAGTCGACCGGTTACCTGGTGACGCCGGAACGGCTGGCGGCCGCGCGCACGCCCCGCACCAAGGTCCTGATGTTCTGCTCACCGTCGAACCCAACCGGAGCGGTGCACCCTCCGGACCTGGTGGAGGCCATCGGCCGGTGGGCGGTCGAAACCGGCACCTGGGTGATCACCGACGAGATCTACGAGCACCTAGTTTACGGCGACGCGATCTTCACCTCGATGCCGGTCGCCGTGCCGGAGCTGGCTAGCCGGTGCGTCGTCCTGAACGGGGTGGCGAAGACCTACGCGATGACCGGCTGGCGGGTGGGCTGGCTGATCGGCCCGTCGGAGGTCGTCGCCGCCGCCACGGTTCTGCAGTCCCACCTCACCTCCAACGTCTGCAACGTCGCGCAGGCAGCCGCGCTGGCGGCCGTCTCCGGCGACCTGTCCGCGGTAGCCGAGATGCGGGCGGCGTTCGACCGCAGGCGGCTGACCATGACCCGGATGCTCGGCGAGATTCCCGGAGTGGTCTGCCCGGAGCCGCAGGGCGCCTTCTACTGCTACCCATCCGTCCGCAAGCTGCTCGGTCGTGACCTTCGCGGCCGGCGGCCGGCCAGCTCGGCGGAGCTCGCGGAGCTCGTGCTCGAGGAGGCCGAGGTCGCCGTCGTACCCGGGGAGGCCTTCGGCACGCCGGGCTACCTGCGGCTGTCCTACGCGCTCGGCGACGACAACCTGGTCGAGGGGGTGTCCCGACTGGACCGGCTGCTCCGCGAGGTCGGTTGACCCGCGGACCGCAGCGCCTTCGCCGGACCTCAGACGCGAACCGGCTCGGCGTACGGCTCGGCGTTTGGCTCGGCCGTCGGCGACCACGGCGCACCCGCCCGACGGCCGGGGATGGCGGCCGCGGCCAGGGCGCCGAGCCCGACGAGCACGGAACCGACCCAGATGGCCGGCACCAGGCCGTCGACGAAGTCCTGGGGACTCCCGTAGCCGCCCTGACCAGCGAAGATCGACGCCAGGACCGCCACACCGAGTACGCCGCCGAGCTCACGGATGGCGTTGTTCGCGCCGGAGGCGATCCCCTCCGCGCTGCGCGGAACCGAGCCGAGTACGAGGTTGGCCACCGGCGCGAAGAACAGCCCCATGCCTACCCCGCTCATCGCGAAGGGCGCCACCAGCGAGCCGTAGGCCACCGTCGGCGTGGTGACCAAGGCCAGCCACGCCAGGCCGAGGCCCTGCAAAGCCAACCCGGCGATGAGCAGCGGCCGCCCGCCGATCCGGTCGGAGAGCACCCCGGCGACGGGCGCGACGAGCACCGGCATGCCCGTCCACGGCAGGGTGCGCAGGCCGGCCTCGAGCGGCGAGTAGCCCTGGACGGTCTGCAGGAACTGCGCGAGCAGGAACACCGAGCCGAACATCCCGAAGAACATCAACAGTGACGCTACGTTCGTAGCGCTGAAGCCGCGAGCGCGGAAGAGGCCCAGCGGCAGCATCGGCTGCGCCGTACGCCGCTCCCAGATCACGAAGACGACCAGCACCGCCAGGCCGAGCCCGAGCGAGCTCACGATCTGCGGGCTGGTCCAGCCCTGGCCGTTGCCCCGCACCAGTCCCAACACCACGCCGAACAGGCCCGCGCTCACGAGCGCGGTGCCCACGAGATCAAGCCGGGCGGCCGGGCCACGGCTCTCCGCGAGCGCCCAGCGCGACAGCGGGATCAGGACCAGCCCGATCGGGACGTTGAGCCAGAAGATCCACTGCCAGGAAGCGCCCTCGACGACGGCCCCACCTACGAGCGGGCCGAGCGCGACGGCCAGTCCCCCGACGGCGCCCCATGCGCCGAGTGCCAGCCCGCGGCGCTGCGCGGGGACCGCGGCCGAGAGCAGGGTGAGCGTGAGCGGGGTCACGACGGCGCCGCCGATGCCCTGCACGGCGCGCGCGGCGACCAGCATGTCGATGTTCGGGGCGACCGCGGCCGCCGCGGAGGCCGCCGTGAAGACCAGCAGCCCAAGCACGAAGAGTCGCCGCCGGCCGAACCGGTCACCCAGCGCAGCACCGGTGAGCAGCAGTACGGCGAAGGTGAGCGTGTAGGCGTTGACCGTCCACTCCAACCCCTCGAGGGAGGCGTTGAGATTGGTCCGGATCGAGGGCAGCGCGGTGGTCACGACGAGGTTGTCGAGAGACACCATGAACAGGGCGACGGAAGTCGCCACGAACGTCCACAGGGTGCGGCTGCGACTTGACATCTGGGTCTCCTAGTAGTGAGTGGTCACTTGTTTGCGCGCCCAAAAAAAGGGGGTCACCCCTTGGCCGGCATGCAGATCGCAGCCCAGGACTGATCGTGGCGCTGAAGGTCCATGGCTGCCACGACGTTGAGCAGCATGCCGGCCGCGAAGAACTGCCGGACCTCCTCGGACGAGACGCCGCTGACCCTGGTCACCAAGTCCCACAGCTCGCGGAACCCGTGCCGGGTGGCCTCGCACACAGCCGGATCGGCACAGGCTGCGTACGCGTGCAGCTGGGCAAGCAGCAGGTCCCGGTCGGCCAACAGCCCGAGGTAGGCCCGGCCCATGGCCTGCAGCGCCGGGGCGCCTGCCTGGCCCGCCGCGGCCTCGGTAAAGGTAGCGGCGGTCCGCGCGAAGCACCGCTCGACCACGGCGAGGAACAGCGCCTTCTTGGTAGGGAACAGCCGGAACAGGTACGGGTGTGAGATGCCGGCCCGCCGCGCGATCGTCTCGGTAGAGGTGCCGGCCAACCCGCCGGCGGCGAACTCCCGCATCGCCGCAACGAGCACTGCCTCCCGCCGCTGGTCGGCGGTCATGCGCTGATGACGTATCGGCACAGTCGTAAGTTAGTGCTCACTCACAAGTCTGTCAACCGCTCGTCCGGACGGGCAACGGGTCACCGCAGCTGCACGACCGCCCGGGCCGCGGTGAGGACCTTGGCGCCACCCGTGCGGGCGGTCAGCGCAACGACGACCCGGCCGCCGTCCAGCTTCTGCTCCACCACGCCGCTGACCTCGAGCGTCGCGCCGATGTCGTCGTCCGGCACCACCACCATGGAGGAAAAGCGGACGCCGTACTCCACCACCGCCGCCGGATCGCCGCACCAGTCGGTCACCAGCCGCGCGGCTTGCGCCATCGTGAACATCCCGTGCGCGATCACATCCGGGAGACCCACCGACTGCGCGATCCGCTGGTTCCAGTGGATGACGTTGAAGTCGCCCGAGGCGCCGCAGTAGCGAACCAGGTCCAACCGGCGGACCGGGAAGGCCTGGGCCGGCAGCTCGTCGCCGACGGCCACGTCGGCGTAGGCAACCCCGGCGGCCACGTCAGGCCTTCGCGCTTGCGGTGCCCCGTACGACCAGGGTGTTGGACGCCGTGCAGACCGGCTCGCCCGCCGTCGTCGTGATCGCGCAGTCGACCGTAAGGATCTCGTTGCGGCCGGCGGCCCGGATCGAGCGGATGGTCGGGGTAGCGACCAGCTCGTCGCCCGCCCGGATCGGCCGGGTGAACGCGAAGCTCTGCTCCCCGTGCACTACCCGGCTGTAGTCGACGCCGACCTCCGGGTCCTCGATCACCGCGCGGCCGGCCGAGAACGACAGCACGATGGCGAACGTCGGTGGCGCAACCACGTCCGGGTGGCCCAGCGCGGCGGCCGCGGCCCGGTCCCGGTACGCCGGGTTGGCGTCGCCGATCGCGTCGGCGAACTCAGCGATCTTCTCCCGGCCGACCTCGTAGGGCTCGCTCGCGGGATAGCTCCGCCCGACGAGCTCGGGGTTGATCGGCACCGTGCGGGCGGCTAGCGGGTCTCGCGGTGCGCGGTGTGGCTGCGGCAGTTCGGGCAGAACTTGCGCAGCTCCATCCGGTCGGGGTCGTTACGCCGGTTCTTGCGGGTGATGTAGTTGCGGTGCTTGCACTCCTGGCAGGCCATGGTGATCTTGGGGCGTACATCGGTGGCGGCCACGGGACAAGCGCCTCTTTCCGGGGGACGGGGCGGTGCCCGCCAGAATAGCCGACCGGGCTGGTTGCGGTCGGGCGTGGTAGCGGTGGCCGGATTTGAACCGGCGACACAGCGATTATGAGCCGCTTGCTCTTACCAGGCTGAGCTACACCGCCAGATGCTGCGTACGCCGGTCGCCCGGCCGCACCAGAGCCCCCTTACGGAATCGAACCGTAGACCTTCTCCTTACCATGGAGACGCTCTGCCGACTGAGCTAAGGGGGCCAGTCGGTAGCTGAGGTTACACGCCCGCCCGCCGCCCGGGTGACGCCGAAACGGGCTCGCGTCGGGCCAGCTCCGCTCCCGACCGGGCGACCACAGACTGGGCCCCGCTTTCAAGGAATGGCCGGCCCGGCTCGACGAGCCTTCCGACGCGCCAGCGCCGGTTTGATCACCGTCGACTCCGTCCCGCCCAGTTTGCTCGGCCACGCATCGGATTGGACCCCGATTTGCCCTGTTTGTACACCACAGCCCCCGAGCAAAGTGTCGGGGAGCGAGCAAAGTGTGTCACCTGGAGTGCCGTAACCGACGCTTCCATCGTCCAGTACTCCCGCCATCCGGCTGGAGGTAGGTGTGCCGGCAGCGGGCTCGGCCGCGGGGCGCAGCGTCGTAGGCCGCAACTGGTTCAAGACGGTAGTCCGGGCCGCGCCCATGCCTCCGCACACCGACGCCCATGCCTCCGCTTACTGAGATGTCGCCGGAGAGGTGTTGGAGGGGGCCGCCTCGATGCCGAGCCCCGACCATCTCTTCGCTGGTCGGTGGCGTCGACGGGCGCCCGCCGAGGCGGACGCCCGTTCGGTTGGTGGCAGGTGATGGATTCGAACCATCGTAGGCTGAGCCGACGGTTTTACAGACCGCTCCCTTTGGCCGCTCGGGCAACCTGCCTCGACACACCGGCGGCTGCCGAGGATAGCCGATGGCGAGGGAGCCCCCACGCCTGCGAACGGGAGGATCACCGTGGCCGACGCGTCGTTCGACGTGGTGAACAAGGTCGACCGGCAGGAGGTGGACAACGCGCTGAACACCGCCGCCAAGGAGGTCGCCACCCGCTATGACTTCAAGGGGGTCGGGGCCTCGATCGCCTGGTCCGGTGAGGCCGTCGAGATCCGGGCCAACAGCGACGACCGCGTGCGGGCGGTGTTGGAGGTCTTCAAGGAGAAGCTGGTACGCCGCAACGTCTCGCTCAAGGCCCTGCAGCACGGCGACCCACAGCCCGGTGCCGGCGCCAGCTCGCGGCTGACCGTCGCGATCCAGCAGGGGATCTCCGAGGAGGCGGCCCGCGCGATCGCCAAGAAGGTCCGGTCCGAAGGGCCGAAGGGCGTCCAGGCCCAGATCCAGGGCGACTCGCTCCGGGTCACGGGCAAGAAGCGGGACGACCTGCAGGCCGTGATCGCCATGCTGAAGGCGGCGGACTTCGGCGTACCGCTGCAGTTCGTCAACTATCGCTGAGCCGGGGGAGGGCTGCACGAGGCCTCTTGGCGAGTCCTGCAGCCACGCCCGGGTCACCGCAGTGCAGGGTGAGCATCCCAACCAGCCTGCCGTGCTCGGCGGCGCAAAAGGCGGCGAACTCGTCGCGGTCCCTGCCGACGGCGACCGACGCCTGACGATCGGAACCGCCTACAGCCAACCGCGGCGGCGGAAGGACACGTAAAGCCCGACCGAGAGGACGACGAGCAGCGCGACCGAGGCGATGAAGCCCGAATGGTGCGCGAAGCCCGGGTAGGGCACGTTCATGCCGTAGAAACCGGTGATCGCGGTGGGCACCGCAATGATCGCCGCCCAGCTGGTGACCTTCTTCATCACCTCGTTGAGCCGGTTGCCCTGCAGCGTCAGGTTCGTCTCCAGAATCGTGCCGACCAGGTCGCGAAGGGATTCGGTCCACTCGGTGGCCCGCAGCACGTGGTCGTAGACGTCCTGGTAGTAGGGCGCCATCGCCGGGTCGACCACCCCCAGCTCGCGCCGCAGGAGGCTGTTCACGACTTCGCGCATCGGGAGCACCAAGCGGCGGAGCACGACGAGGGACTTGCGCAGCTCGAAGCTCCGCCGCTGCACCTCGGTGTCGACCGGCCGAGCCGCGAAGAGCAGGTCCTCCAGGCTCTCGATCCCGTCGTCGAGCGACTCGACCGCCATGAAGTGACCGTCGACCACGACGTCGAGCAACCCGTAGAGCAGGAAGCCGACACCATGCTTCGCGAGGTCGGCGGAGTGATCCCAGGCGGCCAGCACCGGGTCGAGGTTGAAGCCGGGGTCCTTGCGCACGGTGATCAGGTATCGGCTCGAGACGAAGATCGCTAGCTCCGACGTACTCAGCTGTCCGCTCGCCGGGTCGAGGGCGACGCCGTAGACGGTGAGGAAAAGGTGGTCGTCGTAGTGGTCCAGCTTCGGACGCTGCCGTTCGGTGGTGGCATCCTCGACCGCGAGCGGGTTGAGCCCGAACTCCTGGCCGAGTACGGCGAAGTCCTCGCGACGGGGCTCGCAGAGGTCCATCCAGACCACGGTGTCCGGTTCGGCCAGGTGGTCGGAGATATCCGCTGGGTCAAAGTCGGTCAGCTCCAGGTTGCCACTGCGGTAGAGCCGGGTCCTGATCACGCTGGCGACGGTACGCCGCTGGCCAGGCGGCGGTAGGGAACGCTCAGCGCCCGTAGCGGTAGGTGCCCGCCATCGCCTCGAGCCGGGCGATGCGATCGACCATCGGGGGGTGGGTGGCGAACATCCTTGCCATGCCGGCCCCCCGGAAGGGATTGGCGATCATGAGGTGGCTGGTCGCCACCAGCCGGTCCTCCGGTGTCAGCGGCAGCGCCGCGGTGCCGGCGTCGAGCTTTCGCAGCGCGCTGGCCAATCCGAGCGGATCGCCCGTCACCGCAGCACCCGAGGCGTCGGCCTGGAACTCCCTGGACCGGCTGATCGCCACCTGGATCAGCGAGGCGGCGATGGGCCCGAGGAGCAGAAGCAGCAGCCCGGCAAGCGGGTTACCGCCCTCGTCGTCGTCCCGCCCGCCCATCGGCAGGAAGAAGGCCAGGTGCGCCAGATAGAGAATCACGCTGGCCAGTGCCCCCGCCACCGAGGAGATCAAGATGTCGCGGTTGTAGACGTGGCTGAGCTCGTGGCCGAGTACGCCGCGCAGCTCGCGCTCGTCCAGCATGGCCAGGATGCCCCCGGTGCAGCAGACGGCGGCGGTCCGCGGGTTGCGGCCCGTGGCGAAGGCGTTGGGCGCAGCGGTGGGGGACACGTACAGCCGCGGCATCGGCTGGCGGGCCGCGCCGGCCAGCTCGCGCACGAGCCGGTACATCACCGGCTGCTCCGCCTCGCCCACCGGCCGTGCGCGCATCGAACGCAGCGCGATCCTGTCGCTGAAGAAGTAGCCATAACCGTTGGTGGCCAGGGCGACGAAGAAGGCGATGAGCAGCCCGCCGCGGCCGAATGCGCTGCCCACGAGCAGGATCAGCGCGGAGAGCGAGCCGAGCAGCGCGGCGGTCTTCAGCCCGTTGTGCTGGCGGTGCATGTGAGGACTCCCTTCGCGCCGACCCGCCGACCTACCAACGCCTACAAAACGCCGCATGACCGCCGGCCGTTCCCCCGGGAGGCTGCGCTCAAAGGCCGGCAGGCCTACGGTGGGCGAGCGTGACAGCGGGCCCTGAAGGAGGACGCAATGAGCGATTCGCTGCAGACGGTGGCACGGCAGATGGTGAGCGAGGGCCGGGGGATTCTCGCGGCCGACGAGAGCATCTCGACGGTGACGACGCGGCTGGAGAAGGCCGGCGTGGCACCCGACGAGGAGCACCGCAGGGCGTACCGGGAGATGCTCGTGACCACGCCCGGGCTCGCGGTCGCCATCAGCGGCGTCATCCTCGCCGACGACACGCTGCGAGCTCGGCTGAGCGACGGCCGGACCTTCCCCGAGGCGGTGTCGGCGGCCGGCATGATCCCTGGCATCAAGGTCGACGCCGGCGCCAAGCCGCTCGCCGGCGCACCCGGAGAGACCGTCACCGAGGGTCTCGACGGGCTGCGGGAACGATTCGAGGAGTACGCCCCCCTCGGCGCGCAGTTCGCGAAGTGGCGCGCGGTGATCAAGATCGGTCCGGAGCTGCCCACCTACGCCGCACTGCACGCGAACGCCCACGCCCTCGCCCGGTACGCGGCCCTCTCGCAGGAGGCCGGCCTCGTCCCGATCGTCGAGCCCGAGGTGCTGATGGACGGCGACCATGACCTGGATCGCTGCGCAGCGGTGACGTCGACGACCCTGACGCAGGTGTTCGAAGAGCTCGGCATCGCTTCGGTCGACCTCCGGGGCATTGTCCTGAAGCCCAACATGGTCACGGCCGGTACCAAGGCCTCGCGGCAGGCCAGCGTGGAGGAGGTCGCCCAGCGGACGGTCGAGGTACTGCGCTCCGTCGTACCGGCAGAGGTTCCTGGCGTCGCCTTCCTCTCCGGCGGCCAGCCGCCGGAGGTGGCCACCGCGCACCTCGGCGCGATGCAGCTGCTCGGGCCGCAGCCATGGGAGCTGACCTTCTCCTTCGGTCGGGCGCTGGTAGACCCGGCCCTGAAGGCGTGGCACGGTGACCCGGCCCTCGTCGAGGCCGGGCAGGCGGCGCTGCACGAGCGGAGTGCCGCAAACGGTGCCGCCCGCCTTGTCACAGCGGGATCTGCGAGGTGACCTGGAGCGTTCGGCGTCGGCGGTGCACTATCTGACCACGCCGGCGATTTGTCCTCGGCGGTCGCCGGGCTGCGAAAACGCCCGGCGGTATCGGACGAGGGGATGGCGCCATGCCGGACAAGGCGATGCGGATGTTGCGCGCCGGCCAGGGGGCTGACGCCGGACGCCCGGTCATGCTCGCGATCGCTGGCGACAGCGCCGCCGGCAAGACCACGCTGACCCGCGGGCTCGTCGATGCGCTCGGCGGGCGGGCCACCTCGATGTGCGTGGACGACTATCACCGCTACGACCGGCAGGAGCGCAAGAACGTCCCCTTCACGCCACTGCATCCCGACTGCAACTACGTGGAGATCATGGAGCAGCACCTCCAGCTGCTCGCGACCGGCCAGAGCGTGCTCAAGCCCGTCTACGACCACAGCACAGGTGAGCTGACCCGACCGGAGCTGATCGAGCCGCGGGAGTTCCTCATCGTCGAGGGCCTGCTCCCGCTGCACTCAAAGCTCTCCCGCGCCTGCTTCGACATCAC
>JBPCOB010000073.1:0-9360 GCA_051000715.1 Mycobacteriales bacterium
GCTGGGCTTAAATGGATCCGGCGTGGCAAGCAGTTCGTCACGACCCGGCCGGACAAGGCCGCAACCCGGCCACCGGACCTGGTCGAGCGTGACTTCACGGCCAGCCGCCCGAACGAGCTGTGGGTGGTGGACTTCACGTAATGGGCCGACCTGGTCGGGGATGGCGTTGACCGCTTTCGTCCACGACGTGTTCAGCCGCCGGATCGTGGGATGGCGCACCGCCGCCAGCATGCCCACCCAGCTGCCGCTGGACGCCCTGGAGATGGCGTTGTGGACCCGCGCTCGGACCGGCGAGGACGTAGGCGGGCTGGTGCACCACAGCGATGCGGGCAGTACACCTCGATCCGCTATACCAACCGGCTCCGTGACTGGTCAGGTGGGCTGGGGTAGCCAGGGCTGGCCGTCGGCTAGCTGAACGAGGGCCTGGTAGATGTTGATGTTGTTCTTGCCGGCGGTGGCGGTGTAGGAGCGGATCGCGGCGAGGTGTTCGGCGCCGGTGAGGGTGCGTAGGCAGCCGGAGATCTTCTGCCGGATTTTGACCATGCGGATGTCGCGTTCGGCGAGGTTGTTATCGAATGGGATGGTCGGGTCGGTGGTGAACGCGAGGTAGTCGGTTTCGCGGTTGCGGATCCGGCGGGCCAGGGCCTGGTGTTTCTTGCCGAGGGTGCCGGGGTCGGGGTGCGCGGTGGGGTCGGCGCCGAGGGTGGCGGCGTGCCGTAGTCGGGTGCGGTGGCGGGCGATCGCGGCTGGGTTCGGGCTGCGGCCGGCGGTGTTCGCGGCGTCGGTCAGCGCTTTGATCGCTAGCAGTGCGTCGAGGGCCTGCCCGGCCCAGCACCAGTCGGGCACGGGGCTGGTGGACGTCTGTTGGGCGGCGGCAAGCCTGTGGTGGTCGACCACGGCGGTCAGCTCCCGCAGCAGGTGCGCGCCGCACAGGATGTGCCGGGCGCCTGTGTAGGTGTCGTAGGCAGCCCAGGCGTCGTGCACCGCGATCCCGCTATAACCGGGGAGGACCGCGAAGGTGTCGATCGCTTCCCGGCCGCGGCGGCGGTGCACGTGTAGCAACGTCAGGCCCCTGGTGCCGGCCGAATGCAGTCAGTGCAGCCGGCCCGCGACGCGCAGCCCGGTCTCATCGAAGTGGATCAGCGGCCCGGCGCGGAGCTGCTCGCGGACGGTGTCGGTGAACCCACCCGGGACGCTCAGCGCCGCGGCGGCGCGCGCGGTGATCGCCGCGACGGTCCCTTCCGACACTGAAACTGCGAGCAGGTCGCTCATGGCCTGCGCGGTGCGGGCTTTGGAAAGGAACTGGCCCTGGTAGAGGTAGACCAGCGCTGCGGCGACCCGCGGCCCGTAGGACACGGGCGCGTTCACCCCCGCCGGCGCCACCCCGCTGGTGCGGGCGCCGCATCGGCAGGCCCGGGTGATCAGCTGGTGCTCGGTGACCTGCACCGCGGTCGGGGGCAGGTCGAAGACCTGCCGGCGTTCCATCCCGACCTCGACGGCCTGCGCAGCCGCTCGGCCGCAACCAGCGCAGCAGACGGGCTCGTGCCGGACGATCACGTCCGGTGTCGTCACCTGGCGCAGGGTCTGGCCGGGGTGGCCGTCCTGACCGCCGGGCTTGCCACCCTTGCGGCGTAACGACCGCGGTGCCGGCTTGCTCAGCCCGTCCGACGACGGCGGCTTCGAGGAGTTCTTCGAGTTCGACCCCAGCTGCGCACGCAGTGCCGCCATCTCCGCCCGCAGTTCGTTGATGGTGGCGGTGAGCGCCTCAACCGTGGTCTGCAATGCGGTGTTCGTCGCGGCCATCGCCTTCACCAACGCGATGAGTTCCTCACGCGACAGGTCCTCGGGCACACGCCCATTCTCCCTGTGCCGCAGGCACTTTCACCACCGCCACACCGCTATCCGCGCGACGAAACTCAGACCAATTCGTCAACCGGTGAAAGAAGGACCTGACCAGTCACCCGGCTCCTTGACGCCGGCGCGGTCGCCTCCATCGGGACCGTCGGGGATAGCTATGACAATGCGCAGGCCGAGACGCTGATAGGTCTGTATAAAGCCGAGCTGGTCTGGCACGAAGGTCCATGGCGAGGCGTCCATGACCTCGAGCTGGCCACCGCTGGCTGGGTGCTGTGGTTCAACGAGAGCCGGCTGCATGGCAGCATCGGCCACGTCCCGCCGGTCGAGTACGAGGCCGGCTACTACGCCGGCGTGGCCGAACGGCTGGCGTCGTGAAGGCGTCGCGTAACGACATCGAGACGACATCGAGCTGCCCGGTCTGCCACGCCACGTTCGTGCCGGTCCGCCGGCAGCGCTACGACACCCCGGCGTGCCGGCAAGCCGCCTGGCGCGCCCGTAACAGCACCACCGACCTCGCCGCCGCCCAGCCGGCGGCGCTGCCGACAGGAAGCCGGCGCAAGCGCACCGTCTACGAGTGCACCGAATGCGATCAGCGCTACCTCGGCCAGCAATGGTGTGACGACTGCGTCCGTCCCTGCGTCCGCGTCGGGCTCGGTGGGCTCTGCACCAGCTGCGAGGAACCTGTGGTCGTTGACGAACTCCTCAACGCCCACGACGATGACCTCACGGCACAAAGCCGGGAGAACACACCCTCCACGAAACCCGGTGCGGTTCAGTAGCGGCGATCTCCTTCCGCGGGGTCGTCTTCTTGGGCTTCAGGGCGGTCGGTGCTGGGGGGTTGAGCAGTGTCATGGACTCCTCGCTGAGGTAGCGGCGGTCGCTGTCTTGCCACTCGTCGTGGGCTTCGATGAGCACGCAGCTCGAGAGCCTGAGCAGCGCGGCAGGGTTGGGGAAGATCCCGACGACGTCGGTCCTTCTTTTGACTTCGCGGTTGAGTCGCTCGAGAGGATTTGTGCTCCAGATCTTGCGCCAATGGCCGTGCGGGAAGTCCGCGAACGCGGTCAGGTCAGCCCTGGCGTCCCGGAGCATTTTCCGCGACCGCGGGGAACTGACCGGTGAGCATCCCGGCGACGAGGTCGACCTGGGTGCGGACCTCGGCTGGCCGGGCTGGGCGAAGATCGTGCGGATGGTCGCGGCGACCATCTCGGCGTGGCCTTTGCTGACCTTGGCCAGCACGTTGCGCATGAAGTGGACCCGGCAGCGCTGCCAGCTGCTGCCTTGAAAGGCCGTGCCGATGGCGTTCACCAGGCCGCGGTGGGCGTCGCTCATGACCAGCTGAACGCCGGTCAGGCCGCGGTCGCGCAGGTCGCGCAGGAAGTCGGTCCAGAACGTCTCTGTCTCGCTGTCACCGGTCGCGCAGCCGAGCACTTCCCTTCTGCCGTCGGCACTCACGCCAGTCGCGATGACCACGGCCTGCGAGACGACCCGCCCGTTGAGGCGGACCTTGCAGTAGGTCGCGTCCAGGAACACGTAAGGGAACGCAATGTGCTCCAGCGTCCGGGTCCGCCAGATCGCGACGTCGGCGTCGAGCTGCGCGCAGATCCGACTGACCTCACTCTTGCTGATCCCGGTGCCACCCATCGCGATCACCAGGTCATCAACGCGCCTGGTCGAGACGCCCTCGACGTAGGCCTGCATCACGACCGCATGCAGGGCGACATCGATCCTGCGGCGCGGCGCGAGCAGCGCTGGGAAGAACGACCCCGACCGCAACTTCGGGATCTTCACTGTCAGGTCGCCGGCGGCAGTCGTGACGAGCTTGTCGCGGGTGCCGTTGCGGCGGGTCGTGCGGTCGTCGGTGCGCTGGTGCAGCGAAGCGCCGATGTGCTCGGTCGCCTCCGCATCAACCACGGCCTGCAGCATGCCGCCCAGAAGCCGGCGCATGAGCTCACCGCCGTCGGCGGTGCGGAGCATCTCGATCATCTCGAGCAGGGCAGAATCGTCTAGGGCCATCGTGTTGAGTCCTTCTCCGTGAATTCCTTGGTCGGATCTCACAGAGCCTCACGCGGTGGCCCCTCAACGTCCGGGACCGACACGAACACGGTCACGATCAAGGGCCGGAGTTACACCACTCCCAGGGACTCAGCCTAGGAACCACCAGCATGTCGAGGCCACGAGCCTCAATCAGGACGCCACCCCGCTCAAGTGCGGAGAGCCGCGTTGGCTGACGTGGGGGTCCGCTGCTTCAGCGTGACAACGTCTATATATTGCCGACGAGCGCGAGGCCGCGAAGCGAGGGTTTGTCGGCTCGCCAACGATCTTGCTGAACGGCGTCGACCCGTTCGCCGTCCCGAGGGCGCCGAGCGGGATAGGTTGCCGCATGTATTCGACGCCCAGCGGGTTGGCAGGTACCCCGACGCTGTCGGACGTGCGCCAGGCGCTGAAGCGCGCCGCGGAGCCGGCGGGCTGAGCGTCTGTAGAAGGCCTCGTTCGAGACATGGAGCCGCCGCGGATCGGCTGGCCGTACGGTCTGCTTGTTCAGGAGATGGTCAGGAGTTTGCGCAGGTCGTCGAGGCGTTCGCGGAGCTCTGGGCAGCACGCTGCTCCCGGCGACCGTGGTCGGCTCCGGGATCTCCGCGCAGCGGCTGAGGCCTGCCGCGGTGGAATTGCAACTGCTGGAAACGCGCTGATCGTCGCGCTCAGGCCGGTATCGGCGCGTTCGATCTGGTCGTCACCTTGGTCGCGCGGCTCTTCGGCGCAGTAGCACCGCCGCCCTGCCGATCGCCGCCCAGGTCGCCAGCTGCTGCCTCGGGGTGATCCTCGCCAACTCATGTACGGCCTGGCCTCGGTCGCAGCTGGCTCACCGCGTGGTTGATTACGCACCTACTTCGCCGCACTCGCTCTAGGACGTTCCACATGCTCAAGGGTGACCACTTTCACGCAGTACGGTTCGACGCAGG
This sequence comes from Mycobacteriales bacterium, assembly GCA_051000715.1. GTDB lineage: Bacteria > Actinomycetota > Actinomycetes > JALYNC01 > JALYNC01 > JBPCOB01. The sequence continues at coordinate 4,818 of JBPCOB010000073.1, forward strand.
CTGACCGCCGTCACGGTGACAACGGCGATCGGCAGGAGCCACCACGCCGGAAACCCTGCATGAACAAGCGCCCAGGTGGCGAGCAGGGCGACGCCGACGACGACCGCTACGACCCAGTCATCACCAACGATGAAGTCGATCCAGAACCACATGAAGCCGCGTAGGGCGCGCCGGACCGTCATGGTCGAACCTCGCCGGTCGCGGGCTGCGACCAACGCTGCTCATTGGCGCCACGCCACGCGGTGACTAGGCGCACGAGGACCAACGCTGAGATCAGGTAGCCGGCGGCTAGCCAGATCAGGGCGGACTCGCCGCCGGGCCACGGCACGCCCAGACCTTCGGCGCTCCAGAACGTTCCAAACGTGGTCAGCATGACCCCGACGAACAGCTGCAACGCCCGACGGGGGATGCGGGCCACGACCCGGTAGGTGGCCAGCCCGAGCGCACCGACGGAGAGGAGCGCTGCGGTCGCGCCGATCACTGCCGAGCCGATCGCGTCGGCGGCGGAGCCGAAAGCGACCACGATGACGGCGACTTCGAGCCCTTCAAGGGAGACTCCCTTGAAGGCGAGCACGAAGCCGGTCCAATCGAAGCCGTTTGCGGCCTGGCCGGGGTCGACGTGTTCGTCGCCGACCCCGACCGCCCAGCCATCCCTGGCCACCCGGAACACGCCCTTGCGCAGCCACTGCAGCCCGAAGACCAGCAACAGCGCCCCAACGAGCAGTCGCACTGGGGCCAGCGGCAGCGTCCGCAGCGCGGTCCCCAGGATGGCGACCACAACGGTGAGGACGGCGAGGCCACCGGCGGCGCCCAGCAGCGACGGCCGCCAGGAGCGGGCGACCCCGACGGCGACGACGATCGCCACCATCTCGATTACTTCGATGGCCGCCGCCAGATAGGCGCTGACGGCGACGGTTGCGTTCACCGCATCAGCTTGCCATCGGAACCGACGGTGGGGCCGGGGACGGGTACGGGTCGGGTACCAGAGGGGAACGGCGGGGCGGCTATCCGCGCTCTACCCTGGCGGTGATGGGAGGGGCGTCTCTTGGCGGCTGATCGCGGTGCGCGGCGGGCCTCTGGCGAGCTCGAGAGTGAAGTGCTGGCAGTCTTGCACGCCGCCGACCGGCCGCTCGTCCCGGCCGATGTGCAGGCAAGTTTGGGTGATGAGCGCGCGTATACCACGGTGATGACGATTCTGAGCCGCCTGTACGCCAAAGGTCTGGTCAGCCGAATCCCCGTAGGCCGGGCGTTCGCCTACTTCCCTGTCCAGTCGGCAGCGGCGACGGTAGCCGGGCAGATGCACACCCTGCTCGGGATCGGATCGGACAAGGCCGCAGTGCTGGCCCAGTTCGTAGACCGGCTGGATCCGGCCGACGAACAGCTGCTGGAACAGTTGATCGAGTCCCGCAACGCGGCGGGCGGTAGCTGAGCAAGTGCGCATCGGGGTGTATCTGGCGCTGGGTGGGGCGCTGGTTTTGTGCCTGTCGGCCCGCCGGTCAGCCCGCCGGCTAAGCCCCGGGCTGGCGGCCCTGACGCTGGCCGTGTCGGCGGTGTTCGCCGCCGCCATGTGGGTGTGGAATCTGGGGCTGTTGGCCGGAACGCTAATCGGCCGGCTGGGCTACGTCGCCGGCATGGGGCATTGGTCGGGGCGTGCCTTGGCGGTCCACGACCCGGTCCCGGAGGTGGCGGCGTTCGTCGCCGCGCTGCTCGTCGCGGCTGCCGCTGTTGGCCTGGCCGGCTGCTCTCAGCGGGTCGGTCGGGAGCTGTGGCGGATCTGGTCGGCGGCCCGCTCCTGCCCGCTGACTACCGCTGACCGGCTCGTTGTCGTCGACGACCCGGCAGTTCGAGCCGTCGCCGTTCCAGGCGTGCACGGCCGCGTCCTGATCACCACGGGCATGTTGAGAGCGCTCAGCGCCGCCGAGCGCAAGGTGCTGCTGGCTCACGAGCGGGCTCACCTCCGCTACCGGCACGGCGAGATCCGCCTGGCTACCCGGCTGGCCGCGGCGGTTCTGCCGCTCGCTCGGCCCCTGGTCAAGGACTGCGACTACCAGTTGGAGCGCTGCGCCGACGAGGCCGCGGCCCGTTCGGTGGGCGACCGCGGGCTGACCGCCCAAGCCCTGGCCCGGGCCGCGCTCGCCGGTCGGCCGCGCACGCTACGGCTGCCCGCCGCCGTGCCGGGCTTCGCCGAGCGCAGCGTGACCAGCCGGGTCCAGGCCCTGCTCGCCGAACCGACCGACGACCAGCTGTGGCGCCTGGCCGGTCCCCTGACGGTGCTGGCTCTCACGGCGACGCTCAGCATCGAGGCCGGCCGGGATCTCGAGGCCCTCTTTGAGCTGGCGATGCGGGTCTGGATCGGCTGAAATTCCAAGCTTTCAGGCCGCCCGCAAGGACTGTAGTAGGGTGTAGTTGGCAGCCCTACCCCGGGCCGGCCTGGCTACCTGACCTCGGCCGGAAGCGGTGCGGTGAGCGACATCTCTTACCTGCAGTCTGTGGTGATTGGGCTCTTGCAGGGAGCGACCGAGTTGTTCCCAGTGTCCAGCCTGGGCCATTCGGTGCTGGTGCCGGCGCTGATCGGGGGGAGCTGGCAGCATCTGGTGACCGAGTCCGCGACCGGCAGCAGCGAGCAGTCTCCGTACCTCGCATTCATCGTCGCCCTGCACGTGGCGACCGCGTTTGCGCTGTTGTGGTTTTTCCGCACCGACTGGCTCCGGATCATCGGGGCGTTCTTCCGAACGCTGAAGACCCGCAAAGTCGTCACGGCCGACGAGCGGCTGGCTTGGCTGATTGTGGTGGCGACGATCCCGGTCGGCCTGACCGGACTGGCGCTGGAACACACGTTCCGGACCATCTTCGCCAAGCCGCTGGCCGCGGCAATTTTTTTGACCGTTAACGGGGTCATCCTGCTGGCTGGTGAGCGGCTACGTCGGCGGAGCGCCGCAACGGCCGGGCCGGGGCTCCGTGCAGGCGCCGGAACATCGCCGGGGGAAACCCCACGACCTAAGGGCTCTTCGGCCGCAGTCCCGGGCCGGCAGCTGACCACCCTGGCCTACCGGGAAGCCGGGATCGTCGGCCTGTTCCAGACCCTGGCCCTGCTCGCCGGGATCTCCCGCTCTGGGATCGCCATGGTCGCCGGGCTGCTCCGCGGGCTCGACCATGAAGAAGCCGCCCGGTTCTCCTTCCTCCTTGCCACCCCGGTCATCCTGGCCGCGGGGCTGCTGAAGCTCCCCAGCCTGGCCGGTTCCGCCGGCGCGCACATCCACGGCCAGGTCGTCGTCGGGATGCTCACCGCCGGGCTTGCCGCCTATCTCACCGTCCGCTTCCTGACCCGGTACTTCCAGACCAAGACGCTCACCCCGTTCGCCGTCTACTGCCTGGTCGTCGGAGCGCTGTGCACGATCCGCTTCGCCGTCGGCTGACCCCGGACACCGCCGTGAGCCATTTCATCGACCACCTGATCACCACCGCGTCCGGGCCGCTGGTCTACCTGATCGTCTTTTTCGTGCCGGCGTTGGAGGCCAGCGTCTTCGTCGGTTTCGTCCTCCCCGGGGAGACCGCCGTGCTCTTGGGTGGGGTGCTGGCCTCACAGCACCATGTCAGCCTGACCGGGGTGCTGGCCGCGGCGATCGCCGGCGCGATCATCGGTGACTCGATCGGCTATGTCGTCGGGCGCCGCTTCGGCGAACCGCTGCAGGCATCCCGCCTGGGGCGGATCGTCGGCCAGCGTCGCTGGCAGGCAGCGGAGGACTTCCTGCAGCGCCGCGGAGGCCCGAGCGTGTTCTTCGGCCGGTGGACCGCGCTGCTCCGCGCCCTGGTCCCGGCCGCCGCCGGGATGGCGAAGCTGCCGTACCGGACGTTTTTGGCCTGGAACGTCGCCGGTGGGCTGCTGTGGGCGACCGCGATCACGCTGGCCGGGTACGCCGCCGGCAACGCCTACAAACGCCTCGAGCACTACCTGGGCCGTGGCGCCTTCGCCGTCCTCGCCGTGATCGTCGTCGGGGCGGTCATCCGACACTTCGTCGCCGAACGCCGTCACCCATCCACCGACAAGGGTGCAGGGGGTCGCTGATGCTGGCTCCACTGGCCGGATCGCCCGACAACCAGCGCCAACCGAGTCAGGGGCCGCGCAGGTGAGCGCCACACTCGCAGTGAACCTGCTCGACCCGCATTCCCTCCTCGCCTCGTTCGGCCCGCTCGGGGTGGGCGTCGTCCTGTTCGCCGAAACCGGCCTGCTGATCGGCTTCTTCCTCCCCGGCGACTCGCTGCTGTTCACCGCTGGCGTGCTCGCCGCCGCGCCGGCCGGCGCGGCGCTGCATGTGCCGCTCAGCGCGGTGCTGATCGCAACGGCGACAGGCGCATGCCTGGGAGCCCAAACCGGCTCTCTGATCGGCCGGCGGGCAGGCCCGCCGCTCTTCGACAACCCCCGCCTCGCCCGGCTGAGCCGGGCCCGCGACCGGGCCGAAACCTACCTGGCCCGGTACGGCCACGGCCGGGCGATCGTCCTGGCCCGGTTCATCCCGGTCGTCCGAACCGTGCTCAACCCGTT
>JBPCOB010000074.1:0-32628 GCA_051000715.1 Mycobacteriales bacterium
AGGACCCCGACCAGCGCCGCTGGATCCAGGAGCGGGTGGAGAAGTCGCACGCCAAGCCCGAGCGCGGGGAGCAGCTGCGGATCCTCGGCCGGCTCAACGCGGCCGAGGCGTTCGAGTCGTTCCTCCAGACGAAGTACGTCGGCCAGAAGCGGTTCTCGCTCGAAGGCGGCGAGTCGGTCATCCCACTGCTCGACGCCGTGCTCGACGCGGCGGCCCACGACGCCATGGACGAGGTCGTCATCGGGATGCCCCACCGGGGCCGGCTCAACGTGCTGGCCAACATCGTCGGCAAGAGCTACGCCCAGATCTTCCGCGAGTTCGAGGGCAACCTCGACCCCCGTACGGCGCACGGCTCCGGCGACGTCAAGTACCACCTCGGCGCCAAAGGGACCTACTCGGCGTACGACGGGGAGACGGTGCCGGTCTCGCTGGCGAGCAACCCCAGCCACCTCGAGGCGGTCGACCCCGTGCTCGAGGGCATCGCCCGGGCCAAGCAGGACGTCATCAACCGCGGTGAGGCCGGGTTCACGGTGCTGCCGCTCGCTCTGCACGGGGATGCGGCGTTCGCCGGCCAAGGCGTGGTCGCCGAGACGCTGAACCTCTCCCAGCTGCGCGGCTACCGCACCGGCGGGACCGTGCACGTCGTCGTCAACAACCAGGTCGGCTTCACGACCTCGCCGCTGGCCGCCCGGTCCAGCGTCTACGCGACCGACGTCGCCCGGATGATCCAGGCGCCGATCTTCCATGTGAACGGCGACGACCCCGAGGCCTGCGTGCGGGTGGCCCGGCTGGCATACGAGTTCAGGCAGGAGTTCAAGAAGGACGTCGTCGTCGACATGCTCTGCTACCGCCGGCGCGGCCACTCCGAGGTGGACGAGCCGTCGTTCACCCAGCCGCTGATGTACGAGCTGATCGACGCCAAGCGCTCGGTGCGCAAGCTCTACACCGAGTCACTCATCGGCCGCGGCGACATCAGCCTCGAGGAGGCCGAGTCGGCGCTGCGCGACTACCAGGAGCAGCTGGAGAAGGTCTTCGCCGAGACTCGGGACGCCGATCGCGATCGCGGGCCGGTCGACGACGTGCCTTCGGACGACGTACCGGAGGAGGTGCAGCCGGAGAGCGGTGCGGTGGCCACCTCGATCAGCCGCGAGACCGTCAAGCGGATCGCCGACGCCCAGGTCAACGTGCCACCCGGGTTCACCGTGCACCGGCGGCTCCTCCCCCAGCTGCAGCGACGTGCCACGATGGTCGACGAGGACACCATCGACTGGGCCATGGGCGAGACGCTCGCGCTCGGCGCGCTGCTGCTCGAGGGGCGGCCGGTCCGGCTGGCCGGCCAGGACAGCCGGCGCGGGACCTTCGGCCAGCGGCACGCCGTACTGGTCGATCAGAGGACCGGTGTGGAGCACACGCCGCTGGCCCACCTCGACGAACAACAGGGCACCTTCTACTGCTACGACTCGCTGCTGTCGGAGTTCGCCGCGATGGGCTTCGAGTACGGCTACTCCGTGGCCCGGCCCGAGGCGCTGGTGATGTGGGAGGCGCAGTTCGGCGACTTCGTCAACGGCGCGCAGTCGATCGTCGACGAGTTCGTCGCCGCCGGCGAGGAGAAGTGGGGCCAGAGCTGCGGCGTCACGCTGCTGCTGCCGCACGGCTTCGAGGGCCAGGGGCCGGACCACTCCTCGGGCCGGCTGGAGCGCTACCTGACCCTGTGCGCCGAGTCCAACATGGTGGTCTCGGTGCCCACGACGCCTGCCAACTACTTCCACCTGCTCCGGCGCCAGGCGCTGGCGCCCGTGCACAAGCCGCTGGTCGTCTTCACGCCCAAGTCGATGCTGCGGCTCAAGGCGGCCATCTCGCCGACGGAGGCGTTCACCGCCGGCGGGTTCGCGCCGGTGCTGCCCGACCCCGAGCCGCCAGCCGCCGAATCGGTTCACCGGCTGGTGCTGTGCACGGGCAAGGTCTACTACGACCTGGCGATCGGCCGACGCAAGCGAGCCGGGAACGACACCGCCATCGTGCGGGTCGAGCAGCTCTACCCGCTGCCGGTCGACGAGCTGGTCGAGGCGCTGGCGGACTACCCCAACGCCACCGACCTGGTGTGGGTGCAGGAGGAGCCGGCCAACATGGGCGCCTGGCCCTACATGGCGCTCAACCTGCCGGAGCACCTCGACGGCCGCTTTCAGCTTCGGCGGATCTCTCGCAAGGCCAGCGCCTCACCCGCGGTTGGCTCCTCGATCGCCCACGAGGCCGAGCAGGTCGCGCTGATCGAGACCGCTCTGGGCGGCTAACCATGTCTTCCACCGGCCGGGGCTGACCGTGTACTTCACCGACCGCGGCATCGAGGAGCTCGAGTCGCGCCGCGGGGTGGAGACGGTGACGCTGGGCTGGCTCGCCGTACAGCTGCGCTCCTTCGTCGACGACCATCCGGACTTCGAGACCCCGGTGGACCGGCTGGCCACCTGGTTGGCCCGGCTCGACGACGACGACTGACTGACGCCGGGTTCCAGTCGGCGCCGCCCGGCCCGCCACCGGCTCTCAAACGGCGATCGTTGTGACGTCCGCAGCAGGAAATCGCCGAAACCCTCAGGCGGATCTCACAACGATCGCCCGCACCGGCCGGCGGTCGCCCCGTGCACAGGCCGAGAGCTGTCCCCAGATGGCGGGGCGATCGGCCCTGCGGACGAAGCGCTGGGTCAGGGTGGCCGGGTGCGAAGCGAGATCCGACGCCTCCTCGACCGCAACGGCGGCATCGTACGGCGTGCTGACCTCACCGCGGCGGTCCCCAAGCACGTCGTCGACTGGGCTCTGACATCCGGCCAGGTGGTGCGGGTCGCGCCGGAGGTCTACGCCGACCCGGCCGTCCTCGGCCAGCCGATGACCACGCTTCGAACGGCGCTGCGGTACGGCGGCGAGAACGCGGCGCTGAGCCACACGACCGGCCTGTCGCTCTGGGAGCTACCGCTGCCCCCGGGACTGCCGGTTCACCTGATGACGGATTCCCGACAGCTCCACGTCGACCCGTCCAGCGTCGTGCACCGCGACGCGGCTTCCGCGCCGAGCCGCCGCTGGTCGTCTCCCGGGCCGGGCTGGCCGTCGTACGGCTGGAGAACTGCCTCGTGGACAGTTGGCCGCTGCTGACAGGTTTCGCGCGGCAGGCGCCCCTCATTGCCGCCGTCCAGCAGCGCCTCACCACCGCGGCGCGTGTCCGGGCGGCCGCAGTGGACGCTACGCGGCTGGCCGGGCGAGCATCCCTGCTGAGCCTTGCCGACCTGCTGGCGTCCGGATGCCACAGCGAGCTCGAGCTCTGGGGCTTCCGGCACGTGTTCGCCCACCCGATGCTGCCCCCGGCACAGCAGCAGCTACCGGTACGTCTCGGCAACCGACTCGTGTACCTCGATATCGCCTACCCCGACCAGATGGTCGATGTCGAGCTCGATGGTTCCCGTTACCACTTCGGCGACGACCAGCGTGAGCAGGACATGCGCCGCGACGCTGCCCTCGTCGCTGCCGGCTGGCTGGTGGTCCGCTTCTCCCATCGCCGCTTGCACCAGGAGCCGGACGCCGTACGCCGGGAGGTCCTCGCCACGCTGGAGGTGCGTCGGCGTCAGCTGCGGATCGCCTAGCACTGGCCGGCCTCTTGGCAGTCATTGTGACCTCAGCCAGAGGGGTCGCCCGAAAGCTCAGGCGGACGTCACAACGATCGGGCAGCCGACTGGGGGCAGGGATCGAAAGGCGGCGGCGTACGGCTCAGAGCGTGAAGACGACCTTGCCGAAGACGTCGCCCGCGGCCATCCGGGCGAACCCCTCTCGCGCCCGCGCCAGCGGCAGCACCGAGTCGATCACCGGGCGTACCCCGCTGACCTCGCAGAACCGCAGCAGTCGCTCCAGCTCGTCGCGGGTTCCCATGGTCGAGCCAGCCACCTTCAGCTGGAGGAAGAAGACCCGGCTCAGGTCGGCACCTGGGTCCGCTCCACTGGTTGCGCCCGCCACCACCACGGTGCCCCCCGGGCGCAGCGCCTTGAGCGAGTGCGACCAGGTGGCCTTGCCCACGGTCTCGATCACGGCGTCGACCCGTTCCGGCAGTCGGGCACCGGGCTCGAACGCCTCGTGCGCCCCCAGCTCGAGCGCCCGCCGGCGCTTGTCCTCCGTCCGGCTGGTCACGTAGACCCGCATGCCGGCCGCCCGAGCCAGGATGATCGCCGCGGTGGCGACGCCGCCGCCGGCCCCCTGCACCAGCACCCGCCCGCCCGGCTCCAGTCCCGAGCGGGTAAACAGCATCCGGTACGCCGTGAGCCAGGCGGTCGGCAGGCAGGCCGCCTCCTCGAAGGAGAGCGCGGCGGGCTTGGGGACCAGGTTCCGCCGGGGTACGGCGACCCGCTCGGCGAAGGTGCCGTCGTACCGCTCGGAGAGCAGCGACCGCTTCGAATCCAGCGTCTCGTCGCCGCCGCCGGCGGTTGGATCGCCGATCACCGCATGGACCACGACGGAGTTGCCGTCCTCGTCGACGCCGGCGCCGTCGCAGCCGAGCACGATCGGCAGCCGGGCCGGGTCGATCCCGACGCCCCGCAGCGTCCAGACGTCATGGTGGTTGAGCGAGACCGTGCGCAGCTCAACCGTGGTCCAGCCGTCCGGCACGGAGGGTTCCGGGCGGTCGCCGATCTCCAGCCCGGCCAACGGGTCGTCGGGCTCGATGCGTGCGGCGGTGACGGCCAGCATCCGGGCACCATAGCCGCCGAATGCGTGCGGGCTAGATTGTCGACCCAGCAGCGCCCTCCAAAGGAGGCTCCCATGCAGATCACCTTCCGGCGCCAGAGCCTCATCGGCGCCCTGGCGCTCACCCTCGCCATGCTCGCCGCCGGTTGCGGCGACTCCAACAACACCTCCACGGGTGGCACCGCGTCCAAGGACAAGCAAGGCAACGCCCTTGCGGCCAAGCTCCCGGCGAACATCCGCTCGGCCGGCACGATCAAGGTCGGCTCCGACGTCGCATACGCGCCGGTGGAGTTCTTCGACACCGACGGCAGCACCATCATCGGCATCGATCCCGACCTCGCGAAGGCGATGGGCGACAAGCTGGGCGTGAAGTTCCAGTTCACCAACGCCACCTTCGACGGTCTCATCCCGGCGGTGCGGTCCAAGCGGTTCGACATCGTGATGTCGGCCATGAGTGACACGAAGAAGCGTCAGGCCGAGCTCGACTTCGTCGACTACTTCAACGCCGGTACGTCGATCCTGGTCAAGAAGGGCAACCCGGACAACATCAACGGCCTTGACGACCTCTGCGGCAAGACGGTGGCCCTGCAGCGCGGCACCACCCAGGAGGACGTCGCCAAGGCGCAGCAGGCCAAGTGCACCGCGGCCGGCAAGGGACCCATCAAGGTGCTGACCTTCGACAAGGACACCGACGCCCTGCTGCAGATCAAGGGCGGTCGGGCGGTGGCCGACATGAATGACTTCCCGGTGGCGGCGTACAACGCCAAGACCTCCGGCGGCGGCAAGGACTTCGAGGTCGTCGGGGAGCAGATCGAGGCCGGTCCCTATGGCATCGGTATTCGCCAGGAGGACACCCAGCTGCGCGATGCCATCCAGGCGGCGCTCAAGGCCGTCATCGCCGATGGCAGCTACGACAAGGTGCTGGAGAAGTGGAACGTCACCAAGGGAGCGCTGAAGACGGCTGCCATCAACGGCGGCTCCTGACCGGGAGGCAGGGATGGCCTCCGGCGACAGCGCGGCTCTGCGCCCGGGCACGTCGACCGGAACCCGCCGGACGGAGGCCGTCGTCGCCGTGCCGGTGCGGCACTGGGGCCGCTACGTCTCCGCCGCCATCGTGGTGGGGCTGCTGGTGGCCCTGGGGATCGCGCTGTCGAAGGCGAAGATCCAGTACGCCAGCATCCCGAAGTTCCTGACCTCGCGGGTCGTCCTCGACGGCCTGCGCACCACCCTGGTGATCTCTGTCACCGCCCAGGCGGTCGGGATCGCGCTCGGAGTCCTCTTCGCGGTGATGCGGCTGTCGAAGAACCCCGTCGTCAGCTCGGTCGCCTGGTTCTACATCTGGTTCTTCCGCGGTACGCCGGTGCTGGTGCAGCTGGTCTTCTGGTTCAACCTCGCGCTGGTCTTCCAGACCTTCACGATCCCGGTGCCGTTCACCGACCTGGCGATCTTCAGCAAGCCGATGAACGACTTCATGACCCCGTTCACGGCCGCGCTGCTCGGCCTCGGCCTGAACGAGGGCGCCTACATGGCCGAGATCGTCCGCGCCGGCATCATCTCGGTCGACGAGGGACAGACGGAGGCGGCCGCGGCGCTGGGCATGACCTCGACCCAGACCATGCGCCGGGTGGTGCTCCCGCAGGCGATGCGGGTGATCATCCCGCCGACCGGCAACGAGTTCATCAACATGCTCAAGACGTCGTCCCTGGCGGCCGTCGTGCTGCTCGGCGAGCTCTTCCGCGCGGCCCAGAACATCTACTCGAGCAACCTGCAGACGATCGAGCTGCTGATTGTGATCAGCATTTGGTATCTCGTCCTGACGACGATCGCCAGCATCATCCAGTACTACATCGAACGCCGGTTCTCCCGCGGCTCGAGCCGCGACCTGCCGCGGACGGCGCTGCAGCGGATCGCGGCCAACGTGTTGAGCTTGCGGCGACCGGGAGGGGGCGACGTATGAGCACCGCCATGGTGCGCGCCGAGGCGGTCCACAAGGCGTTCGGCCGGCTGGAGGTGCTCAAGGGCATCGACCTCGAGGTCGCGCCGGGCGAGGTGATGTGCCTGATCGGACCCTCTGGCTCGGGCAAGAGCACGTTCCTGCGCTGCATCAATCACCTCGAGAACGTCGACGCCGGCCGGCTCTACGTCGACGGGGAGCTGGTCGGCTACCGGGAGGCTGGGGGCAAGATCCACGAGCTGCGGGAGCGGGAGGTGGCCAGGAAGCGGGCCCAGATCGGCATGGTGTTCCAGCGGTTCAACCTCTTCCCGCACATGACCGCGCTCGGCAACGTGATCGAGGCGCCGATCAAGGTCAAGAAGGAGTCGAAGGCGGCGGCCGTCGAACGCGGCCGCAAGCTGCTAGACCGGGTCGGCCTGGGCGACAAGCACAGCGCCTACCCCAACCAGCTCTCCGGCGGCCAGCAGCAGCGGGTCGGCATCGCCCGGGCGCTGGCGCTGTTGTCGAAGATCATGCTCTTCGACGAGCCGACCTCGGCGCTCGATCCGGAGCTGGTCGGCGAGGTCCTCGATGTCATGCGCGGGCTTGCCGAGGACGGCATGACGATGGTCGTGGTCACCCACGAGATGGGCTTCGCCCGAGAGGTCGGCGACTCCGTGGTCTTCATGGACGACGGCGCGGTGGTGGAGTCGGGGGCCCCCGGAGAGGTGTTGACGCGGCCCCAGCACGAGCGGACCCGGTCCTTCCTGCGCAAGGTGCTCGTCTAAGGTCGCGCGTCGTGGAGGTCCGCGCGCTGCCGATCAGCGGTGCCTGGCTGTGTACCCCTCGGCAGTTCACCGACGACCGCGGTGTGTTCCTGGAATGGTTCCGCGCCGACAAGCTGGCCGCGGCGACCGGGCACCGGCTCACCGTCGCCCAGGCCAACCACTCATTGTCGCGCCGCGGCACGCTGCGCGGGATCCACTTCGCCGACGTGCCGCCGGGGCAGGCCAAGTACGTCTACTGTGCCGCCGGCGCGGTTCTCGATGTCGTGGTCGACCTGCGCACCGGCTCGCCGACGTACGGCGATTGGCATGCCGAGCGGCTCGACGCCAGCGACCGGCGTGGCCTGTACCTCGCGGAGGGGCTCGGACACGCCTTTCTGGCCCTAAGCGACCGGGCCACCCTGGTCTACCTGTGCTCCACGCCGTACGCGCCCGAGCGCGAGCACGAGGTGCATCCGCTCGACCCCGGGATCGGCATCGAGTGGCCGGTCGAGGGTGACCCACTGCTCTCGGCCAAGGACGCGGGGGCGCCCACGCTCGAGGAGGCGCGCACCGCGGCGCTGCTGCCGGCGTACGCCGAGTGCCAGGCGTTCTACCGGCGCCACCGCACCGGCGGCCAGTAGCGCCAGACCACCCGGCCGACGAGGTCGGCCGCGCTCACCGCGCCGAAGACCCGGCTGTCGTCGCTGGCCACTGAGTTGTCCCCGGCGAGCCACCACCGCCCGTCGGATACTCGTTGCACCCGCTTCACGACCATGAGGAGCGGGCGGTCCGGGCGGCGGACGACCACGAGGTCGCCTTCGCGAACCGGACCACGCCGACGGATCAGCAGCTGATCACCGGGCAGCAGCGTGGGAACCATGGACAGGCCGGTGGCGGTGACCCGTTGCCACCCCAAGACCACCCCGCCTCCCCGTGCACGCCTGCGAGCCCGGAGGGTAGTGTCGCCAACCGACCCGGACCCACCTGCCACGCTCTGGAAGGACCGCCGATGCGGCTGCTTCGACGCCTGCTGACTGCCTCGACCACCGTCTACGCCCACTGTGACCTCCCCTGCGGGGTCTACGACCCGGCGCAGGCCCGGATCGAGGCGGAGTCGGTCAAGATGATCATGGAAAAGTACGCCGCCAACGAGGACCCGGTCTTCCGCCAGCGCGCCTTGATGATCAAGGAGCAGCGTGCCGACCTGGTCAAGCACCATCTGTGGGTGCTCTGGACGGACTACTTCAAGCCGGACCACGCGCAGAAGTACCCGCAGCTGCACGAGCTGTTCTGGACAGCCACCAAGCAGGCCGGCGCGGCCGGCGGCAAGGGGTCGGTCGACCCGGCCGACGGCCAGAAGCTGCTCGACTCGATCGACGAGATCGCCAAGATCTTCTGGGAGACCAAGTCGGCCGCCTGAGGCTGTACTGCACCTGGTCATCGACCGGTACCCCCCGACGGCGCGGTCGTGCCGGGACGCGCGGGCAGACGGCACAGCGATCGATCCACGCTTAGGCGATTGAGAGGGCAGGCTTGGGCGAGGTGGTGCTGGTCCGGCACGGTGAGACGGAGTGGAGCCGGACCCGACAGCACACCGGCCGGAGTGACCTGCCGCTGACCGCGATCGGCGAGGAGCAGGCAACGGCGCTGCGACCGGTGCTGAGCCGTCGTACCTTCGGGTTGGTCCTGGCCAGCCCACTAGGCCGGGCGGCCCGCACCGCCGAGCTGGCCGGGCTGCCGGCGATGGAGCTCGAGCCGGCCTTGGTCGAGTGGGACTACGGCTCCTACGACGGCCGTACCACCGTGGACATCCAGCGCGAGCGCCCCGGCTGGACCGTGTGGAACGGCGGCCCCCCGGACGGCGAGACCGCGGAAGCGGTCGGCATCCGCGCCGACCGGGTGCTGGAACGGGTACGGCGGTTCCAAGCGGACGACGACCGGGACGTGGCGCTGGTGGGCCACGGTCATGCGCTGCGGGTGCTGACGGCACGGTGGCTCGGTCTTCCGCCGGTATGCGGCCGACTGTTCCAGCTCGACACGGCGACCGTCAGCGTGCTCTCAGAGGAACACCGGTGCCCGGTTCTGCGGCGATGGAACCTCTCCGCTGAGGATCCCTGGGCGTGATCCGGCCGGCGACGCCGGCCGACGTGCCGACACTGGTCGCGCTGGTCCGTGAGCTGGCCGACTACGAGCGCGCGGGCGCTGCCGCCGTACTGGACTCCGACGGGCTGCGCCGATCGCTGTTCGGCCCCTCCCCAGCCGTCTTCGCCCACGTGGCGGTGGACGACGAGAGCGGCGAGGCGGTTGGGTTCGCCGTCTGGTTCCTCAACTTCTCGACCTGGCTCGGCCGGCACGGCATCTACCTCGAGGATCTGTTCATACGCCCAACCGCCCGAGGTCGCGGGCACGGCCGCGCGCTGCTGACCCACCTCGCACGCATCGCTGTGGAGCGGGGCTACGGAAGGCTGGAGTGGTGGGTCCTCGACTGGAATGCGGGCGCACATGGTTTCTATCGCGCGCTGGGCGCCGAGCCAATGGATGAGTGGACCATCTGGCGCCTGACCGGCGATGCACTAGAAAGCCTCGGGACCGGCGCGCCGCCGACCTTGCCCGCGACGGTGCCAACACCTGATCACAATGCCGGTCAGGTCCACTCGGCGTGGCGCGGTACCGTTTGAGATCACCGAGCGGCGGGCCGTTCGCCCGGACATCCGAAGGCTTCCCGGAGGTGCCATGACCGGCGACGCCACCGAGGCCCTCGTGGAACGCGCGGCCCCGGGGGCAGTCGGGGATGTGGTGAGCATCCGGCTGCCAGCCGCCGGCGCCTATCTGTCGATCCTTCGGACGGCGACGGCCGGCCTCGCGGCGCGGCTCGACTTCACCCTGGACGAGATCGAGGACCTGCGGATAGCGGTGGACGAGGCGTGCGCGATGCTGCTGGCCCAGGCCGTCCCCGGCGCGGCCCTCGAGTGCGAGTTCGAGCTGTCTCGCGACATGATCAGGACCGCGGTGAGCGTCCTGACCTTGGACGGCCAGCCACCGGCGCGCGACACGTTCGCGTGGACGGTGCTCTCGGCCCTGGTCGGCGAGGTGGACAGCCGCGTCGACGCCGACAACCGCGTCATCGTGAATCTGCAGAAGCGGCGCGGCGCCGGATCGGCGCTGGCGTGACCGGGGCAGCCACCGCCGGCGCGGCGCAGCCGAGGACCGCTGCGGAAGACGTCGATTCGCCGCTCACCGCCGTACTCGCGCCGCCACCTCCCGAGGTCGAAAGCGTCCTTCGGTCGGAGCGGACGACGCACGACCGGGCCCGGGCCCGGGCGCTGTTCGAGGAGCTGACCACCCTGTCCGCGGGCGACCTCCGGCGAAACCGGGTACGCGACGAGCTCGTGGAGATGCACCTGCCGCTGGTGGAGTACCTCGCGCGGCGGTTCCGCAACCGGGGGGAGCCGCTCGACGACCTCGTCCAGGTGGCCACCATCGGCTTGATCAAGTCGGTGGACCGGTTCGACCTGGAACGCGGCGTGGAGTTCTCGACGTACGCGACGCCGACCATCGTCGGCGAGATCAAGCGCCACTTCCGTGACAAGGGCTGGGCCATTCGGGTCCCGCGGCGGCTGCAGGAGCTCAAGCTGTCCCTGACCAAGGCGACCAGCGAGCTTTCCCAGCGCAACGGTCGCTCGCCGACCGTGGCGGAGCTGGCCGGTCACCTCGGCATGACCGAGGAGGAGGTGCTCGAGGGGCTGGAGTCGGCGAACGCCTACTCCGCGGTGTCACTCGACGCCCCGGACAGTGGCGACGAGGATTCCCCTGCCGTCGCCGACAGCCTGGGCGTGACCGACGAGTCGCTC
Organism: Mycobacteriales bacterium; assembly: GCA_051000715.1. Classification (GTDB taxonomy): domain Bacteria; phylum Actinomycetota; class Actinomycetes; order JALYNC01; family JALYNC01; genus JBPCOB01. The sequence goes on from JBPCOB010000074.1 coordinate 11,268, forward strand.
GAGGGCGTGGAGTACCGAGAGTCGCTCAAGCCGCTGCTGGAACGCCTGCCGCGCCGGGAGAAGAAAATCCTGCTGCTGCGGTTCTTCGGCAACATGACCCAGTCACAGATCGCGGCCGAGCTGGGGATCTCCCAGATGCACGTCTCCCGGCTGCTGGCCCGGACCCTGACCCAGCTGCGCGAGGGGCTGCTGGTCGAGGACTGAGTCGCTGCTGCCGCTAGGGCAAGAAGATGGTGCGCCCGGCGGCGGAACCCAGCAACAGCAGCAGTACGCCGCCGGCCGGGAGCAGCACCGCGGCGGCCTGGAACGGCAGCCGTCCTTGGAGCAGTCCCACCCCCACCGGCACGGCCAGCAGCTGAGTGAGCAGGACCGGCGAGGCCGCGGCCCGGCGCCCACGGAAGAGCGCCCGGGCCAGCAGGAGGAGCACCACGCCCGCCGCCAGCCCCATTCCGGCGCCGGAGAGCGCGACCGCCCGGTTCGCCGGCCGGCCGAGCAGCACCCGACCGGCGTACGCCGAGCACAGCAGCACCAGCCCGACCCCCTCGAGAACGACGACGGCGGCGGCCCGGCGCACCGCTAGGGGCACCGGACGCCGCTCGTCGGTCGCGGGCACGGCGGCCACCCTAGCTCTCGTTACGCTGCCCGAATGCGGGCGCTACTGATCATCAACCCGGTGGCGACCGCCACCCGCGCCCGCGGTCGGGAGGATCTGATCGCCTCGCTGGGCGGCTTGTTGGAGCTCGATGTCGCGCACACCGGCCACCGCGGCCACGCCGAGTCCTTGAGCCGGCAGGCGGCGGCGAACTCGCTCGACCTCGTGGTCGCGGTCGGTGGGGACGGCACCGTCAACGAGGTGGTCAACGGGCTGCTCGGGGACCAGTCGGCCCCGGACCCGCCCGCGTTCGGCGTGGTGCCCGAGGGCAACGCCAACGTCTTCGCCCGCGCGCTGGGCGTCTCACCCGATCCCGGAACGGCAACCGGGCAGCTGCTGGACGCGCTGCGGGCCGGCCGGCGGCGGCCGGTGGGACTCGGCCGGGCCGACGACCGCTGGTTCACCTTCTGCGCCGGCTTCGGACTCGATGCCGAAGTGGTCCGCGAGGTGGAGCGCCGGCGAGCGGCCGGGACGCCGGCCAGCTCGAGCCTGTTCGTGCGGGCCGCCGTCTGCCAGTTCCTCGCCACCCGCACCCGGCGAGCGCCGCCGATCACACTGGAGCAGCCGAACGCGGCACCGGCCGGCCCGTTCTGCCTCGGCATCGTGTCCAACTCGCGGCCGTGGACCTACCTGGGCAACCGACCGGTGGTCGCCTCGCCGGCCGCCGGCTTCGCCACCGGCCTGGACCTGCTGGCCGCACGCCGGCTCGGTGCGCTCACCACCGCCAGCACGCTGGTACGGATGTTGACGCCGCACGGACGGCCGGCGGCGAACCGGTTCATGCTGGGCCTGCACGACCTCCACGAGTTCACCCTCGCGGCCAACGAACCGCTGGCCGCCCAGCTCGACGGCGAGTACGTCGGGAACCGGCGTTCGCTGCGCTTCCAAGCGGTGCCCGGGGCGTTGTCGGTCGTGCATTGACCACACAGTCGGGCGAGCGTGACCCAAGAGTGCCGCCGCAAGGCCTTGCCAGCGCTAGGACGGGCTGCCAGGCTGGTAGCCGGCGTAAGCGCCCTCGGGCGAGTTCCGGTGAAAATTTGCGGGGGCTCGGGCGACCGCCGCAGGACTCCGCGCCGCCCGGCGGGAATGCCAGCGCCACCCTCTTCCTTTACATCAGGGTTCGTGAAACAATTCACAAGCCGTCGACGGACAGTCTCCGGGACGGCCCGACAGGTCAGGCAAGATCGACATCGCGGCTCGTCCGCACATGACTGGAAGGAGGATCGGCGGATGGACTGGCGGCACCGAGCTATCTGCCGCGACGAGGACCCGGAGCTGTTCTTCCCGATCGGAAACACCGGGCCCGCGCTGCTGCAGATCGAGGAGGCCAAGGCGGTCTGCCGTCGATGCCCCGTAATCGAGGACTGCCTGCAGTGGGCGCTGGACACCGGCCAGGACGCCGGCGTCTGGGGGGGCACCTCAGAAGACGAGCGCCGGGCTCTCAAGCGCCGCGGAGCGCGCACCCGGGCCCGTACCGGCTGAGGTCCACCGCGGTCCGTCGCGGCCCGAACGTGATCCTCCCGCCGCCGTCCTCAGCAGCGCTCGGCCGGCATCCCACCAGCTTCCCGAGCGACGTCGTCACACGGGACCTTGCCAGCGTCTGGCACCCGTTCACTCAGCACAGCAGCTGGCCGGACGACCAGCCGCTGGCCATCCAGCGCGGCGAGGGGCGCTACCTCTACGACGGCGACGGCCGGCGCTACCTCGACGGCGTCTCCTCTCTCTGGGTGATCGTGCACGGCCACCGCGAGCCACGAATCGATGCCGCGATCCGCCGGCAGCTGGACGCGCTCGCGCACTCGACGTTCCTGGGGCTGACCCATGCACCGGGGGTCGAGCTGGCCGAGGCGCTGCTGCACACGGCGCCCGCCGGCTTGACCCGTGTCTTCTACGCAGGCGACGGCGCGAGCGCGGTCGAGGCGGCGCTGAAGATGGCCTACCAGAGCGCCGCCCAGCGGGGCGCGGACCGGCCGCTGTTCGTCCACGTGGCCGAGGGTTACCACGGCGACACGCTGGGGGCGGTCAGTGTCGGCGGCATCGAGCTGTTCCACGCGACGTACCGGCCGATCCTGCTGGCGACCCGCTCGGTTCCGTCGCCCGGTGTGTTCTCCCCCGGCCAGAGCCGGCAGGAGCGGGCCGTGGAGGTGCTGGCCGAGCTGGACGAGCTGCTGGCGGTGGACGGCGAGCGGGTCTGCGCGGTGGTGATCGAGCCGATGGTGCAGGCCGCCGGTGGAATGCTGACGCACTCACCCGACTTCGTGCGCGGCGTACGACAAGCCTGCGACGCCAGTGGTGCACTGATGATCGCGGACGAGGTGGCCACCGGCATCGGGCGAACGGGACGGATGTGGGCCGTCGAACACGCGGGCGTGGCACCTGACCTGCTCACCTGCGGCAAGGGCTTGACCGGCGGCTACCTGCCGCTGTCCGCCGTCCTGGCCACCGAGGCCGTCTATGAGGCGTTCCTCGGCTCGCCCGGATCCGGCCGGACGTTCTTCCACGGCCACACCTACACCGGCAACCCCCTTGCCTGCGCCGCTGCGCTGGCCAACCTCCGGCTGATGGGCGAGCGCCGTACCGTGGCCCGGGCCGCGGCCATCGGTGACCATCTGGGCGAGCTGCTCACACCCCTCGCGGCAATGGACGGCGTGGTCGACGTACGCCGGATCGGCACGATGACCGGAGTCGAGCTCGGCCCTTTCCGGCCCGAGCTGCGGACCGGCGGCCGGGTCTGCCGGCTGGCCCGTGACCGCGGGGTGCTGCTGCGGCCGCTCGGTGACGTCGTGGTGCTGATGCCGATGCTGGGCAGCGAACCGAGCGAGGTCGACGAGCTCGGCTCGGTGGCGGTCGACTGTATCCGCGACGTCCTCGCGGACTCCCCTCCGCTGGGCCAGCCGGCTCCGGCCCCCACGGCCGCGCCGTGACCGTGCTCGTCGTCACCGGCACCGGCACCGGGGTGGGGAAGACCGTCGTGACGGCGGCGATCGCGGCGCTGGCCCGGGACCGGGGCGCATCCGTAGCCGTGGTCAAGCCGGCGCAGACCGGCGTCCGGCCGGGCGAGCCGGGCGACCTCGAGACGGTCCGCCGGCTGGCCGGCGTCGAGGATCTGCACGAGTGGGCCCGCTACCCGGACCCGCTGTCCCCGGCCGCCTCGGCACGCCGCTGCGATCTTCCGGCGCTCGACCTCGGGGCGGCCGCCGAGCGGGTCCACGCGCTCGCGGCAAACCGGCGGCTGGTGCTGGTCGAGGGCGCCGGCGGACTGCTGGTGCGCTACGACCAGAATGGCGGGACCCTGGCGGACCTGGCGCGGCTGTTGGCGGCGCCGGTGCTGGTCGTCGTCAGAGCCGGGCTCGGCACGCTGAACTCCACCGCACTGACGCTGGAGGCGCTGGCCCACCGCGGGCTGGAACTGGCCGGCGTGGTGCTCGGATCCTGGCCGGTGGCGCCGGACCTGGCAGCCCGCAGCAACGTCTCGGACCTGGAGGCACTGGCCGCCCAGCCGCTGGCCGGCGTACTGCCCGAGGGAGCCGGTGGGCTCCAGCCGGCCGAGTTCCTGCACGCCGCACGGGCCGGGTTGCTGCCCGCGTACGGCGGCCGCTTCGATGCGGCAGACTTCCGCCGCGCCGCCGACCCGCTTCCGAGAGGTATCGCGTGACCGACATCCTGGCGACCGCCCGCACCCAGGTGCTCGACGGGGGCCGCGGGCTGGATTCGGGACAGGCGCTGGCCTGCCTGCAGCTTCCGGACGAGCGGTTGGCGGAGCTGCTCGCCCTTGCGCACGACGTGCGGATGCGCTGGTGCGGGCCCGAGGTCGAGGTCGAGGGCATCGTGAGCGTCAAGACCGGGGGCTGCCCGGAGGACTGCCACTTCTGCTCCCAGTCGGGCGTGTTCGCCTCGCCGGTGCGGGCGGCCTGGCTGGACATCCCCGCCCTCGTTCGGGCGGCGGTGGAGACCGCCGCGACCGGCGCGACGGAGTTCTGCATCGTCGCCGCGGTGCGCGGGCCCGACCGGCGGCTGATGGACCAGGTGGCGGCGGGGGTCGCCGCGATCCGCGCCACCGTCGAGATCAACGTCGCCTGCTCGCTCGGAATGCTCTCGCCGGACCAGGTCGAGGAGCTGGCCGCGATGGGCGTACACCGCTACAACCACAACCTCGAGACCGCCCGCTCCTACTTCGGCTCGGTGGTCACCACCCACACCTATGACGAGCGCTGGGAGACCTGCCGGCTGGTCCGGGCCGCCGGGATGGAGCTGTGCTGCGGCGGCATTCTCGGGATGGGCGAGACGCTGGCGCAGCGGGCCGAGTTCGCCGGTCAGCTCGCCGAGCTGGGGCCGGACGAGGTGCCGCTGAACTTCCTCAACCCGCGGCCGGGAACGCCGTTCGGCGACCGGCCGATCCTCGACGCCCGCGACGCCCTACGCGCGGTGGCCGCCTTTCGGCTGGTACTTCCGCGCGCGATCCTGCGCTACGCGGGCGGCCGCGAGATCACCCTCGGCGACCTCGCCGCGGACGGGATGCTCGGCGGGATCAACGCCGTCATCGTCGGCAACTACCTGACCACGCTGGGCCGCCCTCCGGGTGATGACCTCACCATGCTCGCCGAGCTGTCCATGCCGGTCAAAGCCCTCTCGGCCACCCTGTGACCGATGACCTTTCCGGCGTCCGCATCCGAGCCGCGAGGCCCGAGGAGTACGCCGCCGTCGGCGAGCTGACCGTTGTGGCGTACGTGGCCGGCGGGCACGGCGGCACTGCCTACGCCGAGCGCCTGCGCGACGCGGCCGGGCGGGCGGCCGCCGGTGAGCTGCTCGTCGCCACCGGATCGATCATTGTGACCTCCGCCGCAGAAAAATCGCGAAATCGTGGGATGGAGCTCACAACGATCGACGTCCTCGAGGACCGGCGAGGCATCTCCGAGCGGCTGCTGGGAACGGTGGCGCTGTTCCCGGCCGGCGCCGAGTACGCCCAGCTCGCCGGTGCCGGCGAGATTGAGATTCGGATGCTGGCGGTCGACCCGGCCGTCCGGGGCCGCGGTGTGGGGGCCGCACTCGCGGCCGGGTGCGTCCAGCGGGGGATGGCCACCGGCGCCTCCGCCATCCGGCTGTCTACCGAGCCATCGATGACCGCCGCCCACCGGATCTACGAGCGCTTGGGCTTCCGGCGTACGCCCGACCGGGACTGGTCTCCGGTTCCCGGCGCCACGTTGCTGACCTACGCGCTGGACCTTCATGTCGCTGCGGCGTACTGCGATCGCTGCGGCGAGCCGCTCGCCCCGGGAACGCACGCCGAGTGCGAGCGGCTCCGGCGGCCCGAGCCGCCACGCTACTGCGTCCGGTGTCGCCGTCGGCTGGTGGTGCAGGTGACACCGCGCGGCTGGACCGCCCGGTGCTCCCGGCACGGGGACCGGTCAGCCGGCCGAGCCGACTCGGCGTAGCCGCACGGCGCGCTCCCGCCGGTATCAGCCGATCACCGCTATGACGTCCCCCTCCTGCACGACGTCGCCCTCGCTCACCCGCAGCTCGGTCACCGTGCCGGCGCCCTCCGCGATCACCGGGATCTCCATCTTCATCGACTCCAGGATCACCAGCGTGTCGCCGTCCTCGACCGCGTCCCCCGCGGTCACGACGATCTTCCAGACGTTGGCGACCATCTCCGCCCGCACTTCCTCGGCCACGCCGCTCCCCTCGCTTGTCGGTTGCCCGGGCATTTCACCACGCCCGGGGACGGCTGGGGCTAGCGAGCCCGCATCCGGTCGATCAGCCCGGTGTCGTAGTCGCCCGAGACGAACTCGGGGTGCTCGAGAAGCTCGGCGAAGAAAGTCAAGTTCGTCTTGGGCCCCACCACCGAGAAGTCGGCAACCGCTGCCCGCGCCCGCTCCAGGGCATCGGCGCGGTCGACCCCGTAGGTGCACAGCTTGGCCAGCAGCGGATCGTAGAACGTCGTCACTGTGGTCCCCTCGGCGTACCCGGAGTCGACCCGTACGCCGGGACCGGTAGGCTCCCGCCACTGCGTGATCACTCCGGGCGAGGGCAGGAAGCGCCGCGGGTCCTCGGCGTAGATCCGCAGCTCGAGGGCGGCACCGGTCGGCGTCACCGCTTCCGGGTCGAAACTGACGTCCTCCCCCGCAGCGATGAGCAGCTGCTGCTCGACCAGGTCCAGTCCGGTGACCAGCTCGGTGACCGGGTGCTCCACCTGCAGCCGAGTGTTCATCTCCAGGAAGACGAACTCCTCCCCGGCGACCAGGCACTCCACGGTGCCGGCGTTACGGTAGCCGACCGCCTCCCCGGCCCGGACGGCGGCCTCGAGCAGCCGCGCGCGCAGCGCGGGCGAGATCCCGGGGGACGGCGTCTCCTCGGCCACCTTCTGGTGCCGCCGCTGGACGGAGCAGTCCCGCTCGCCCAGCGCCACCACCCGCCCGTCGGTTAGCCCCAGGATCTGCACCTCGACGTGCCGGGCGCGCGGGAGGTAGCGCTCGAGCAGGATCGACGGGCTGCCGAAGAACCGCTGCGCCCGGCTGCGCGCGGTCTCGAACGCCGTACGCAGGGCGCTCTCGTCGGCGGCTACCCCCATGCCGATCCCGCCGCCGCCGGCCGCCGCCTTCACCATCAGGGGATAGCCGAGGGCAGCCGCCACCGCCACCGCGGTGTCCACGTCGGTCAGCGGCTCGACACTGCCGGCCGCCACCGGTACGCCGGCCGCCGCCATCAGGTTGCGCGCCGTGACCTTGTCGCCCATGGCCTCGATGGCCTCCGGGGCCGGCCCCACCCAGGTCAGTCCGGCGTCGAGCACGGCCCGGGCGAAGCCGGCGTTCTCCGCGAGGAAGCCGTAGCCGGGATGCACCGCCTGCGCGCCGGCCTGCCGGGCCGCCTCGATCACCTTTGCGCCATCGAGGTACGACGCGGCCGGTGGCGGCGGGCCCAGCAGCACCGCCTCGTCGGCCTCGCGGACATACGGGAGGCCGGCATCGGCCTCGGAGTAGACGGCGACCGCGCGCAGACCGAGCCGCTGCACCGTATGGATCACCCTGCGGGCGATCTCGGCGCGGTTCGCGACCAGGACCGACTCGAACACCCGAACGCCTCTCGGTTGCAGGCACCCTTCCGCGCTCCGCGGCGGCAGAGCAGACTAACCGGCGTGGCGCTGGTGGTCCTCGTGCTGGTGGCGGCGGTGGCCGTCGGCCGGGCCGCCGGTGGGAAGTGGGGGCTCCGGGAGCCCCGCATGCGCGGCTGGCCGTTGCTGCTCGCCGCCGTGCTGGCTCAGGCCGGCGGGGCGTTGGCGGGGGTCGCCGGCTACCGGACCGGCCTCGCGATCTCGGTATTGCTGGCCGGTGCGTTCCTCGGCTGGAACCGGCGGCTTCCCGGCGTACCGCTGCTGGCTGCCGGGCTCCTGTTGAACGCGCTCGTGGTGGCCGCGAACGGCGCGATGCCGGTGTCGCGTTACGCCGCCGCTCGAGCCGGCGTCGCCGTACGGGCGGCGGCGCCGCCGGGTGACCCTCGCCACCGAATGGCCGACGCCGCAACCCGACTGACGGCTCTCGGCGACGTGGTACCGGTCGCGCTGCCGCCGCGTCGAGAGGTCGTCAGCCTGGGCGACTGCCTGCTCGCGGCCGGGCTCGCGCTGCTCGTCGTCCGCGGCCTCCGGCCGCGTGAGAAGGTTTCCCGGAGTCGTAGAGCAAGGCGTCGCGGCGCAAGCTCAGGGAGGAGGGACCTCGATGGCGAAGGCCTCGCGCAAGCGCAAGGCTCGGAAAAAGAAGAAGGCCAATCATGGTCGCCGACCTAACTCCTGAGGGATCAGTCCGCGCGGTACTCGACGTGGCCGATCTCCACTCGGACCTGGGTGAGCCGAAAAAGCACCCGCTCGCGCAGCCCCGCCGGAGCGCGGTCGGCGCAGCAGCGGGCGACCAGCGCCTTGACCTCCTGCTCCAGCCCGTACTGGCGCAGACAAGGCCCACACTCCTCCAGGTGCGCACGCACGTGTGCCCGACGGTCCTCACCCATCTCGCCGTCCAAATAGAGGTAGACCTCGGCGAGCACTTCGATGCAGCTGGTCTCGTGCGGTCGGCCGCAGCTCACGCCGGTGCTCCCTTCGAACTCTCGGCGGAGGCTCCTACCGCGTCCGGCCCGGAGCGCAGAAAGCCCCGATCCACGGCGTAGTGCTCCAAGGCGGTGCGCAGGCCGCGTCGGCCCCGGTGCAGCCGCGACATCACGGTGCCGATCGGCGTACCCATGATCTCGGCGATCTCCTTGTAGGAGAAGCCCTCGACGTCGGCGAGGTACACCGCCATCCGGAAGTCCGCCGGCAGCGCCTGCAGGGCCTCCTTGACGTCGGTGTCCGGGAGGTGGTCGAGCGCCTCGATCTCGGCTGATCGCAGGCCGGTGGACGAGTGCGACTCCGCCCGCGCGAGCTGCCAGTCCTCGACGTTGTCCGCCCCGGACTGCTGCGGCTCCCGCTGGCGCTTCCGGTAGGTGTTGATGAAGGTGTTGGTGAGGATCCGGTAGAGCCAGGCCTTGAGGTTCGTGCCCTCGGTGAACTGCGCAAACGCCGCGAACGCCTTGACGAACGTCTCCTGCACCAGGTCCTCGGCGTCGGCCGGGTTGCGGGTCATGCGCAGGGCGGCGGAGTAGAGCTGATCCAGGAACGGCAGCGCGGTGGCCTCGAAGCGCGCGCTCCGCTGCTCGAGGGTCTCCCCGACCGGACCCACCTCCCCGCCGCCGTCGTCATCCATGGTCCCGGCGGAGGATACGCCGACGGGCTCGGCCGAGAAGTTGGGCGGTACCGGCCGGCGCACCCGGGCGCAGTCGCCGTGGCGCCGAACGCGGCGGGTCTGCAGCCCGGTCATAGCTCCTCCGGCGGCGGTCGGCGTACGACGGCGCAAACGCGACGGCTGCCGCACGGATTCCCTCGGCCTAGCATGGGCTGCATGGCCGATTACCACCCGGCGGTTGAGCAGTACCTCGAAACGATCTTTGAGCTGGAGGAGTCCGGCATCCCGCCGATGCGGGCCCGGCTGGTCGAGCGGCTGGGCGTCTCCGCCCCGTCGGTGTCGGAGACGGTCGCCCGGCTCGAGCGCGAGGGCCACGTGACCCTCGACCCCTCCCGGGTTATCCGGCTCACCGGAACCGGCCGTTCGCTGGCCACATCGATCATGCGCCGGCACCGGCTGGCCGAACGACTGCTGGTCGACGTGCTCGGCGTGCCCTGGCACCAGGTCCATGAGGAGGCCGGCCGGCTCGAGCACGCGATCAGCGCCAACCTGGAGGCCCACCTCGTCCAGCGGCTCGGCGATCCGGCGACCTGCCCGCACGGCAACCCGATCCCCGGCTCCGCGAACGCCGTCGACATCGGGCCGACGATGCCGCTGGCGGACGTGCCGCCCGGTGCCCGGGCCGTCGTACGCCGCATCGACGAGGAGATCGAGGCCCGGGCGGACTACATGCTGTTGCTCGAGCGGAGCGGACTGACACCGGACTCGACCGTGCAGGTCGTCGGCCCGGTGGGCTCCGGTGCGGACGAGCTCCGGCTGCGCAGCGGGACCGGCGAGGCCCGGGTGCCGGACCAGGTGGCCACGAAGGTCTTCGTCACCCTGAGCCCCGCTGGCTGACCGGCAACCGGCGGTCGAGCCAGCCCACCACTGCGGTCCGCACATCGGCCAGGCACTCGGCGGAGCGCCGTCCGTCGGCGCGGCGGGCGCGGAAGCCGTGGTCGGCCCCGGCAACCTCGATCAGCTCGATCTTCGCCGGCAACGACGTCGGGAAGTCTGACGGCATACCGAAACAGTCGCGGCTGCCCTGCACGACCAGGGTCGGCACGGGTACGCCGAGCAGCTCGTCCAACCGGCTGACCGGTCGACCTGGCGGGCGAAGCGGAAACGCCAAGCCGAGAACGGCGGCCGCACCGGTAGCCGCGGCGTTCCGGCAGGCCACCCGCGCGCCGCTGCTGCGACCTCCTACGACGAGGGGCAGCCCTACCAGCCCGGGCCGTCCGACCAGCTCGGCCACGACGGCGAGCCAAGCGGCGTCGAGCTGGCGCGATGCGGGCGGCATCCGCCGGCCGGCCACCCGGTAGGGCTGCTCGACCCTGGCCACCGCGAAGCCGGCCGCCGGCAGCGCCGCGGCCAGGGTGGCCAGGTCCGGCGCTTCGATACCGCCACCGGCACCGTGGCCGAGAACCACCAGGGCCCGCGCCGGACAAGCCGGAACGGCCAGCTCGACGGCCGCAGCGCCCCGCGCCGTCGCGACGGAGGACCGGGTCAGGCGGACGCGGGGGTGACCCACACCTGGCGCATGCGTCGCCGCTCCTCCGGCGTGGTGCCGCCCCAGACGCCGTCGCACTCGCCGGCGTCCAGCGCGGCCGCAAGGCATGGAGCGGCGACCGGGCACAGCCGGCAGATGGCCACCGCGGGGGACGGGTCCTCTGCGGTATTCGGAAAGAACAGCTCCGGGTCGTGCCGGAGACAAAGCCCGGCGCTGCGCCAGCCGGCGTTGCGCTCCCTGGCGGCCAGGGCCTCCCGGAACCGTGGATCACGACGAACCTGCCGGCCCCGGGCCGCGGCAGGTGTCGCGGTTCGGCTCATCGGGCTCCCTCCGACTTGGCTTGACACGCCACGCACCGAGCCGCTTCCGGTCGCGCCTCGAGACGCTCGTCCGGCAGGGTGGTCCCGCAGTCGACGCAGGTGCCGAAGGTGCCCTCGTCGATGCGATGTAACGCGGCCCGGACCTGTTCCCGCTGCCGACCGACCACCTCGAGAAGTGCCTCCTCCCGATCGGCGTCCGACAGGTCGGTGGCCGAGTCGGCTGGGTGCTGGTCCAGGGTGCTGAGCTCCCCGCTGTCCCCGATCATCTCCGCCTCCAGCGTGGCGGTTGACTCGTCGAGGTCGGCGAGCATCTGCTCGAGACGCGTCCGGGCGATTTGCTGGTCCACGCGATGCCTTCCGTTGGAGCGACGCCGGTCGCAACCCGTCGTCGCGATTGATGGTGTCTACCGGTCCGGACGGGTGCTCGACAAGAGCAACGCGGGCGCGGGCTCACCGGAAACCCTTGCCGAACGCCCAACAGCGCCCTTACCGCGGCGCAGGACGTCCGGCGGTCCGGGTCTGCGGGACCCGCGCCGCCCGGTAACCTCGCGGAGTTCCGGCGCCGAGAGGAGCGCGATGTCGGATGCGAACCCGGTTCCGCGCTGAGCCGGCTGGACGAGGACGACGTCCGGGTGCGGCCGGGGCGGAGCACCCGACCCCGCACCCGCACCCGGCCGCGGCACGACGAGGCCGTGCCCGGCTTCGTCACCGCGGTCGATCGGGGTCGCTACACCTGCCAGGTGGCCGACCGGGACGTCACCGCGATGCGCGCACGCGAGCTGGGCCGCCGTTCGGTGGTGGTCGGCGACGAGGTGGCGCTGGTCGGCGACCTCGGGGGCGGCCCGGACGCGCTGGCCCGGATCGTGCGGGTTGCGCAGCGGTCGTCGGCGCTTCGGCGTACGGCGGACGACCTCGACCCGGTTGAGCGGGTGGTGGTCGCCAATGCGGACACGCTGGTCGTGGTCACGGCGCTGGCCGACCCGCCGCCCAGGGCGGGACTCATCGACCGCTGCCTGGTGGCGGCGTACGACGCCGGTCTGGCGCCTGTGCTCTGCCTGACCAAGTCCGACCTCGCGGCCGCCGGCGAGTGGCTGGGCGCCTACCGGCCGCTGGGCGTGAGCGTGGTGGTGACCGGCCGTGACGACGGCGGTGCCGGCGTCGCGGCGTTGCGGGACCGGCTCGCCGGCCGGCTCAGCGTGCTGGTCGGGCACTCCGGCGTGGGCAAGTCAACGCTGGTCAACTCGCTGGTCCCCTCGGCCGAGCGGACCATCGGTGCGGTGAACCCGGTGACGGGGCGCGGCCGGCACACCTCCTCCTCGGCGGTCGCGCTGCCCCTGTCGGAAGGCGGCTGGGTAATCGACACCCCGGGGCTGCGCTCGTTCGGCCTGGCGCACGTGGCGCCGGACCGGCTCATCGCTGCCTTCGCGGAGCTCGCTCCCGGGACCAGCGCGTGCCCGCCGGGGTGCTCACATCTCGGTACCGATTGCCGACTGGACGGCTGGGTCGCCGCGGGCCACGCCACTCCTGGGCGGCTTCGTTCGCTGCGCCACCTGTTGGCCGGTCGGACGGCCGAGCCGGACAGCTGAGGGTCAGATCTCGACCGTGCCACCGGTGCGCCAGTAGACGCCGGCCTCGCGGGCCATGAAGTCCTCGTCGATCAGATAACGGCGCAGCGCGGCATAGTCGGGATGGAAGGCGCGCAGGACGGCGTCCACGTCGCGCTCCGGATAGCGCACTCCCGGCTCGAACACGCGGGCGATGTGGTCGAGCACGATCCGCCGCTTGGCCCGCGGTGCCGGGATGGACAGCAACCGACCGTCCTTGACGAAGGCCCGCAGGACGGCCGCCGTCGCGGCATCAGCGGCCCCGTGGTCCTGCGGCGCCGGGGACGGCGCTGCGGCCCTGGCAGCGGCGGTGAACCGGTCCGCGTGCAGCGACCACTTCCCCTTGTGCCCTGACACCAGGCCGCCGCTTCCCAGCCGGTTCAGCGCACGCAGCGCGTCCCGAGTAGGAAGCCCGGAGCGCTCGGCGACCTCGGTCGTCGTACCGGCGCCGAGGACCAACGCCGCGACGACCCGCAGCCGGTCCCGCTCGGCGAGCAAGCCGAGAAGCTCGGCGGCCTCGGTCACCGCGAGCGGCGGCCGAAAAGGCCGCGGCCGGTCATCCGGGCCACCAGCTCATCGAGATCGTTGTGCACCTCGAAGCGCATGAACACCGTTCCTCGGTCCGGTCGCTTCGAAGACGGCGCGACATCGACGACGTGGGCGCTGCCGCGCAGCACGTCCCCCGGCCGGACCGGTACCAGCCAGCGCAGCTCGTCGAGCCCGGGCGAACCCATGCTCGCCGCGTCCAGGAGCAGCGTGTCGACGTACATGCGCATGAACACGCACGCGGTGTGCCAGCCGCTCGCGACCAGTCCGCCGAAGGACGACTCGGCTCCCGCCGCCTCGTCCAGGTGGAACGGCTGCGGATCCCAGCGCCGCGCGAACTCCACGATCTCGTCGCGGGTCATCTCGTGTGAACCGAGGGAAAACGACTGGCCTACGGCGAAGTCCTCGAAGTAGCGCACCAGCACACGATCGCACCCTGCCGGTGACGGCTACGGGTTCACGGACTCGCGTCGTAGTCGGCCCCGGCGATTACCTCCACGACACCGTCGTCATCTAGGTCCTCGGACCCGGGCACGGTCGGCACGAACCCCACCAGCACCCCGTTGCGCATCACGGTCGCCTCGAGCGCGCTGGCGCCGTCGGTGTCCCACACGGCCTCCCGACCGTCCGGCAGCACCACCCGTACGCCGAACTGGTACACCCCCGCCCGCTCCAGGTGCGCGAACACGCCCTGACCGCGCAACGCCGACACCACCCGGGTCGCTCGCTCCTCGTTCACACGTTCCCCTCCCGGACCAGGCGGCTCGGCGGTCACCCGGCCCGAGAGCCGGTCGGCACCTCACCCCGTCCGAGCCTGCGCCCGGGGATGTCGCCTCGCCGTATCGTAGAAGTTCGAATCCGCTGCGGAAGCAGGTCAGAGTTGAGCCACCAGCTGCCCTACGCGGTCAACTGTTCGATCCTGTTCACCGAGCGGCCGCTGCTCGAACGCCCGGCCGCGGCCAAGGCGGCCGGCTTCGACGCCGTCGAGTTCTGGTGGCCGTTCCCGGTGGCGGTCCCTGCCGGCGATGACGTGGACCGCTTCGTCGTCGCGATCGAGGACGCCGGCGTACGGCTGGTGGGGCTGAACTTCGCGGCCGGCGACATGCCCGGCGGAGACCGGGGGCTGCTCTCGTGGCCGGCTCGCAGCGCAGAGTTCCGCGACAACGTCGAGGTCGCGGTGGGCATCGGGGACCGGCTCGGCACGTCGGCGTTCAACGCGCTCTACGGCAACCGGGTCGACGACGCGAGCCCGGACGAGCAGGACGAGCTGGCCGTGGCGAACCTGGCCGTCGCGGCCCGGGCAGCCGCCCGGATCGGCGCAGTGGTGCTCGTCGAGCCGGTTAGCGGCGCGCCCCGGTACCCCCTGCGCACGGCGGACGACGCGGTGGCGGTCATCGACCGGGTCGAGCGCGACGCCGGTGTGGACAACCTGCGGCTGCTCGCGGACCTCTATCACCTCACCGTCAACGGCGACGACCTCGATCGGGTCGTTACCAGCTACGCGCCGCGGGTCGGCCACGTGCAGATCGCCGACGCGCCCGGCCGGCACGAGCCCGGCACCGGGGAGATCGACCTCGACCGGCACCTCGGCGCGCTCGAGGCTGCCGGGTACTCTGGCTGGATCGGCCTGGAGTACGTCCCGACCGCCTCGAGCGAGAGCAGCTTCGGCTGGCTGCCTCCCGAGCGACGCCGCGCCACGACCGCCGCCGGCACCCGGCCGCGACTTCCGAACGGAGCCAGATGACGACCATCGCCTTCATCGGACTCGGCATCATGGGTGGTCCGATGGCCGCCAACCTCGTCGACGCCGGCCACGACGTCGTCGGCTACAACCGCAGCCGCCCGGCCGTCGACCGCCTCGTCGAGCACGGCGGCCAGGGGGCCGACAGCGTCGCTGCGGCCGTGGCCGGAGCCCAGGTGGTGATCACGATGTTGCCGGACAGCCCCGACGTCGAGGACGTCGCCCTCGGCGAGGACGGGATCTACGCCTCCGCAAAGCCGAACACGTTGCACGTCGACTGCTCGTCGATCCGTCCCGACGTCGCCCGGCGGGTCGCCGAGGAGGGCACGTCGCACGGCTTGCGGGTCATCGACGCCCCGGTCAGCGGGGGCGAGAGCGGGGCCGTCGAGGCGACTCTGTCGATCATGGTCGGCGGCGATCCGGCTGACGTCGACGAGGCGCGCCCGATCCTCGAGAAGCTCGGCAAGACCGTCGTACACGTGGGCGGGCACGGTGCCGGGCAGACGGTCAAGGCCGCCAACCAGCTCATCGTGGCCGGGACGATCGAGCTGGTCGCGGAGGCGATCGTCTTCCTCGAGGCGTACAGCGTCGACACCGGGGCAGCGGTAAAGGTGCTCGCCGGCGGCCTGGCGGGGAATGCGATCCTCGAGCGCAAGGCCGCGGGCATGCTCGGCCGGGAGTTCAAGCCCGGGTTCCGCATCGACCTGCACCACAATGACATGTGCATCGTCACCTCCGCCGCCCGCGCGGCCGGGGTAGCAATCCCGCTCGGCGCGCACGTCGCCGAGCTCGTCGGCTCGCTGCGAGCCCAGGGCCACGGCGATCTCGACCACACCGCGCTGCTACTCCTGGTCGAGCAGATGTCCGGCCGCTCCCCGGCAGCGAAGGAGGTCTGAGCCATGACTCGGATGCGCGCGATCGACGCCGCGGTCGCGATCCTCCAGCGCGAGGGTGTCACGCACGCCTTCGGGCTGCCCGGTGCCGCGATCAACCCGTTCTACTCGGCGATCCGTGCCAGCGGCGGCATCTCGCACGTGCTGGCCCGCCACGTCGAAGGCGCCTCGCACATGGCCGAGGGCTATACGCGGGCCAGGGTCGGCAACATCGGCGTCTGCGTGGGCACGAGTGGCCCGGCCGGCACCGACATGATCACTGGCCTGTACTCCGCCTCCGGTGACTCGATCCCGATCCTGTGCATCACCGGCCAGGCGCCGGTCGGGAAGCTGCACAAAGAGGACTTCCAGGCGGTCGACATCGCCGCGATCGCGGCACCGGTCACCAAGATGGCCATGACCGTGCTCGAGCCGGCGCAGGTGCCGGGCGCCTTCCAGCAGGCCTTCCACCTGATGCGCTCCGGCCGGCCCGGGCCGGTGCTACTCGACCTGCCCCTCGACGTACAGATGGCCGAGATCGAGTTCGACATCGAGACCTATGAACCGCTGCCGGTTTACAAGCCGGCCGCCACCCGCGCGCAGGCCGCCAAGGCGCTGGACATGCTGGCGGCCGCCGAGCGTCCGCTGATCGTGGCCGGTGGAGGCATCGTCAACGCCGACGCGGCGGACCTCCTCGTCGAGCTCGCCGAGCTGCTCGACGTACCGGTCATCCCCACCCTGATGGGCTGGGGCAGCATTCCGGACGACCACCGGCTGATGGCGGGCATGGCCGGCCTGCAGACCGCCCACCGCTACGGCAACGCGGCGATGCTCGCGTCGGACTTCGTGCTGGGCATCGGCAACCGGTGGGCCAACCGCCACACCGGTGGGCTCGAGACCTACCGCAGGGGACGCACGTTCGTCCACGTCGACGTCGAGCCGACGCAGATCGGACGGGTGTTCGCCCCCGACTACGGCATCGTCTCCGACGCCAAGGCCGCGCTGGAGCGCTTCGTCGAGATCGCCCGCGAGCGCAAGGCCGCCGGAGAGCTGCCGGACCGCAGCGCCTGGGTGAGCGAGTGCGCCGAGCGGAAGCGCACTCTGCACCGCCGTACCGACTTCGACAACGTGCCGATCAAGCCGCAGCGGGTCTACGCGGACATGAACCGGGTTTTCGGGAAGGAGACGCGCTACGTCAGCACGATCGGCCTGTCACAGATCGCCGGCGCGCAGTTCCTGCACGTCTACAAGCCCCGGCACTGGATCAACTGCGGCCAGGCCGGTCCGCTCGGGTGGACGGTGCCGGCCGCGCTCGGCGTCTGCGTCGCCGAGCCGGACGCCACGGTCGTTGCGCTGTCCGGGGACTACGACTTCCAGTTCATGATCGAGGAGCTCGCGGTCGGCGCCCAGTTCAAGCTCCCCTACATCCATGTCGTCGTGAACAACTCCTACCTGGGCCTGATCCGGCAGGCCCAGCGCAGCTTCGACATGGACTTCGCCGTCGAGCTCTCCTTCGAGAACATCAACTCCCGTGAGATCGGTTGTTACGGCGTCGACCACGTCAAGGTCGCCGAGGGGTTGGGCTGCAAGGCGATCCGGGTCCGGGAGCCGGCCGAGCTGCCCGCGGCCTTCGAGCAGGCCGCCAAGCTGATGGCCGAGTTCCGGGTGCCGGTCGTCGTCGAAGTGATCCTCGAGCGGATCACGAACATCGCGATGGGCACCGAGCTCGACAACATCACCGAGTTCGAGGACCTGGCGACCAGCGCCGACCAGGAACCCGGCCCGGCGGCGATGCTCGACTGATCACAGCATCTGCCGGAGCACCGGTCAGCCGCTGGCGGTGATCAGCTCAGGGCCCGTACCCCTGCGGGCAGGGCGCCGCCGGCGAGCAGTCCGGCCCCCGCGTTGGCCAGCGCGGTCATGGCGACCCGTTGCGTCCACGGACCGTACGACACCCTGGCCACTCCCAGGCGGGCCAGTTCTGCCTGCGGCAGAGATCCGGGTACGCCGATGACGCTCACCTTCCGCTCCCCGATGCCCTCGACGAGGCGGCCGACCGTCTCGGCGTCCAGCTTGCCCGGCACGAAGACGCAGGCGGCGCCGGCGTCGAGGAACGCCCGCCCCCGCTCGATGGCGTCGGCCAGGACCTCTTCGGCGTCCCGGTCACCCGCCTCGAGGTAGGCGTCGGTGCGGGCGTTGAGCACGAACGGCACCCCCTCCGCGGCGCCGGCATCGACCGCCGCGGCGACGGCCGCCACCGACTCCTCGAACGGGCGCATCTCGTCCTCGAGGTTGCCACCCACGACGCCGACCCCGATCGCCCGTCGTACGGTCGTCGCGACGTCGCCGTAGCCCGCCTCCAGGTCGGCGCTGACCGGCAGGTCGACAGCCGCGGCGATCCGGCCGATGGCCGCGATCATCAGGTCGAGGGGGATCTGCTCACCGTCGGGATAGCCGTGCGAGGCCGCGATGGAGTGGCTGGCGGTGGCCAGCGCCCGGCAGCCCGGCAGCTCGGCCACCACCGTGGCGCTGATCACGTCCCACACGTTGACCACGACAAGCAGGTCGCGGTCGGTGTGCAAGCACAGCAGATCGGCGGCCTTGTCGTCGAGGGTCATCCTCCGAAGATATCGGCGGCACCCCCAAGGAACTCAGATGGTGCCCCGGTCAGTGGTTTGGTCGCCACCCTCGGTAACCGTCGAACCCTCGTACCCAGGGGCGGCGAGCGGGGGTACCGCTCCGAGAGCGCCCTCGGTGCCGGTGGTGTAGGTGTCGGTGGTTACATCGGGGGTGTAGGCGATCGGCGACTCCGCAAGCGGCGCCGAGGGGGCGGCCGCCTCGCCGATGTCGGCGGTGTCCTGGTCGTCGGAGTCGTCGTCCGACTTGCCCTTGAGGGCGGTCGCAGCGATTCCCGCGGCGACGGCGGTAGTCGCGGCGGCGGCAACGGCCTTGGCAGACAGTCCTGCCTTGCCGCTGTCACCGCGGGAGGACTCGGCGGACTCCACGCCAGGTGTTCCGACGGCGTCCGACTCGTTCACCGAGCCGCGCCAGGCGCCGGTCGCGTAGCCACTGCTCTCGATGAACTCCTTGAACTTCTCCAGGTCGGCCTGGGCTCGCTTCTCCACGATGTTGAGCTTGTCGCCGACCCTCTCTACGAGCCCCTCCGGCTCGTACTCCAGGCTGAGCCGCACCGAGGTCGCAGCGGCGCCGACGGGAGTGAAGTAGACGGCTCCGGCGTTTGTCGCGCCCTCGGTGGCCGCCCAGGCGATCTTCTGGTCGGGCACCTGCTCCAGGATCGTGGCGTTCCACTCCCGCTTGACGCCACCGATCTCTGCGACCCAGTGCAGCCTCCGGTCGTCGAGCTGGGTCACCTGCTGAACGCCTCCCATGAACTGGGGGAAGTCCTCGAACTGGGTCCACTGGTTGTAGACAGTGCTGATCGGCACGTTCACCTGGATGGACTTCTCGACCTTCGTGGTCATGACTTCTCCTCTGGCTGGTCGGACTGGACTGGTGTTATGCGTGGTGTCCGGGGACGGTTCGGCGCAACCGCGTTGGGGTTCCGTCGAGGTGGATGCTGGTGACTATGCACGCGGCGTGCACCGGCTGGTTCATGTGATCGTTGTGAGCTCCGCATGAGGCTTTCGGCGATTTCCTGCTGCGGAAGTCACAATGATCACCTGGTCGCTAGGGCAGGGGGGCAGAGGCGAGATCATTCGTCGCGGGCGTCGTTGGAATCGTAGGGGTCGTAGCTTCCCGCCTTCGCCAGGCCATAGCTGACCAGGTACGCGATGGTCAGGAGTACGACGTAGAACCAGGCGCGGTCGGCGCGGAATTAGTCGGCGTGGTTGTCGTTGGTCTTCACGACGTAGGAGGCGATCAGCACGCCGATGACTGCGGCGACACAGGCGCAATACCCGTAACTGGCCCCCCCATGCCAACAGTGGCGTGCAGATACCCGCCACACCGCTAGGTCCGCTGCGTCGAGCTCGATCAGCCCAACAAGCCGCGCAAGACTCTCGCGGTCCCCTGCGGCAGGTTGATCCCGTCGGAGCGCGTCTCGACCATCGCACCTACGCGCGAGATTCAACTTTCCGGAACGAGTCAGAAGAATCAAGAAAGCGGTCAAAGGCCTGGCCGTTGATCACGGCCTGACCGGCCGTTGTGTTGGTAGCGGGGGCAGGATTTGAACCTGCGACCTCTGGGTTATGAGCCGGATCCACAGGCTTTCCGAGCGCCGTTGCGCGACCGTCGAGACTACGAGAAACTGCACGTCAGACGCCCTTTACTGGTGCCGCGTGGTGTTGGTCGGTGTCGCCCCGTGTCCGTGAGTTTCACGGACGCCGGACGGACGGACGATCTTGGAGGGCTCCCATGGCATTCGCGAAGCGGCGGATGCTCGACACCGGCGGAGCCCGCTTCACCGGGGTCTACCTCGACCCCGCCGGCCGGGAGCGGTCGGCCGGGACGTACGACTCCAAGCGGCTGGCGCTGCGCGAGGCGCGGGCTGCGGAGGCCGCTATCGAGGCAGGCGACTGGATCGACCCCAGCCACGGCAAGATCACGTTCAGGAAGTACGTCGAGCAGCACTGGTGGCCGTCGCGGCACCTCGAGCTGAGCACCAAGGCGTCGTACCGCTCCTACCTCGACAAGCACTTCCTGCCCTTCTTCGGCGAGATGCCGATGCGCACGATCCTGCCCTCGGCCGTGCAGGCATGGGTGACCCAGGCTGTTGCGTCCGGTCTGTCGGCGCGGTCCGTGGTGAAGTACCACGTCATGCTGCACAGCGTCTTCAAACGGGCGGTTCGCGACCGGGTCATCCTGCACAACCCGGCGCGAGAGACCGAGCTGCCGAAGGTCGTGTCCCAACGAGTGCGCATCCTCACACCTGAGGAGTTCTCCCGCGTGCTGGACGAACTGCCTACGCGGTACGTCCCGATGGTCTTGACCGACATCGAGACCGGACTGCGGTGGGGAGAGCTGATCGCGCTGCGCCCCACGGACATCGACTTCCTACGCCGGACGATGACTGTGCACAGAGTCATCATCGAGGTGTCCCGCAAGGTCAGCCCGGCTGGCGAGCGGATGGTCGTCAAGCATTACCCGAAGGACGACGAGCCGCGAACCCTACGCATCAGCAGTGACCTCGTCGAAACGCTCAGCCGCCAGGTTGCCTCGCTCGGCCTCGCTCCTGAGCAGCTGCTGTTTTCGTCGACCGGGCGCGCCGATGGCAACCCCATTTCGCGCAACTGGGGCTGCCCCGGTTTGACGGACGCGCTGGCTAGCTCGGCGCCGCTTTCCGAGAGGGTAGCGCCGGTGAGGCGAACTGCTCGAGAGCGATGAGGTCGAAGATCGTCACCGGTTCCGCGCAGTGT
>JBPCOB010000075.1:0-5616 GCA_051000715.1 Mycobacteriales bacterium
CGCGGTCGCCGCCGCGGCGTTCGTGGCCATGTATCTGGTCGCGATGGCCACCGACATCGGCTTCGGCGACGTCAAACTCACCGCTGTGATCGCTGGCTGCGCCGGCTACGGCTCCCCCACCGCAGCCTTCGCCGCTGTCTTCGCCGGGTTCGTGGCCGCCTCGGTCGCCGGGTTGGCCGTGTTGGCCGTCACCCGGCAGCGCGGGCAGGCGCTGGCCATGGGGCCGTGGCTGCTGCTCGGTGCCGCCGCCACGCTGGCCGGAGCGGGGTGATGTCCCAGTCGCTCGTGGTGTACGAGCAGGGACCGGCGGTGCCCCGGCACCCGCGGCGCGTGGGTGGTGCCGCCGTGGTGGCGCCGGAAACCCCCCGAACTGGACGTCGCCGCTCACGTGGGCTTGTGTGCCATCCTCGCCCGAGACGTCGAGAGGGAGCGGGTAGGCGGGAGTCGACCCGGACGATGTGGGCCAATCACGCGGAGATGGCCAGGCTTTCCTGGGTCGGCGCTGGCAGCTCGGCCTGATGACGCAACCCGAGCGCGACCAGTCCGGCCACCAGGTCCGACACATGCATGCCCCGGGTCGTCGGCCAGCCCTTTACCGCGTCCGCTTGGGGTCGAGGCATGCGTGAGTAGACGACGACACGGTCGCCCCTCGATGCGCGGCCGGTGGGACGATGACCGCATTCCACTTGCGGGAAGTCAGCCCCGACACGTGCCCCCGTGGCGAAGCACCCGGCTTGCTGCATGTCATGGTTCTCCGCTCCGCTGCCCACGACCGGGAATCGGCGGATGACGCCGGGTAGTGAGCGTTGCGACTACGCATCGATAGGGTGCTGTGAACAGGGAGGGGGATGGTGACCGGGACGATGGGAGTGGTGTGTGGCGCTGCCGCGGTTCCGGGGTGATCGTCTCCTCGCCGCCAGGGAGGCCGCCGGGCTGAGCCGCGAGGACCTCACCCTCGCCCTG
Organism: Mycobacteriales bacterium; assembly: GCA_051000715.1. Taxonomy (GTDB): domain Bacteria; phylum Actinomycetota; class Actinomycetes; order JALYNC01; family JALYNC01; genus JBPCOB01. Next base: position 964 of record JBPCOB010000075.1, read on the forward strand.
GACCTGTCCAGCCCGTACCGGATCCTTCAGTGGGAGTCGGGCAACGAGCGACCGCAACCGCGGTTCATCCCGCCGCTTGCCGATGTGCTGGGCGTCGAGGCGATGTACCTGCTCGACGTGGATCCCGAGGATCCGCCGCTGGCCGCGCTGCGGCTGGCGGCGGGCGTGGCGACCGAGCAGATGGGCGCGCCAGGGATGTCGATCATGACCTATCAGCGGCTGGAAGTTGGGCGCCTCAGCGTGACCCCGACCCCTGCGATCGTAGCGGCGATCGCGGCCGCGCTGAACGTCGAACCCGCACGGGTTGAGGCGGCGATTCTCCGGTCCCGCGGCGAGCCTGACCCGCCGGCCTCTCCACGCTAGATACACCATCGGCCACGCGATGTGTTGGGGGATTGCTCAGATGCCCTGTGGTAGATAGCCTATCCCGGCCGCGCTGGGGAGGTGCCGTGTTCGATCTATCTGGGGCTTTAAGCACGGGGCGGCGACTCGACACGCCGGGAGCCGGGTGGCCGCTTCTGGACAGATTCGCCGGATCAGTCGACGATCCCAGCCTGACGCGGGACCATCGCGCACAGAGCACGCGGCGTGCAGCTTCGGGAGGGCGCACATGACCCGCAGACGACCCACCGCGATCGCAGCAGTGGCCTCGGCGCTGCTCGCCGCTACCACAACGGCCTGCTCCGGCGCCGAGCCCCCTGGCCCGCCACCAACGCCCACAACTACAAGCGCAACGAGCACTTCGCCACCGCCAACCCCAGAAGAGGCAGCGGCCACGGAGGCCTTGGCAGCGTTCGAAGCGTGGTTCGACGTCGGAGAGCGCATGGGGCAAGCGCCTGCCTCACGTAACTGGGAACCCGAGATCCGGAAGTACTCAACGGATCCGGCGGCAGCTGGGGTAGTGCAGGACATGCAGGATTACGTGCAGTACGGCATCAAGCAGGTCGGCCTCTCGACGGTTGAGCCAGAGGTGACTGCCGTGGAGTTGACAGCCGAACCTGGGCCTAGCGTCTCGGTTAGAGCTTGCTTCGACAGCACCAACTCCGAGCTGGTGTACGCGCAGACCGGGCTGCCGATCACGCCGACGGACGCCCCGGCCGAGCTGGAGCGGTTCTGGTGGCAGGTCACTGTGGTCCGCGAAGCGGGCCAGCCTTGGCTGGTCAGCGTCCTCGACCCTCAGATCGACCGCGCATGCTGAACGTGCTGCGCGGTCTGCTGGCAGCAGTGCTTCTGCTGGCGCTGTTCCCAGCGGCGACCGCGCAGGCAGACGGCAGCTGCGCGAAGCGGTCGTCGAGGGGGTTCTGCGTGGTGTGGGTGCCGCTGCCTCCGGCACCACCCGGTGGCGGTGGCGGGGGCGGTGGGGGTGGTGGCGGTGGGTCGGCTGATCTGTGCGGGTACGAGTTCGTGACGCCGCAGCCGCCGGCGTCGGCCCCGATCTGGGGCGGGGTGGACCCGGCGAAGGCGGATGTCTATTTGATGACGTGCCCGGGGCAGGCGCCGGAGCAGATCGTGGTTGCCGCGGGGATCGGCGGTTTGTTGCCGCCGCCGATGGATCCGGCGACGTTGGCGGGTCTGATCATCGCGACAATGGTCTTTGAGGCGCCGCCGATCGAGATGATGCCGCCGGAGGGCTCGGAGGGCGCGATCACGGGTGTGCCGACTTGGCAATGGGTCACGAGGGGCCCGACGACGACGGGGCCGCAGACTGCCTCGGACTCGCAGGGCGGTGTGTCGGTGACGGTGACCGGGCAGGTCACTGATGTCACGTGGGACATGGGTGACGGCACGGTCATGACGTGCGGGATCGGGACGCCGTATGACGGGACGGTGGGTCCCTCGCCGACGTGTGGGCACGTGTATGAGGTGAAGTCGACGAAGACGGACCCGAACGGCACGTTCCCGGTGACAGCGACCGCCACCTGGACGATCAACTGGACCGGCGGCGGCGAGTCCGGCGAGGAGACCCTGATCTTCACGTCGACGGAGCAGCTGCGGGTGACCGAGATCAACGTCATCAACGTTCCACCGGGGGGCTGACCTATGCCGGCTTTGGGGCTTCGAAGGCATGCCGCGGCCGAGGTGAAGCCGGCGGCGGTCAACGGTGCGGCCGTGTCCAATGGGCTGCCGAGGGCGCCGGCGATCGCGCCGCCGGGGCGGCGGCGGCGGCCGCGGTGGGCGCTGGCGGGGGTGGCGGTGTTGGCGGTCGGCGGTCTGCTCGGGGCGGCGCTGTATTCGGCGTCAGGTGACCGGCTGTCGGTGATCGGGATCGCGGCGCCGGTGGCGTACGGGGAGACGGTGCAGGCCGACGATCTGGTCGAGGTGGGGGTGGCGGCGGATCCGCTGCTAAGCCCGGTGCTGTGGACTGATGTGGACCTGGTGGTCGGGATGACCGCGGCTACCGACCTGACCGCGGGGTCGCTGCTGACGATGGCGGCGCTGACCACCGGGGCGAGCCCGGGGGCGGGGCAGGAGCTGGTCCCGATTGCGCTGACCGTGTCGCAGCTTCCGGCGGGTGGGCTGCGGCCGCGGGATGAGCTGCTGCTGGTGGCCACCGACCCCGCCGCAGGCGCACTGACCGACCCGCGAGCCGGGGCGGGGGTGGGCGAGCAGCTGCCGGCCACGGTGCTCCGCGTCGGGCCGGTGGGCAGCACCGGGGTGGTCGTCGTCGATGTGTTGGTCGATTCCGGGGACGGGCCGGCGTTGGCGGTGCTGGCCGCGGCGGGCCGGGTAGCGGTCGTGGTGCTGCCGAGGGACGGCTGAGCCCGGTGACGGTGATCGCGCTGGCCTCGGCGAAGGGCGCGCCGGGGGTGTCGACGGCGGCGCTGGCCCTGGCGTTGATGTGGCCTCGGCCGGTGCTGCTGGTCGATGCCGACCCTTCCGGCGGGGACCTGTTGGCGGGCTTCTACCGTGGTGAGCGACCGGCCGGGCCGGGGGTGGTGGGGGCGACGTTGGCGGCGCGCCGCGACCCGATGACGGCGGCAATCTGGTCGCAGGTGCTGCCGTTGGCCGACGGGCGGCGGGCGTGGCTGCTGGCGGGGGTGAGCTCCCCGCAGCAGGCGCGATCAGTGGACTGGCAGGGCCTGGCCGACGCCCTCCCTGGACTGGAGCGGGACGGGGACCCGGTGGACGTGCTGGTCGATCTGGGGCGGCTGCGGTCGCCGACGGAGGCCACCCGCCCGGACTCACCCGGCCCGGAGCCGCTGTTGCGCGCGGCGGACCTGGTGGTGCTGCTGCTGGCCGGCACGTTGCCGGCGGTGCGGGCCGCGCAGCTGCGGGTGGAGCAGCTGCAGGGGATGCTGCCGACCGGCCTATCGGGGTCGCGGCTGGTGTGCGCGCTGGCAGGCAAGGGCCGCCCATACGGGGCCACGGAGATCGCCCGCGAGCTGGGGGTACCGGTGGCGGCGACGTTGCCGGTCGATGCGGGGACGGCGGGCACGCTGCTGGCCGGGGCGCCGGCCCGTCGGGGCTGGCGTCGTGGCCCGTTGATGCGTGCCGCGGCGACGACAGCCGGGTTGCTTGAGGAGTTGGCCGCGGTACACGCGGTCCAGGACGTGCCGCCGCCGGCGGGTATCCGTGCTGTCGCCGCCCCCCCGACGTCGGTTGTCACGGCCCCGCCGGCGTCGGTGCCCGCCGAACGGGGGTGGGCGCCTCTGCCGTCCGCCCCCAGCCGCGGAGCGCGCCGGTGACCACCGACCTGTCCCTGGGCGACTTCACCCTGCCCACGCCGGCCACATCGAACGGGCACGGCCCGGCGGCGGTGCCGGGTCTTCCGGCCGCGGCGGCGGGTGACGGGGACTGGGCGTTGGTGCGGGAGCTGTCGGGGCGGGTGGGGGACCGGCTGACCGAGGCGTTGAAGGCCCGTGGCCAGCGCGGCCAGCGCTTGGACGAGGCCGCGAAGCGGCAGCTGGGTCGGGCGCTGATCGAGGATGAGCTGCGGTCGCTGATCCGGGCCCGGGCCGAGCTGGGGGAGCCGACCCCGCACCCGGAGGACGAGGAGTGGCTGCGCCGGGCGGTGTTCGCCGTCCAGTTCTCGGTGGGCCGGTTGGCCGCGTTGTTGGAGCAGGACGACGTGGAGAACATCATCGTCGCCGGGTGTGACCGGGTGCAGCTGAAGCTGGCCGACGGGCGGCTGGTCGACGGTCCGCCGGTGGCCGACTCCGACGAGGAGCTGCTGGAGCTGATCAACCGGATCGGCACCCGGCTGGGGTCTGCAGAGCGGTCGCTGTCCGCGGCGCACCCGCACTTCCGCATGTCGCTGCCGGACGGTTCGCGGCTGTCGGCGTTGGCCTATGTCTGCCCCCGCCCGCAGCTGGCCATCCGCCGGCACCGCATCGCGGACAAGGGCCTGGAGGACCTGGTCGGCATGGGGATGATCTCCCGGTCGCTGCGCGCGTTCCTGGGCGCGCTGGTCCGCGGCCGTAAGTCAGTGCTGATCGTCGGCCCGCAGGACGCCGGTAAGACCAGCCTGATGCGGTCGATGCTGCACGAGTGCCCCCCGTCGGAGCGGGTGGCCACCATCGAATCCGAATACGAGCTGCACCTACACCGCGACCCCGTCCGGCATCCGTGGGTGCTGCCGCTGGAGGCCCGTCCCGGGTCGGTAGAGCGTTCCGGTGCCGGCGAGGTCACCCTGTCCGACCTGGTTCGCATGTC
>JBPCOB010000076.1:0-15466 GCA_051000715.1 Mycobacteriales bacterium
GTCAGCGCAACGCCGACAGCATGGGCTCCACATCGGCGGCATCGTCGGTTCCATAGGTCTCGGCGAAACGCGCCAGGAAGTCATCCGGTGAGAAAGCGTACTCCTGGGGGCCGACAGTCTCGATCACCAGCGTCGCCAACGTGCACCCCAGCTGAGCCGCTCTCTCCTCACTGACCCGCCAGGCCACACCGGCGAGGAAGCCGGCGCGATACGCGTCGCCGACTCCGGTGGGATCCGCCTTCGTCCGCTCGGCCGGTACAGCCACCGCCACGACCGGGGCTCCGGGCCGCTCGAGCGTCACGCCCTTTGCTCCTCTGGTCGTGATCCACATGCCGACCCGGCCCAGGATGTCCTCCGCTGACCAGCCGGTCTTGTGCTCCAGCAGCCGGCGCTCGTAGTCGTTGGTGAACAGGTAGGCCGCACCCTCGATCAACTCGCGTATCTGGCCGCCTTCCAGCGAAGCCAACTGCTGCGAAGGGTCCGCCGCAAAGGGGTACCCCAAATCTCGGCACTCCCGGGTGTGCCGAAGCATCGCGGCCGGATCGTTAGGGCTGATCACGACGAGGTCGAGCCGGTCGAGTCGGTCCACGACAGGTTTCAGCTCGATCTCTCTCGCCTCTTCCATGGCACCGGCGTAGAACGACGCGATCTGGTTCTGGTCGGCGTCGGTGGTACACATGAACCGAGCGGAGTGCCGCGATGTCGAGACGTACACGGACCCGGTGTCCACGCGGTGTCCGGTCAGCCAGTCCCGGTAGTCCTCGAAGTCGGTTCCGACGGCGCCGACGAGGACAGCGGACAGACCCAGCTGGCCGAGCCCAAAGGCGATGTTCGCCGCCACTCCGCCACGTCGGATCTCCAGCTCGTCGACCAGGAACGACAAGGAGATCTGGTCCAGATGGCCCTCGATCAGAAGCTCACGAAACCTGCCGGGGAACACCATCAGGTAGTCGGTGGCGATGGAGCCGGTTACGACCATGGTCACGATGTGGGCATCCTCACCTGTACGGCGTTCCTGCTCGGTCCGGGTCGACGCTGAGCCGTGCGCACCGCAGGTGGAACCTAGTCGTTGCCGAAGTGTCGACCGCCATCTGCTGCCCCTCTTCCCGCCTCACCCTCCGGCCTCAGGCAGCTCAGTGTTCTCCATGCCACGCTCCGGGTCATCGCCCTGATCCTCGTCGCCCTTCGCCCCGTCGTCGTCCTTAATGTCGCCCCGCTCACCGGACACCTCACGCCGCACTTGCGCTGCTCCCTTCACCATTGCCTCCAGCTTCTTCCGGGCGACCTCCGAGGGAAGGTGCCGCAAGCCGCAGTCGGGGTTGATCACGAGTCGATCGGGCGGCATGAACTCCAACGCCCGACGTACCCGGGAAGCGACCAGGTCGGCGGTTTCAACGTCCTCCGTCTTCACATCGACGACGCCCAGACCCAGCGAGCGATCCCACCCGTAGCGCTCGATGAGCCGGAGATCATCGTAGCCTTTGCGGGCGAACTCCAACACCAATTCGTTGACCGCGGCGTCCAGCACCGCCGGGAAGAGAAAGTCGTAGTGCCCCTCCCACGATGGCCGGGCATACCGGTTTCCGTAGCACACGTGCAGTCCCCAGTGCGCCGCCACGCCGCCGATCACGATGTTGATCGCTTCGATGGCAAGCTTCGCCTGGTCCGGATGGCCCGCCAGGAAAGGCTCGTCGATCTGCAGCAGCTGCGCGCCTGCCTGTACGAGCTGACGAGCTTCCGCGTTGAGGACGTGCGCGATTGCCCGAACCAAGTCGGCGTCGTCGGAATAGGCATCATTCGAGATCCGCCGGGACAGCGAGAAGGGACCGGTGAACGAGAACTTGATGCGCCGATCGGTCTGCCCGCGGGTGAACCGGAAGTCCTCCACCAGACCGAGGTGCACGGGATCACCACTCGGCAGCGGATCGGACACCACCGCCTGGTAGTAATCGTAGTAGTAGGCCTTGGCGGTGTTCGGCACACGCACGCCCGGCATCCTAGCGAGCAGGTAATCTATGTCGTTGTCCCGACGCAGCTCGCCGTCGGAGACGATGTCGATGCCGGCCCGCTCCTGGTCCTTGAGGGCGGCCTTGATGGCCACGTCATGCATCTCGTCCAGGTGCTGACGACTGAGTCTGTGCTGATAAAAGTCGGTCTTGAGCCGCTCGAGCCACTCGGGCACGGAGTATGAGCCCACCACCGTCGTGGGGAGAAGCGGATCCGAGCCGGAATCCAGCCCCTCCACACGGATGTCCACCATGTGTCAGTCCCTCACTCGGGCGGTCAGCGTCACGATGTTCGTGCCGATCCGGTGCCTGAAGGGCGCATACGAAACGTCGAAGCCCTTGCGACTGCCGATGTGCTGCAGCAGCGGACCATTGACCCAGTTGACCACCGAACCATCGTACTTCCCGGGTCCGCGGAACCCCGTCTGGTACTGGTGCACGTCAGTGACAAAAAGATCGTGACATTGCAGGCGCCCGTACGGGTGTAGCAGCGGCAGCGTGTCGACGAAGCTTGCGACCGCTCCGTTGCTCACGTGCATCCGGATATCGCCACCGGCTTCCATCAGCGGCCGGAGCATCTCACCGCTGACCCGAGGTGCAATTTCATAGAGATCCAGTCCGGTCAACGGAACGTAGCGCTCCTCCAACTTCACGGCCTCCCAGGCCCGCTGCCAAAAACGCACCGCCGCAGCTACGGTGTGGAAGTGGGCCGGCAGGGCCTCGGCCAGCAGGGCCGGGCCGAGGCTCAGGAGCTTTCCGACGAGATCTGGCACCGCCTCGCCGGTAGCCGAGACCTCCGCCCCGATGAGCTTCGCCGCCGCCGCCGGCAGGTAGGCCCGGACTTCGGCTCGGTAGTTGCGCCCACCGATGCGCGCCACCTCCTCCGTCGGCAGGTTGTCGTACACGTTGGAGATGTAGACCAAGAAAACCTTGTAGCGTAGGAAACCCAGGGCCGTCGTAGGTTTGGTAGCATCCAAGACGAACGAGCTGACCCGGGCCAGGTGGTCTGCGACGGTCTCTCTCGCGAGCTCAAGAACGTGCGGCGAGTAGTCGCACATGAGGTAATGCAGCCGTCGATAATAGTCCTTGCCGTGCGCACGGTCCAGGATCACGAACTCGTCCATCCAGGTCTTCGCCTGGTTGCCATTTCCCACCCCGAGCTCGATCACGTAGAGCTCGTCGGGCAAGGAGTTACGCGCGCCGAGGTCGTCCCACAATCTGAACATATCCAGGATCAGTTCTCGTACCGCATCCTGGTTTCGGGCATCACTCTCGCCGCCCGGTAGGGCCTGCTCGTACTTGCGGCCGGTGGTCTGCTCCCACAGGTCCAGCGCCCGCCAGTACAGGGAGTTGAACCTCCACAGACAGCTGGCGCTGGTCGGCGTCCATGCTTCGAGGTGTGCCCTCGGCACGCCGGCTGGTTTGGTGTATCCATCCAGCGCCGCACGGGCCAGCTCCTTCAGTGCGACGTCGCCGCAGCGCCGGAGATCTACGGCGATCTCGATGTCACTGCCCGAAACCACGGCGCCTTCGGCACTGTCCGGCGCCGTGGACGAGGACAGAATGGGACGGATCGCGATGACCTCACGAAAATTGCTGCCGTACTGCACCCAGTCGCATGTCAACCGAAGCCGGGACAGATCGACCGAGTCCTCGAGCAGCGCCTCGATGATCGGTCCCAGCGAACCGGTTAGGTCGACGGCGTCAGGGCCTCGCAACTTCTTGTTCGCACGAACGTCAACTAGCACCGCCACCCCCCCCTATCGGCAGCGGAAGGTCGGTTGAGGATAGGGCCGCGCGAGGCCCGATCTGCGCTCGCTGCAAGATCTCGGGTATTCCGTGCTCCCGGCCGAACGCCATCACGTGGACCCCGGCCACTCCCGGCATCTCTTTGAGGCGTTCGATGATCTCGGTACAGATCCGCATCCCTTCATCGGCCACCCGGTCCGCGGGAACGCCACGAATTCGGCGGGCGACGTGCTCGGGCACGTAGATCCCCGGAACCTTGTTCTGCATGTACTCCAGGGCGCGCAGCGTCGGTATGGGGCCTACCCCGGCCAGGACCCCGCACCGGGTTTCCAGGCCCAGGTCGCGGACGTCAGCCATCCAGCGCTCGAAGCCGTCGACGTCGAACACGAACTGGGTCTGGACGAACTGCGCCCCCGCCGCCACCTTCTTGCCCAGGCGGCGAGCACGGAAGCGCGTGGGCGGGGCGAATGGGTTCTCCACGGCGCCGATACACCACTTGGGTGCCGGGTCGAGCCGCCGGCCCGACAGCAGCCGGCCTTGGTCCCGCATCGACTTTGCGGTCCACACCAGTTGCACGCTGTCGAGATCGAATACGGGCTTGGCGTCCACATGGTCACCGAAGGTGGGATGATCGCCGGTGAGAAGCAAGACGTTCGGAATGCCCAATGCCGCCGCGGAAAGCAGGTCCGACTGCAGCGCGATCCGGTTTCGATCCCGGCAGGTCAGCTGCATGACGGGTTCCACGCCCACCGAGAGCGCCAGCAGGCTGCCGCCGAAACTCGACAGGCGCACGAATGCGCTCTGGTTGTCCGTGATGTTCACGGCGTCCACCCAGCCCTTCAGCAAGCTGGCCTTTCGCCGGACGGCGTCGGGATCGGCGCCCCGAGGCGGCCCGATCTCTGCCGTCACGACGAACCGGCCGGATGCCAGCGCCCGCCGCAGTCCGCCGGAGGGCACTCCATCGCTGCTGGCCGGATCGGCGTGCCGGGCATCCGCCGCAGGGGTCACCGAGACGCCACCGGCCCAAACGTGGCGTCGTCCTTCACGACATTGCGATCCATCGCGAGCCCGTCGTCTTCGGTCCAAAGTCCCTCGTCCCGGCCCTGCCAGTAGTTGACCCAGGAACTCTTGCCCCACTCCCTCTGGTCGATGGGCCGCTGCAGGAGGGCTAGATCGCCGTCGCGGCCCTCACCCTCTGCACGCTCGAAGGCGACCAACCACACGCAGCGAACGCCGGGGTAGACCTCACAGTCCCCCGATTGCGAGACGCCACCGCATGGCCCATTGCGTAGCTGCTTGGGACACGTCATGGGACACGCGTAACCGGTCGCCGGCAGGGCGCACTGGCCGCACATGCGGCAGCCGAACGCCGCACCCTTGATCGACTTCTCGGCCGCTGTGAAGAGTCGATAGGGGTCGTGATGGGCCTCCAGCCACTTCGCGAGGCGACCGTACGCCCGGTTCGGCTCAAGGACGCGATGCAGGCGGTACATCGCCGCAGCGGGGAACCAGGGTTTGACCGGTTTGGGCCATTCGTCCGGCTGCCGCGCTCGTTCCGGCTGCAGCGCTCGTTCACGGGTCTCACGGGCGCGCGGTCGAACCGTTCTCACCATGAAATGCTCCCAGTTCCGGCGCGTCCCCGCGTTCGGACGTCTCACGCTACCGGCCAGGGTGGCGCTCTTCGCTCGCACCGGTCGCAGCGAGCTCTACCGCCAGCCGCCGGGCGGGACGACCCGAGCCAGTCGGGCGAATCGCCCCGCTTCGAGGAGAGCCGACAATGGGTCGGTGACCACCGGCCCCGGCAGCCTCCCGGCGTACGAGGACGAGGTCACCGAGCGCTGGCAGGCACGCTTCCGCGCTACCCGCACGACCCTGCCCCAGTGGGCCCGGCTGGCGCCGGACCGCTGCCTGTACGCGAGTAACGCCTCGGGCACCTTCGAGCTCTACGCCTGGGACCGGACGACCGGCGACCACCGCCAGGTCACCGACCGGCGTAACGGCACCTTCACCGGCGCCGTGGAGCCGGCCGGCGAGCACGTCTGGTGGTTCGCGGACACCGACGGCGACGAGTTCGGCAGCTGGCACCGGCAGCGGTTCTCTGGCGGACCGGACGCACCCGCAACGCCGTCACTGGCTCCGTCGTACCCCGGTGGGCTGGCCATCGGACAGCGGGTCATCGCGGTCGGCCGGGCCACCGGCGACGGCGTGGTGATCGATGTGGTGGTCCCGGGTCAGCCGGCCCGGGAGATCTACGCCTCAGACCAGGACGCTCACGTCGTCGCCCTGTCCCGGGACGAAACGCTGCTGTGCATCTCCCACAGCGAGCACGGGGATGCAATGAAGCCGGCCCTGCGCGTGCTGCGGGTCACGGATGGGACGCCGGAGGGTGACCTGTGGGACGGGCCCGGCAAGGGTCTGGACGGCATCGACTTCTCGCCGGTAGCTGGCGACGCGCGGGTGCTCGCCGTGCACGAGCGCGAGGGGCCGCGCCGGCCACTGCTGTGGAACCCGGTCACCGGCGAGGAGACCCGGCTCGATCCCGACCTGCCCGGCGAGGTAGAAGCCGACTGGTACGCCGACGGGCACGCACTCCTGCTGCGCCATGACCATCGGGGTCGCAGCGAGCTCTATCGCCAGCCGTTGGACGGCGGACCACCCGAGCGGCTCGACACCCCCGGCGGCACCGTGCTGGCGGCTACCGCCCGGCCCGGCGGCGAGGTGGAGTACCTGTGGTCCTCCGCCGCTACACCTGCCCAGCTGCGCGTGGTCGGCAGGAAGGAGGCGTTGCTGCCGCCAGCTGGCCCCGCCGCGCCGCCGTCGATGCCCTTGGAGGACGTCGATGTCGAGGGCCCCGGCGGGTCGGTGCACGGGCTGCTGGCCCGGCCGGCCGGCGCACCGCCGTACCCGGCGGTGTTCCTCGTCCACGGCGGGCCGATGTGGCACGACAGCGATGCCTTCGCCGCCGACCGGGCAGCCTGGCTCGACTGCGGGTACGCCGTCGTGCACGTCAACTACCGCGGCTCCACGGGCTACGGCGCCCCCTGGCAGGACGCGATCCAGGGGCGGCCGGGGCTCACCGAACTCGAGGACATTGCCGCCGTCCGCGATCGGCTCGTCGCCGCCGGCCTGCTCGATCCTGCCCGGCTGGTACTTGCCGGTGCGTCTTGGGGCGGCTACCTCACCCTGCTCGGGCTCGGCACCGAGCCCGACGCCTGGGCCGCGGGCATCGCCAGTGTGCCGGTGGCGGACTACGTGGCGGCATACGAGGACGAGATGCAACCGCTGCGGGCCACCGACCGGTCGATCTTCGGCGGCTCACCGCAGGAGGTGCCGGAGGTCTACCGGCGCTCGTCGCCGATCACCTACGTCGAGGCGTTACGCGCCCCGGTGCTCGTGCTCGCCGGTGCGAACGACCCGCGCTGCCCCATCCGGCAGATCGATAACTACCTCACCCGCCTGGCCGAGCTCGGCAAGCCGCACGAGGTCTACCGGTACGAGGCCGGGCACGGCTCGCTGGTCGTCGAGGAGCGGATCCGGCAGATGACCGCTGAGATCGACTTCGTCCGTCGTCACCTGCCGCCGGCGTGACCATCGCCACGTCAGACAGGCGATTGATCACAACCATCCCTCTCTCGTGCTGAGCTCGGCGGCGACCAGCTCGGCGATCTGCAGGGCATTGAGCGCAGCGCCCTTGCGCAGGTTGTCCCCGCACAGGAACAGGTCCAGCGAACGAGGGTCATCGAGCGACTGACGGATCCGCCCCACCCACGTGGGGTCCGTACCCACCACGTCGACCGGCGTCGGGAACCTCGCGGCCACTGGGTCGTCGAGTACCTCCACACCCGGGGCCGCCTCGAGGACTTTCCGGGCCGCCGCCGCGGTCACCGGCTGGGAAAAGGTGGCATGGACTGCTACCGAGTGCGTCGTGACCACCGGCACCCGGACGCAGGTGGCCGACACGGCCAGCTCCGGCAGCCCGAGGATCTTTCGCGTCTCGTCGCGTACCTTGCGCTCCTCCGACGACCAACCGGCGTCCCGCAGCGAACCGGCCCACGGCACGACATTGAGCGCGAGCGGTGCCGGGAACGGGCCGAGATCTTCACCGACCACTCGCCGTACGTCGCCCGGCCGGGAACCCAGACCACGGTCGCCGGCCACCTTCTGCAGCTGGTCGTACAGCGTCTCTACGCCTGCCTGGCCGGCACCCGAGGCGGCCTGGTAAGACGCCACGACCAGCGCCTCGAGGTAAAAGGTCGCGTGCAGCGCACCGAGGGCCACGACCATGGACAGCGTCGTGCAATTAGGGCTGGCGATGATCCCCCGCGGCCGGTATGCAGCCGCCGCAGCGTTCACCTCCGGTACGACGAGCGGCACGTCGGCCGCCATCCGGAACGCGGCCGAGTTGTCCACCACCACCGCGCCGCGCGAGGCCGCAGCCGGCGCCCACTGCGCCGCCACCGCATCGGGAACGTCGAACGCCGCCACATCTACGCCCTCAAAGACGTCCGCCGTAAGCGCCCGTACCTCGACCGGATCGCCGCGCACCAGGAGCCGGCGGCCCGCGGATCGCGGCGAGGCGACCAGCCGGACCTCGCCCCACCCGGCCGGCCGGCCGGCGAGTAGCTCGAGCAGAATCGTCCCCACCGCGCCGGTCGCGCCGACGACGGCGAGCGTGGGCGCGGTCCGCGTCACCGGCCCGTCCCGCCGTACACCGTGGCGACCTCGTCCTCGGCAGCCAGGTGGAAGGCGTCATGAACCGCGCTCACCGCCGTCGGCACGTCGACCTCCCGGCAGACCACCGAGATCCGGATCTCGGATGTGGAGATCACCTCGACCGACACACCCGCCCCGGCCAGCGCCCCGAAGAACGTCGCCGCCACGCCGGGCTCCGACCGCATCCCGGCACCAACGAGCGACACCTTGCCGATGGCGTCGTCGTACAGGATCGCCTCAAGATCCAACTCACCGCGGGCCTTTTCCAGCGCGGTCACCGCGGTCGGGCCGTCGGTCTTGGGCAGGGTGAAGGAGATGTCCGTACGGCCGGTGGTGGCGGGGGAGACGTTGCGCACGATCATGTCGAGGTTGACCTCGGCGTCGGCCAGCGTCCGGAACAACCCGGCCGCGGTCTCCGGCTGGTCGGCCACACCGACCACGGTCACCTTGGCCAGGCTGCGATCGTGCGCTACCCCGGCGATGATCGCCTGCTCCACGGAGTCCTCCCCCGGTGTGTCGGGAACCGGTACGTCGGTGACCCAGGTCCCGGGCCGATTGGCGAACGAGGAGCGGACGTGCACCGGGATGGCGTTGCGGCGGGCGTACTCCACACAGCGAACCATGAGCACGTTGGCACCGGAGGCCGCCAGTTCCAGCATCTCCTCGTAGGACACCCGCCCCAGCCGACGGGCGGTCGGCACCAGGCGCGGGTCGGCCGTGTACACGCCGTCCACATCGGTGTAGATCTCGCAGACCTCGGCGCCAAGCGCGGCCGCCAGGGCGACCGCCGTGGTGTCGGAGCCGCCACGGCCGAGTGTGGTGATGTCCTTGGACTCCGAGCTCACACCCTGGAAGCCGGCCACGATCGCGATGTGGCCGGCCGCGAGCGCAGAGGAGATCCGGCCGGGGGTCACGTCGATGATCCGCGCCCGGCCGTGCGCGGAGTCCGTGATCACGCCGGCCTGACTGCCGGTGAACGACCGGGCCGACAGGCCCAGGTTGCCGATGGCCATGGCGAGCAGCGCCATCGAGATCCGCTCGCCCGCGGTGAGCAGCATGTCCAGCTCGCGGGCCGGCGGGAGCGGGCTGACCTCCCGGGCCAGCTCGAGCAGGTCGTCGGTCGTGTCACCCATCGCGGACACCACGACGCAGACCTCGTGGCCGCGGTTGCGGGTAGCCGCGATGGCCTGGGCAACCCGCTTGATCGACTCCGCATCGCCGACCGAGGAGCCGCCGTACTTCTGTACGACGAGTGCCATGGGGCGCCGCTTCCGGGGGACGTCGGCGATTCGGTCCCCGACAGCCTAGGCGAGCGGCTCGCCGGTCGGCCGGCTCTGCCGCCACTGCGAGGTTTCCGTGCGCGACACGCCGGTTTCGCGCACGGAAACCTAGCTCTGGCCTCAAATCTGGCTGCTGCGGCGACCCGGGGCCGGACGTTCCGCCCGCGCGGGGCGCCGGCTACGGGCCGAAGGACCCGGCGTAGGCGGCGTAGAGACCGGTGCCACCGCTCTGCCGGGCGATCGTCGCGTAGGCGTCGTGGTTGTTCTTGCCGCCGGTCACGCAGGTGCCGATGCAGCCGTCCGCGTAGCCGATCAGCACGTGTCCCTTCTTGTCCACCGTGCTGCCCATGAAGTCGAGCAGGTTGCGGCAGGTGTTGGAGCCGCCACCCAGCCAGATGCAGCCGCGCTGCACCGGATCGTTCGGGGTGGCGTCGACCGTGGTCCAGCTAAGACCGCCGTCGTAGGTCGTCGCGACGTAGAGGTGCCAGACGCCGGCGAAGCTCGCACTCTGGTCGTCACCGCCGGTCGTCGTGCCGAGGAAGGCGTAGGCGGCCCGGTTGTCGTCACCGGCCACCACGCGGGGGAACTGGATGTTCTTGATACCCAGGGCGGCGCCCACGTTCACCGGGGTACTCCAGCTCAGCCCGCGGTCCCTGGTCACCGCGACGTACGGGTAGGTCGCGTTGACGCCCTTGGTCGTGGAGGCCTGCTGGTAGCCGAGGTAGGCGGTGTTGGCGGCACCGATGCCGAGGGCGGCGTCGGACTCGTCCTGCGTCGCGCTGCCCGGAACGGTCCGCACCTTCCAGGTGGTGCCGTTGTCAGCCGACACCGAGAAACCTTGCTTGCCGCCGCAGTCGGCGTTGGGCACGTACGCCGTGCCGTCCGGAGCCACCTGGATGTGACCGTGCAGCCCGCCGCACTGAGTCGCGTTGTAGATCGACACACCGGGGCCGAAGGTCAGGCCGCCGTCGCGGGAGACCGCGCACTGTGCCGAGGCGATGGCCTGGGCGCAGTAGTAAGTGGCGTCCTTGTAGCCGACGCCGGTGCCGCCGGTGCCGGCCGCGAACGGACCCCCGCCGATGGTCTGGTGGTCGGCCAGGGTGCCGGCACCGCAGCCCGCCGGGTTCTGGGTCCAGCTCGCGCCGTCGTTGTCGGTGAACGCGACCAACGAGCAGGCGAGGTCGAGCTGGGAGACGAACGACCGGTTGGTGTAGTGGTCGGTGAACAGGATCGGGTCGAGACTGGTCTGGGAGGTGAGCGTCGAGCTGACGTCGGACCAGGTGGCGTTGGGCGGCGTCGCGGCGTCGAAGGAGACCTTGAAGGTGCGCAACCCCGACTGGTAGAGCGCGTTGCCGGTGGCCCAGTTGGAGCCGATCGAGGGCTCACCGGCGTCGTTGGCGCCCTTGAGGTTGCTGGGTGCGGCGTAGTTGGTGTACGTGGGCGTCGTCGCGGCGCCCGCCGTGGTCGCGGACGTCACCGCCACCGCTACCGCGAGCGAGGCCGCTGCCACGGCGGCGGCGCTGAGGGGACGGACACGGCGGCGAGAAACGAGGTTCGACATGGGTCTCCCGGCGGGGGGATGGCGCGGCCGAGCGGGCGCGCCGGACAGAGGTAGGTCCTTCTTGGACAATGACACTGATAGTCCGGTATGTCTAGATACCTCCCACCGGGTGGGGGGTCAAACGTCGAGCAGCCGCCGACCCTCGAAGGCCCGGCTGAGCGTCATCTCGTCGGCGTACTCGAGATCACCGCCCACGGGTAGCCCGCTGGCCGGCCGGGTGACCCGCAGCCCCATCGGCTTGACCAGCCGAGCCAGGTAGGTGGCCGTGGCCTCACCCTCGAGGTTGGGGTTGGTCGCCAGGATGAGCTCGGTCACCGTGCCGTCGGCGAGCCGGGTCATCAACTCACGCACCCGTAGGTCGTCCGGTCCGACGCCCTCGATCGGGCTGATCGCCCCGCCGAGGACGGGGTAGCGGCCCCGGAACTCACGGGTCTTTTCAACCGCGACGACGTCCTTGGGGTCCTCCACGACGCAGATCACGGCAGCGTTCCGGCGGATGTCACGGCAGATGCGGCACTCCTGCCCCTCGGCCACGTTGAAGCAGATCCGGCAGAAGCGCACCTTGTCCTTGACCTCGCTCAGCGTGTGGGCGAGCCGGCGTACGTCGGCGGGATCGGCGGCCAGCAGGTGGAAGGCGATTCGCTGCGCCCCCTTGGGGCCCACGCCGGGAAGCCGGCCGAGCTCGTCGATGAGATCCTGGACGGCCCCCTCGTACAACGCGGCCTACAAGCCGGGCAGGCCGAGGCCGCCCATGCCGCCGGCGAGAGGTCCCATCTTGCGCGCCGCCAGCTCCGAGGCCGACCGGCTGGCGTCGCGCACGGCGGCGACGACCAGGTCGGCCAGGGTCTCCACGTCGTCCGGGTCGACCGCCCGTGGGTCGATCTTGAGCCCGACCAGGTCCCCCGAGCCGGTGACCGTCGCCGTGACCATGCCGCCACCGGCGCTCCCCTCGACTTCGGCGCCGGCAAGCTCCTCCTGCGCCTGCATTAGCTGCTGCTGCATGCGCTGGGCTTCCTTCATCAGCTGCTGCATGTTCGGCTGGCCACCAGGCTTCACCGCAGACTCCCGTCGATGGTCGAACTGCCGCCCGCAGCCTACGGCGTCCCGGTCGGCTCAGCCGGTCTCGACCTCGTCGATCACCTTGGCGCCCAGCCCTCGCTGCAGCAGCGCCATCGCGACGTCCTCACCGGCTGGCGGATCCTCGGCGGGCGGACCGTCGGCGGGCGGACCGTCGGCGGGCCCGTCGCCCGGTGCGAAGCCCTCCACCTCGTATGCCGGTGCGTCAGCCGCGGATGATGCCCCGGCGACTACCACTTCGAGCTGCCAGTCGACGCCGAACACCTCACGGAGCGCCTCGCGCAGCACGTCGGGGTTGACCCCGGAGTCGAACTGCCGGGCGATCGGCGCCGTGGCGATGGACAGCCGCAGTGTCCGCCCGGTCACCCCGACGACCTGGGCATGCGACAGGAGCGCGTGCGTGGTGCGCCTGCGCGCCTTGACCGCCTCGACGACCTCCGGCCAGAGTCTCCGAACCGCGGTCGCGTCCAGCGCCCCCACGCTCGTCGTTGCGGGTGTCGGGTGGGGTGTCGAAGCCGAGGATGGGTCGGTTGGCACAGAGATTTCCCCGGTCCCGGGGTTGGCTTCCGGACGCCCGGCGGCCGACGGTGCCGTACCGGATCGGCCCGCGGTGGTCCCCGCTCGGGATCGGCCCGCGTTCCCCGCTGGGGATCGGTCGCCCGCTGCCCCCCGACCGCCCGGGGCGGGGGGCTCCACACTGTCGGACGCCGCGCCGCCCCCGATGGCCAGCCGCCGCTCCAGCCGAGACAGCCGCGCGAGCAGCGCGGCGGAATCCCCTGACGCAGCCGGCAGCAGCACCCTGGCGCAGAGCAGCTCGAGCAGCAGTCTGGGCGCCGTCGTACCGCGCATTTCGGTGAGACCGGCGTTGAGCAGGTCAGCGGCCCTCGAGATCTCGGCTGGACCGATACGGGCCGCCTGTGCCGTCATCCGCTCCAGGGAGTCGGCCGGTACGTCGAGCAACCCCTTGGCAGCGGCGTCGGGTACCGCGTCGAGGACGAGCAGATCGCGGTAGCGCTCGAGCAGGTCCGCGGCGAACCGGCGCGGGTCGTGACCGCCCTCCACCACCCGGTCGACCGTCTCGAAGACCGCCGCCCCGTCACCCGCGGCGAAGGCGTCGACCACCTCGTCGAGCAGGGCCGCGTCCGTGTAGCCGAGCAGGGCGAGAGCGCCGGCGTACGTCACGCCGGTAGGTCCGGCGCCGGCGAGCAGCTGGTCCAGCACCGACTGGGCGTCGCGCACCGAACCCCCGCCGGCCCGGACGACGAGCGGCAGCACCAGCGGGTCGACCTCGATGCCCTCGAGTGTGCAGATCTGCAGCAGGTTCGCCTGCAACGCCTTCGGCGGGACCAGCCGGAACGGATATGAGTGCGTCCGGGACCGGATGGTCGGCAGCACCTTGTCCGGCTCGGTGGTCGCGAAGACGAACTTCAGGTGCGGCGGCGGCTCCTCGACCAGCTTGAGCAGCGCATTGAAGGCGCCAGGGGTGACCATGTGCGCCTCGTCGATGATGTAGACCTTGTAGCGGGCGGAAACCGGGGCGAAGAACGCGCGCTCCCGCAGGTCGCGGGCGTCATCGATGAGACCGTGGCTGGCCGCGTCGATCTCCATGACGTCCAGGCTGCCCGGGCCGTTCGGGGCCAGCGCGACGCAGGAGTCGCAGCTGCCGCACGGCGTCGGCGTGGGACCTTCGACACAGTTGAGCGAGCGGGCCAAGATCCGCGCGCAGGAGGTCTTGCCACAGCCGCGCGGTCCACTGAAGAGATAGGCGTGATGCACCCGGCCGTTACGAATCGCCTGGGCCAGCGGCTCGGTGACGTGCTCCTGTCCGATCACCTCGGCGAACGACGCCGGTCGGTACTTGCGGTAGAGCGCCAGGCTCATCGTCTGTTCTGCCCCCACGCCACTCGGCCGGACGAAGGACCCCCCGTACACCCGCCAGAGCCCGGTTACCCTTGCTGCCTTCCGGCCCTGGGGGAGTTTGCGGGATGGACGCCGCACGAGGGGTCTGCCGGGCACTCTACCGAGCCGGGCCGGCGGGTGGTCCGGCCGTCCACGGCGGCACCGGACTGCCAGTAGTCTCCGGACCGGAGGATTCGCCTAGTTGGCCTAGGGCGCACGCTTGGAAAGCGTGTTGGGGGCAACCCCTCGCGAGTTCGAATCTCGCATCCTCCGCTTCTGGCCGAGCTGCTCAGCTCAGGTCGCGGCGTACCTGCCGTAGGCACCGGCGATCGATCATTGGGCCATCGATCGATCCGGTCGCCATGTCACTTTCCCCCGTCCGCCGGCGGTGAGCTCGACCGCGCCGGCGCCGTACGCCGCCCTGGGCGGGCTGGCCGCCGCGGTCACCCTGGTGGCCCTGGTCGCCGGGCTGGGCCCCAGTGCCGTGGAACCGCCGCTGCCCGGAGCCGGGGCGCTGCCGCCGTACTCGCTTCAGGCACATCCACCGGCCGGCCTGGTGGTCGGGTTGCTGGCCGCGTCCGTCCTGCTCGGCGTTGCTGGGTTGGTGGGTGCGGAGCGAGCGTCACGCCGCGGCTGGGCCCCGGCACCGCGCCGCCTGCTTGCCGCGGGCGCCCTCACCGTGGGGGTGCTGGCGCTGGTGCCGCCCATCGGCACCGCCGACCCACAGAGCTATGCGGCGTACGGACGGTTGGCAGCCACCGGTCGAGACCCGTACGCCGACACCCCGGCGGAGCTCGCGGCGACCGGCGACCCCGTCGGCCGGGCCGTAGAGCCCCCCTGGCAGCGGACACCGTCGGTCTATGGGCCGCTGGCCACCGGCGAGCAGGCGCTGGTGTCCCGGCTCGCCGGGCCGTCGGTCCGCACCACTGTCGCCCTGCTCGGCACGCTCAACGCCCTGGCCTTTCTCGGCGCGGGTCTGCTGCTGGACCGGGTGGCGAGTGCGTACGGCGACCCGGCCCGGCGGCGGGTCGCGCTGCTCTGGACGCTGAACCCGCTGCTGCTCTACCAGCTCGTTGCGGGCGCGCATCTGGACGCTCTGGTCGCGGCCGCGGCGGCCGGCTCGCTGCTGGCGCTGGTGCCGCCCATCGGCACCGCCGACCCACAGAGCTATGCGGCGTACG
>JBPCOB010000077.1:0-3845 GCA_051000715.1 Mycobacteriales bacterium
GGGCGGCGTTCCGCTCCACCTGGGTGCCATGGGCCCAGCTGGCGGGCCTGCAGACGCGTGGTCGCGGCGAGCTGTGGCTGGTGCGGACCGACGGTACGGCGGTCCGCCTGCCGGTCCTGCGCAGTCCTCGCGACCTGCCGCGCCTGCACGCGGCCAGCGCCGGCCGGCTCGGCGTACCCGACGTCGAACGCTGACCCCGGCCCGCCGGCGGTGGGCTACCGCTCGGGCCCGCGGGCGGCGGGCACCGGCTCCTCCTCGTACGTCCCGACCCGTCGGGTCCGCTCCGGGTGGGTCAACCGGACGACCAGGTACCACGCCAGCCCCAGCAGGAGTACTACGGCGAAGATGTAGGGCAGCCGGTTGAGCGGCGACGGCGGCACGGGGTAGACGTTCTTGTAGACCACGTAGAGCAGCGAGAGCACGACGACGGCGGACAGTACGGTCGCCGCCGCGCTGAACTCACTGCGCCGGTTCAGGAAGAGCGGTAGCGAGGCCGCCATCAACAGGTAGGCCAGCATGTAGCCGAAGGTCCCGACCGTGCCGATGTAGCCGAACATCGACAGCGGCGCGGAGCCGCGGGCGAGCATGACGAACGGCACGAGGAACACGATCGGTGCGATGAGCAGGATCGCGACGTGTGGCGTCTGGTACTTCCGGTGCGCGCGGCCGAGGGGCGACGGGAGCACGCCCTCCTCGCCCATCGTGTACAGCACGCGGGAGGCCGCATTGATGCTCGCGATGATCACGGCGAAGAAGGACGCGGTGACGCCAAGGTCGATGAACCTGGCGAACGGATCCATCCCCACCTCGGTGGCCAGCTCGCTGACCGGCGCCGAACTCGCACCCAGGGCCTCGGCGCTGCCGAAACCGAGGACGGAGGAGTAGGACGCGAAGATGTACAGGAGGCCGACCAGGACGGCGCTGCCCAGGACGGCCCGCGGGATGGCGCGGTGCGGGTTCCTGGCCTCCGCGCCGAGGGATGCCGCGCTCTCGAACCCCACGAAGCCCAGGACGGCCAGCACGATGCCGAACGTGACCCCGTCGAACGTGGCACCCTCCAGCCGGAGCTGGGAGGTGTCCAGTGACAGCCCGTTCTGCACCACGACCACGATCAGGACGACGAGCACGGCCGACACGGACAGCACCTCGAGCACCAGCCCCAGCCGGGTGGACAGCTTGATGCCGGCCACGGCGAAGGCGGCGGCCAGTACGGCGAACACCACGTACATGATCAGCCCAGCGGTGGTGGAGGAACCGGAGATGTCCAGGCTCTCCAGGAAGCTGCCGAAGTAGATCCCGCCGCCGATGACGCCGAGCATCGCGATGCAGGTGTACCCGATCACGAGCCCCCAGCCCGCCGCGAACGCGGCGAAGGATCCCAGGCCACGCGCGACGTAGCTGTACAGCGACCCGGAGGAGGCGAACCGGCGCGCGAACAGGGCGACGCAGCACCCGATCAGGATGACGACGACCGTCGCGGCCAGGTAGGAGACCCAGGCCCCCTCGCCGGCGTACAGCACGATCAACGCCGGGAGGCTGGCCATGACGGCGCTGGGCGCCACCGCGGCCACCGACTGGGCCAGCACCTCCACCGGCCCCATGGACTGGTCGGCAAGCCCCCTGTCGTGCGGCGGCGCGGTGTGTGCGAACTCGGTACTCACTCGCGGACCTGTTCGCGGGCGCCCTCACCGGAGGTGCCCGCGCCGGTGCCGTGACAGGCCGGGGCGGGCGCTGGCATGTCCAGGGCCGGGTTGCCGTCGAAGAAGCCGACCGGCTTGAGGTGGAACCCAAGGGCGGTCACCGGGGTCACCGGCCAGTCCTCCGGGCGTACGACGTGGTGGTTGCCGAAGGAGTACCAGACCACGATGTCCTGGTCCTCGACCGAGCGGTCGGCCTTGACGAACTCCGGCAGCCCGCCGCCCCGGCCGTTCTGGTTCGGGTAGTCACCGGCGGCGTACCGCTCCCCCGGCTCGTACGACGTCACCCAGAGGCTCTTGTAAGCGAACTGCCCCCGGTCCCAGGCCTGGGAACCCTTGCCCATCGGAGGCAGGACGGTGTCACCGGGTGTCAGCCGGTAGCTGACCGGCTCGCCCAGCTCGTTGACCGAGGACGGGTTGACGATCGACCACGTCCGCCCGACGAGCGGGTCGATGAGCCGCTGCGCCTCGCTCTCCCGCGCCAGGAGCGTCGGCTTGGAGATCCAGGCGTTGCCGTACGGGTTGTCCGGCCCGTCGGGGAGGGCTTCGGCGTTGACCTCGTAGACCGAGTTCCGCTCACCGTCGACCATCATGTCGAGGCGGACGTTGAAGAAGTGCTGGTGGTTGGGGCCGTACAGTCCCGGCGCGACCACGGCTCCGAACCGCGGCCGCTCGCCGGGGGCGAAGGCGCCGGTGGAGATGACGCCGGTCAGCTTGATCTCGTACTGGATGGTGCCGTCGGTGTACAGGTACCAGAAGTAGCCGTACTCGTAGTTGCCGACGGTGGCGAAGCAGGAGACCACCAGCCGGCGCAGGCGGCGCACCTCCACCTTCTCGGTCCGGAAGTCGGTGTGCTTCCAGCCGACGCCGAAGTCCTCCTCGTGCATGCAGATCGCGTTGGGGATGGTGATCGGCTGGCCGTCCTGGTCGTTCACCACGACGTCGAAGTAGCGGATCTCGCCCAGGCAGTCGCAGCCGAGCTCGAGCGGGTTGAGCAGGAAGCCGACGCCGTACTCGCCCATGTCGAAGACGTTCTTGATCCGGTGCGTCGGCGCCGGGTCGCCGTACGGGATGTACATCTCCGACAGCGACGCCCGGTAGATGATCGGCCGCAGCCGGCCGCGGTCCTCGTAGCCGATCTGGTGCAGGACCAGGCCTTCCCGCGGGGTGTACCCGACCCGCAGCCGCCACTTCTGCCAGCTCACCCCGTGCCCGTCGACGGTGAAGCTCGGCCCCTCGGGCTGGGTGAAGTCGATCGGCTTCACGTCCTGGCGCAGAGCGGTGTGCGCCGGCCGGTTGCCGTCCTCGACCATGAACTCCGGCGTGTAGTTGCCGGACTGCGGCGGCAAGGGTACGACGCCGTGGTCCCGGACGTCGATGACCTCCATCCGGTCCAGGTCGACGAGCACGATCAGGCCCTCGACCGGCCGGGCGTAGCCGTTGTCGTCCTCCTTGCTCCGGACGAAGGTCAGCGGCCGGACCAGCCGGCGGTCGGGCGGATCCTCCGGGTCCGACCCGGCCGCCCAGGGATCGATCATGGCCAGCGAGAAGTCGGTGACACCGCGCTTGCGCATCGCCTCCTGCCACCGCGAGTCGGCCCGGGTGATCTCCTCGGTGCTGAAGAACTCCTCCAACATCACGCTCGGCTGCACGCCGTCTACGACCTGCCACGACGTGACGGTGCTCGACGACAGCGAGACGATCGCCTCGACCGTCTGCTGCTGCGCCCGGTCGTAGAGGATCACGAAGGCCTGCCGGTCAGGTCGCTCCCCGTCCGGAGAGAAGTCCAGCACCTCGCGCTTGGGTGGCTCGTGCAACGCGATCGAGACGAAGCGCACGCTGGGCTCGAGGTCCCGGTCGGCTCGGAGCACGGCCGTGGCCCGGCCCACCTCGTCGGCGCTCAACGGCTCGAGCGGATGGCCGGTGGCGACCGCGGTGTCGTGCAGCTGAGTAGCCACGATTGTCTCCTTCGCTCGTCTTGGCCGAGTCTGCTCCAGGACGCTGCGCCGTCAAGAGTTAGGCTGTCGGAATGTCTGCCGACCAGACCTCCGAGGACCGGCAGTTCGGCTTGGACACCCTCGCGGTGCACGCCGGGCAGCGTCCTGACCCGGTGACCGGAAGCCGCGCCGTACCGATCTACCAGACCGG
>JBPCOB010000078.1:0-26782 GCA_051000715.1 Mycobacteriales bacterium
CAGCCACGCCGGCCAGTCCTGCATCTCGACCCAGCGTGTCTTCGTGCACGAGGACGTGGCTGACGACTACCTCGATGCGCTGCTCCCGCGGGTCGAATCGCTGGTGCTCGGCGATCCGTTCGACGAGGCCACCGACGTGTCCAGCCTGATCAGCGCGGGCGACGTGGAGCGGGTGGCCGGCTGGCTGGCCGAGGCCGCGGCGAGTGGCGCCAAGGTCCTCACCGGCGGAGAGCGGGACGGGTCCTGCCTGCGACCCGCGGTGGTGGCCGAGGTCACCCGCGACATGAAGCTGCAGTGCGAGGAGATCTTCGGGCCGGTGGTGACGGTCACCCGGTTCCGCGACTTCGACGACGCGCTTGCGATGGCCAACGACTCCAAGTTCGGTCTGCAGGCCGGCGTCTACACCCGCGACATCGGCAAGGCGCTGAGAGCGGCGGCGACCCTGGAGTACGGCGGCGTACTGATCAACGAGGTGCCGACCACCCGGGTCGACCAGCAGCCCTACGGCGGGGTCAAGGACTCCGGCAATACCCGTGAGGGACCGGCGTACGCGATCGAGGAGATGACCGAGATCCGCCTGGTCAGCGTCCAGGCCTGACGACGGTCCGGCTACCGCTCCACCTGCCGTGCGCCGACGCTCCGAATCCGGCGGCCGGCTGTACGCGGCCCGGCTTCGAGGACCCGCAGGCTGCCAGCAGCAGCAGTTCGGGTGAGGGCGAACGCTGCTCTTCGAGTCATTGCGACCTCCGGCTTCGAGCCCCAGGCGCAGTGCTGCCAACTAGAAGCTATCACCTAGACTGTCTGGACAGACAGATCACGGGTTTCAACGAGGGCGATCGACCATCGTGGCGTCAGGGAGGGGTCGAGCCGTGCGGATCACAGCGGTCGGCGACCCAGGTGCACCACGCCACGGCTTCGCGTGCCGCTCCGGTGCCCCGGACCAGAGTGGCGTAGGTGGCGAACGCCGGGCTGGCGAATCGGTCCAGCTCCGCGCCGCAGCGCTCGCGCAGTGCCGCGAGCTCGGACTCCCACTGGGTGAGCGTCCGGCGGTGCTCGCCAGCCTGCGCCCGGAACAGCTCGGCGGCCTTGGCCGGGTCGGCGAGCCACAGCGAGTAGGTCTTGAGGACCAGCTCGTCGCGCGGGATCCGTGGGGGCGGCGGGGTGACGACCCAACGGGCCAGCCGTTCCAGTCCGGCCTCGGTGATGCGGTAGCGCTTCTTCGTACGCCGGCCGCTGCTGGCCACGGTGGTGTGGGTCACCAGCCCGGCAGTGTCCAGGCTGGCGAGCATCGGGTAGATCTGGCTGTGTGCCGCCTGCCAGTAGTAGCTGATCGGCCTCCGCAGCCGGGCGGTGATGTCGTAGCCGGTGAGGTCGTCGCGGGCCAGCGCGCTCAGGATCGCATAGCCCAGGGTCGGCAGCTCGTCTTCCTCACCGGGCGACCGAGCGCTGGGCGGTGTGCCGCTGGCCACGGCCGGCAGTCTGGCAGGCCGACCAGCCGGCATGGACAGAGAGGCGTACGCCGGTGAGCCGGCCGCGCGGCGGCGGCCGCCGGCTACTGCTGATCGCGCTGGCACTGGTCACCGGTTGTGCCGGCGAAACGGATGGATCCGCGGTCAAGTCCCCGGCCGACGCGACCTCATCGAATCGCGCCGCGGCTCGTCCGGCACCGCCCGGCGAGAGCCTGGCAGCCGACGACGGTTGCCTGCAATCCGGTGAGCGGCCGGTGCACTTCCCGGCACAGGACGGCTCGCCGCTGGCCGGGGTGCTCGTCGGCCGGGGCACCACGGCCGTCATCGCGGCCCACATGGTGACCAGCAACGCTTGCGAATGGCTGCCCTTCGCGCGACGGCTGGCCGCCCGAAAGGTGCTCGTGCTTGCCTACGACACCCGGGGCGACGGCGTGTCCCCCTCCGGGCTCGACATCTCCCGGGTCGACCTCGACATGCCGGGCGCGGTCGCCTTCCTCCGGGGGCGCGGCGTCACCCGGATCGTTCTCGCCGGTGCGTCCGCCGGCGGCACCGACGCCCTGGTCGCCGCCGCGACGGTCTCCCCGCCCGTCGACGGCGTCGTCGCGCTCTCGGCCGCCACGGTCATCGGCCCCCAGGCAGACGCGGCTGCGACCGCTCCGCGGCTGGCCGCTCCCACCCTGATCATGGCGGCCGCAGGGGACGCGAGCAGCCCGGACGACGCTCGGACTATCTACGCGGCCACCGCCAGTCGCGACAAGAAGCTCTCTATCGTGCCGGGAAGTAGCCACGGGACCCACCTGCTCGACGACCCCACCTACGGCCACGTCTACGCCGACCAGGTCGAGGCCTGGATCCTGAGCCACCTGGCCGCTCGGGGCGTGAATCAGAGGCCGTAGGCCTCCAGCAGCCGCAGCCAGACCTCGCTGACCGTGGGAAACGCCGGCACCGCGTGCCACAACCGATCCAGCGGCACCTCGCCGACGATGGCGACGGTCGCGGCGTGCACTAGTTCGGCGGTGTCCTGGCCGACAAAGGTGGCCCCGATAACCACCCGGCGGCTCTGGTCGATCACCAGTTGGGCGCGGCCGGCGTACCCGTCGGCGAGCAGGCTGGCGCCCGACACTGAGCCGATGTCGTACTCCACGACCCGGACGTCGAGCCCGGCGCCGCGAGCCTCCGCCTCGGTCCGGCCGACCGCGCAGACCTGCGGGTCGGTGAAGACCACCTGCGGTACGGCGACGTCGTCGGCGACGTCATGGAAGCGGGGGTGCGTTGTGTCGTGGCCGGCGGCGCGGGCCGCAATCACGTCGCCGGCGATGCGCGCCTGGGACTTGCCCATGTGGGTGAGCAGGCTGCGGCCGTTGGCGTCGCCGACGGCGTACAGCCAGCCTTCCGGTACGCCGGTCGCCCGGCAGGTGTCGTCGACTTCGACGTAGCGGCCGGGCTCCAGCCCGACCGTCTCCAGGCCCACGTCGGCGGTTCCCGGCCGACGGCCGAGCGCGGCCAGCAGCTCGTCGCCGGCCACCGTGGACCCGTCCGAGAGCGTGACGGTCACCTCCCCGCCCGGTTCCGACCGGTCCACCGACGTCGCGGTCACGCCGGTACGCACGTCGATCCCGTCGGCGGTCATCGCGTCGGTGAGCAGCCGGCTGGCGAAGTCCGGGTAGCGCGGCAGCAGCCGAGGCCCTCGTTCGACCACGGTGACCTGCTCGGCTCCGAGGCCACGGAACGCCTGGGCCATCTCCACCGCGACCACGCCGCCGCCCAGGATCACCAGCCGGCGCGGGACCGTGTCGGTCGTCGTCGCCTCGCGATTGGTCCACGGCTTCGCCTCGGCCAGTCCCGGGATCGGTGGCAGTGCCGCCGTCGTGCCGGTCGCCAGCACGACGGCCTGCCGGGCGGTGATCTCCGTCGTACCGCCGTCCGCCAGTTCGACCGCAACAGTGCGCTCGTCGCAGAGCCGACCGCGACCGCGAAGGAGATCCGCGGGTACGCCGGCGAGCCACCCCACCTGCCCTGTGTCGTCACCGCGGCCGGTGAAGGCGTCCCGGCGCTTGAGCGCGGCGGCGGCGTCCGCCGGGCCGGTCACCGCCTCGGCCGCGCCGGGAAGGCGGCGGGCCGCTGCCACCAGCTCCACCGGCCGCAGCAACGCCTTGCTCGGGATGCAGGCGAAGTACGAGCACTCGCCGCCGAGAAGCCGCTCCTCCACCACCACCGCGGTGAGACCACCCCGCACGGCCCGGTCCACCACGTTCTCGCCCGCCGGGCCGCCGCCGATCACCACGACGTCGTAGCTGTCCGTCATGCTCCTCCCTCGCTTCCACTCGATCGCTGCACGGGACTTTCCCACGAACGGCCGCAGTTGCGGCAGGGACGACGACTTAGGGGGTGACATGGCGGACGCGCCCGAGGTCGCGTACGGCTCGCCGGCGGGCCGCTGGATCCTCCTGGCAACGGTCCTCGGGTCCGGTGTCGCTTTTCTGGACGGCACGATCGTCAACGTCGCGCTACCCCGGATCGGGACCGATCTTTCGGCCGGCTTCAGCGCGCTGCAGTGGGTGCTCGACGGCTACCTGCTGACCCTCGGGTCGCTGGTGCTGGTAGGAGGTGCCCTCGGAGACCTATACGGGCGGCGGCGCATCTTCGTGACCGGCCTCGTCTGCTTCGGCCTGGCCTCGGTGGGCTGCGGGCTGGCCCCCAGCGCCGGGGTGCTGATCGGCGCGCGGGCGGTGCAGGGCGCGGCAGCCGCGCTGTTGGTGCCCGGCAGCCTGGCGATCCTGTCGTCGGCGTACGGCCCGGCCGACCGAGGCCGAGCGATCGGTGCCTGGTCCGGGCTGGCCGGCATTGCCGGGGCGCTGGGTCCGTTCGTGGGCGGCTACCTGGTCGACGCGGCGTCCTGGCGGTGGGCGTTCCTCATCAACGTGCCGCTGATCGCGGTGGCCGTCGCGGTGGCGGTCCGGCACGTGCCGGAGACCCGCGACCCGGCGTACGACGGCATGCCGGCCCTGGAGCGACTGGACCTGCCGGGAGCAGTGACGGGGGCGGCGGGCCTGGCCCTCTGCGTGTATCCGCTGATCGAGGCCGGCCGGCTGAGTGGTGCCGCCATGGCGGTGCTGCTCGCCGCCGGCGTTGCCTGCCTCGGCGCCTTCGTGCTGGTGGAGGGGCGCCGCCGACACCCGATGCTGCCGCTCGGCCTGTTCCGGTCCCGGGCCTTCACGGTGGCGAACCTTGTCACGTTCGTGGTGTACGGCGCGCTCGGTGGCGCGCTGTTCCTGGTGTCGATCGAGCTGCAGACCCAGCTGGGCTACTCCGCGCTGGAGTCCGGCGCGGCACTGATCCCGGTCACCGTGCTGCTGCTGGCGTTCTCCTCGCGGGTGGGGGGGCTGATGAGCCGCACCGGGGCTCGGCCGCTGCTGACCGCCGGCCCGCTGCTGGCCTCGGCCGGGCTGGTGCTGATGGTGCGGATCGCGCCAGGCGCGACCTATCTCACCGGGGTGCTGCCCGGCATCGTGGTGTTCGGCCTCGGCATGACGTTGGTCGTTGCCCCGATCACCTCGACCGCGCTGGGTGCCGTCGACGCGAATCGGTCAGGGGTCGCCTCCGGAGTCAACAACGCGGTGGCCCGGGTGGCGGCTCTGCTGGCGGTCGCGCTGCTACCCCTGGCGGCCGGACTGGCCGGCGACCCGCGCGGCTCGTTCACCGATGGCGTCCACCGGGCGCTGCTGATGGCGGCTGCCCTGTGCGGCGGCGGCGGACTGCTTGCGCTGGTGGGACTGCCCTCGATCCACCGCTCCGCCCGCTGCGCGACGGTCGCCGGGGTGCACGCGGCGGATAGCGTCCAGGTGTGACCGCGCTTTCCCTTCCGCTCGGCCGGGTCGGCATCTGGACCGGTCAGCTGGACTTCGCGCCGGCTCCCGACGTACGGGCGGCTGTCCGCGAGCTCGAGGCCCTCGGCTACGGCGCCCTGTGGACCGGCGAGGCGGTGGGGCGGGAGGTGCTCACCGCGGCACAGTTACTGCTAGCCGCCACCGGCCGGCTCGTGATCGCCACCGGCATCGCCAACATCTGGGCACGTGACGCGCTGGCCATGGCCGCCGGGCAGTCCGCGCTCGCAGAGGCCTATCCGGACCGGTTCCTCCTCGGCATCGGGGTCAGCCACGCGCCGCTGCTCGCCGTACGCGAGAAGGACTACGACAAGCCGCTGGCGTACATGCGGTCCTACCTCGACGCGATGGACCGCGGTCGCGACGTCTACCGCGCGGTGCCGCCGCGCGCGCCGGCACCCACGGTGCTCGCCGCGCTGGGGCCGAAGATGCTCGAGCTCGCCGCGGCGCGTACGGACGGGGCACACACCTACTTCGTGCCGCCGGAGCACACCGCGGCCGCTCGCGAGCGGCTGGGTCCGGGCAAGCTGCTAGCGCCGGAGCAGGTGGCGGTGCTGGAGAGCGATCCGGTGGTGGCCCGCGAGATCGCCCGCCGGCACACCACGTCGTACCTGCGGCTGGCCAACTACCGCAACAACCTCAAGCGGTACGGCTTCGAAGATGCCGACTTCGCCCACGGCGGTACCGACCGGCTGGTCGACACGATCGCGGTCTGGGGCGAGGAGGCCGCGGTCCGGGCCCGGGTGCAAGCCCACCTGGACGCCGGTGCGGACCACGTGGCCGTGCAGGTGCTGGGCGCCGACCGTCGCGGGCTGCCGCGCGAGCAGTGGCGACGGCTGGCGCCGGCGCTGCTCGACCTGTGACCCCGGTACGCCGACAACCGCGCCGCCGCGCGGCTACTTTGCCCGGGGCCGTTCCCAGCCGCTCCCGGCCGTCGTCCGCGGCCGGTCGCCGTCCGCCCGCTCGGCACGATCCGCTGCGCTAGGCCGCCGCCACTCGGCTGCCACCACCGGCGGGGCGGCTGGCTCTGGTGGGAGCGGTGGCTGCGCCGCCGGCTCGAGGATCGGGTCGGGAGCGAAGCCGTCCGTGATGAGCGGCTCTTCGTCCTCGGCGTACGGCGGCGACGGCTCGGCGGCGGCCAGCCGGCCGTCAACCAGGCGGAACTCTCGGTCGCAGGCGTCGGCCACCTCCCGGTCGTGGCTCGCCAACATCACGATCCGGCCGCGGCGCGCCTCGGCCAGAAGCAGGCCGAGGATCCGCTCGCGGTTGCCGGCGTCGAGCTCGGCGGTGGGCTCGTCAGCCAGCACGACTTCCGGGTTCGCAACCAGGGCGCGGGCCACCGCCACCCGCTGCTGCTGTCCGCCGGAGAGCTCCTCCACGAGGTGGTCGGCCACCTCTGCCATGCCCACCAGGTCAAGCATCGCCTGCGCTCGCTGGAGCACCTCGGCGGCCGCCAGCCCCCGGGCCTGCAGCACCAGCTCGACGTTCTCCGCCGCAGTGAGAACCGACACGAGTCCGTAGCCCTGGAGGATCAACCCGTACCGCTGTCGTAGCGTCGGGCCGCCCGGCCAGACCGGGGCGCCGGCCAGCCGGACCACGCCCGAGGTCGGGCGCTCCAGCCCGGCGAGCAGCGCCAACAGGCTGGACTTGCCCGAACCGGACGGCCCGGTGACCGCGACTGCCTCGCCGGCGTACGCCGTCAGCGTCACGTCGGCGAGGATCACCCGCCCGGCCCGGACGTAGCCGACCTCGACTGCCGACAACTCGCCCAGCGGCCCGCTCACCGCGCTCCTTCCGCGAGCTCCGCGGGCTCGCCCACCCGGCGCAGCTCGACCCCGCCGGCTCGCGGCAGCGCCTGTACCTCGGTCCCCGGCGGCAGGATCCCGAGGGCGGCCCGTGGCAGCCGTACCGTGCCGTCGTCCGCGATAACCAGGATCTCCGAGCGGGTGTGTTGGTCGAAGCGGACGGTTCCGTCCCGCAGCCGCACCGTGCGGTCCAGAGCCGCCGCTACCTGCGGATCGTGGGTGACCACGACCAATGTGGTCCCGAAGTCGCGGTTGGCCGCGCGGAGCAGGTCGAGGACGTGGGCACGGTTGGCCGCATCGAGCTGGCTGGTCGGCTCGTCGGCGAGCAGCAGGCCGGGGCCGTTGGCCAGGCTCACCGCGACCGCCAGGCGCTGCTGCTCCCCACCGGAAAGCGTGCCAGCCGGTTGCTTGGCCACCGGCGTCAGCTCCAGCCGCTCCAGCAGCGCGCGCGGCCGCAGGGCGGCAGGGACCCGGCGGACGGCGAGCTGCGCGAACCGGACGTTGGCCTCGGCACTGGCGTACGGCAGCAGGTTGCGGCCGGGGTTCTGCAGAATGACCCCCACGTCGGTTGCCCGCATGCCGAGTAGCTGGCGCTCCGTCATCCCGTGGACGTCGTGCGGGCCGACCAGCAGCCGGCCGGCTGTGGGCTTGAGCAGGCCGGCGAGCAGCGTGAGCAGCGTCGACTTGCCCGACCCCGACGGCCCGAGCAGCGCGAGCGTCTGTCCGCCGCCAACCTCGAGCGAAACGTCGTCCAGCGCCACGACGTCGCTGCCGTCGACCGGGTAGCTGTGGCTGAGCCCCTCGCAACGCAGCGCGAGACCACTCATACCTGCACCTCGCGCAGCCGGGCTGGCCGCGCGGACCGGACCAGCAGGACCGCGGCCAGTGCCCCCACCAGGGCTATCAGGCTCGCCGCGCCGAGGAGGAAACCGCCGACCGGCAGCGGGGCCGGCAGGTAGTGCACCGGCGGCACGGTCACGTCGTCGGAGTAGATCGGCATCGAGCGCAGGGCCAGCGCCGCGCCGAGCAACCCGGCCAGCACGCCCAGCGCCACGCCGGTCAACAGCAGCAGCTGCTGTTCCCCGAGGCAGGCCCGTAGTAGCTGCCGCCGCGGTACGCCGACCGCATGCATGGCCGCCAGCTCGAACGCCCGGCGTCGGCCGGCCAGGTAGATCGAGACGATCGTGGCTCCAGCGGCCAGCAGCGCCGCGAGAGCAGCTGCGCACAAGAACAGCAGCAGGGCGAGGGCTGGGCCCTGTCGACCGAGTACCGCGCGGCGGTCGGCGGCCGAGGCCGAACCCAGCACGTCGACGCCGGCGGCGCGCAGGCGTGCGGCAAAGTCCGCCGGAGCGTCGGCGGTGAGCCAGACCTGGCGAGTAGCCAGGTAGGCCCCGGTGCCGAGCGCACGGTCGGCGTACTCGAGGTCCAGCAGCGTTCCGGTGTCACCGGCACGCGGCAGCACCCGGGCGATAGCGGCGATCCGTACCGGCAGCTTGTTGCCGTCGAGCCCGGTGACCATCGTCGGCCGGCCTACGACTGGGTCGTCCACCGCGGCGCCGGCCACCACCGCCGGTAGGACCGATGGGGCGTCGAAGGGCGAGACGCCCGGCACTTCGGCGTGCTCGGCGGCGTAGGACAACTGCAGTCCGGCGCTCGACGCCTCGACCCGGTTGACCTTCGCCGGGGGTGACAGTCGATAAGCCGTCCACCTTCCCGGAGTCGACAAGGCCGCCCCCACGGGGGTCCACGACGCGGTCGATGCCGACCGGGCGGCCAGAGCGGTGAAGAGCAGCCGCCCCGATCGGGGCGCGAAATTGGCGAGCCCGTTCGGTACGCCGAGGCCGGTCAGCTCGCAGCCCGCAGCGCAGGTCGCAACCGAGCCGACGTAGACGTGCCGACCCGGTCGGATTCGACCAAGCAGAACGCTCGCCGCGCCCGTCGTAGGCGACCTGACGTCGGCCTCCAGCTCCGCCGTGCCGCTGCCGGTTAGGTCACTCGCCGTCACCGTGAGGGCCAGCTGCCGGCCGGTGACCATGACCCTGGGCGCTGTCGCCGGATGCACCGCCGCCGCCAGCATCTTTAGGGGCTTGGCCGCGAAGTCGCGCCGCCAGGTCCCCACCGCCGGCAGCCGGGTGGCGTCAACCGCGACCAGCAGGCCCCCCGGCTCGTTCCCGTAGGGGAAGTACTCGGCGGCGGCCATTGCGTGTCGGCCCGTCGGGTCCAGCCGCCGGACCGCTTCGACGAGGTTCACCCGGCCGGGATCGACGGTCAGCACCCGGTACGCACCGATCTCGGTGGCGGCCCGGGCCGACCGGTTGGTCGAAGACACCGACCAGGCGGCGACCGTGAACGTCGTCAGGGCGAAGGCCACCGCGAGCAGGACGACGATGCGCAGGCCGCCCGGCCGCCGGGCGACCTGGCGCAGGGCGACGAAACCCCCGATGTGGCGAGAGCCGCGGCTGCGGCGGACGGCGGCCCGAACGCCGATCGGCAGCAGCCGCACGCCCAGCAGGGCGAGCGCGAGGGCGACCAGAGCGGGAGCCAGCAGCACCCAGTCCGCGGTGTGGCCATTCCCGAGCGCGCCGCCGAAGCCCAGCGAGATCAGCCCGGCCACGGCCACCGTGACGAGGACGAGGTCGGCGTGACGCAGGGCTCCGGAGGAGCGGCGGTCCCCGGCTGTACGCCGCCACTGCTCTACCACCGGACGGCGCAGGGTGCCCCGCGCTGCGAGCCCGGCGGCGGCGGCGGCACCGGCCAGCGCGCCGGCGGTGGCAAGCAGCGTGGTCGAGGTCATCACGACGGCAGTGCCGGACAGCAGGCGCAGGTGACCAAGGGCGGCGGCGGCGGCCAGTCCGGCCAGCAGGCCGAGCGGGGTGGCGAGTATGAGTAGGAGGCCCGGCTCGAGCAGGCCGAACGCCACGGTGCGCGCGGGCGTGAGGCCGCGCAGCTTGGCCAGAGCGACCTCCGGACCGCGCGACTCGCTGGCGTTGGCGACGACGAGGTAGAGCACGAACCAGCTCAGGAGGAGCAGTTGAGCTGTCACCAGCGCGACCGATACGCCGAGTCGGCGCGAGCTCTCCTTCGCCGAGTCCAGCACCTTGTCCAGGATCGAGAACATCCCGATGCCCGAGTCTGTGAGCGTCGCCCGTAATGCCACGAGCTGCCGACGCAGCTGCGCCGTGTCGCGGAACCGGGTGGACCGGACGTCGAGCGGTACGTCGATCAACGCCCGCACCTCGGGGGGCGACGCGACGTCGAAGGTGGCCTTCGGCGTGAACAGGGTGTCGCCCATATTGGGACAGTCACAGGTCGTGACCTGCGCGCTGAAATAGTTCTGGTTGAACCAGAACGGGTCATTGCGGTCCTTGGCAACATAGAGCCCCACTACCCGCAGCGCCGGAACGCGGGCACTGTCACCGTCGGTAAAGCCGGTGAGTGCCAGCAGTGCCCCGAGCCCCCAGGGGTACTCCGGCACCGAGCGTTTGCTCACGGCCACCTCGCCGGCGCGCTGCGGGCAGCGCCCGGCGGCGAGGATGAGGTGGGCGCAGGCGCCTTCCCGGTAGGCCAGCATTGCCTGCGGCCCGACCTGGCCGGGGCGTCCGGGCAGGAACCCGATGTACTGCAGGCTGTGGATCGGCTTGACGTAGCCGCTCAGCCGGCCCACCTCGGCTATCGCGTCAAGGTTCTGCAGCGGTGTCCCACTCGAGGCGTGGTTCTGATAGATCTCTACGCCGACGTAGCTGACCTTCGCCGTGCGCAGGGTGTCCTGAAGGATGGACTCACTCCCGGCGTGGGCGTAGAGAGGTCCGATCGCGGCGGCCAGCACGGTGGTGACCGCGACGAGAAGGATGGCGATCGACACCCCCTTGCGCCACCACAGCCCGCGGATAGCCAGCCCGAGGCTGTCGGAGACGGCGCCGAGCGAGCCGACCAGGGATCCCACCCTCCACCTTCCGTCCGGTGCCGCAGGGACGTCCTCGACGGCGCGACGGCGCGCCGGCGGCGGCACGATCCACCGGCCTCGATTTTGACCGTGCGACGCCGTATCGACGAAGGCCGTGCGCCGGTCGAAGCCAACCCGTTACCGAACCGAATCGCCGCGCCGCCCGGGTCGGCCGGCGGGGTATCCGGCCGTACGTCGGCCGGTCGACCGCTCGATCACCCCGGCGACATGTCGACGAACCGGGAGTAGTGACCCTGGAAGGCAACTGTCACGGTCCCGGTCGGACCGTTGCGATGCTTGGCCAGAATCAGGTCCGCCTCACCAGCCCGCGGCGACTCCCGCTCGAAGGCATCCTCACGGTAAAGCAGGATCACCGCATCCGAGTCCTGCTCCAGAGAGTTGTGTGCGACGATCCCGTTTGCGATGAAGTTGTGCGTGCCTTTCACCGTCGCGTCGAAGACCTGCTTCTGTCCCAGCGGCTCGACGGCGGCGACTCGGTCCCAGAAGAGGTCGGTCGACGCAGCTTCGCGGAGGAGATCAGAGTCGAGCGCCTCGGCGCAGCGAGCCAGCCTCTCCCGTGAAGGACAAGACTTGTAGAGCGTCGTACCGCAGTAGTGGGTCCGGATGGCGGATTGGAACTGCCGCTCTGTCATGCCGACCCGGATACGTTCGGTCCGGACAAGCTCCCAGATCTCGATCGGCAGAGTGTCAACGTTGGTGTTGACCGGTCGGGTCTCGATCTCCGAGAGGAGTCGTCGGGCACGACCGCCGCGACGGCCATACACGCCGATTCGGCGGCAGAACAGGCGCAGGCCCGGCCCGTCTGCCACGATCAGGTGGTAAGCACCAATGTACCCCCGCTTGGGGACGTGTCGAATCCGGGCCACGATCCCGAACCGCATCAGCAGTGTGGCGACGCCGTCGACCAACAACCGGCTCGTAGAGGAATAACAGACTTTCGGGATTCCACTCGCAGTGCTAGATTCCGTGACAGACCCGTCGGTGGCCCACAGATGCCGCAGAAATGTTGCAACTTCTTCGTCACTCGCGGCATATAGCGCATCCGGTAGCCGTTTCTCAGCACTGCGGAGATCCTCGATGCCAAGATCTCGAAACCACGCGTGTATGGGGTTCCCGCGGTTATGGGTGCACTTCCATGGTGCTGGCAGGTAAGTGTGCCACCAGTTCCCTTGCCGGATCCGGCGCGGTGCGATGCCGAACTCCGCAGCTGCTGCGTCTTCGACGAAACTCAGATTCGCCTGGTCGCCTGAGGTGTAGTGGACCGGCTGCGAACGAAGGACGCAGCCGTCGCCGATCAAGTGGGCGAGCAATCCCAACCGTTCCTCAGGCCAGCCTAGACCGGCGCACACCGGTGGTGGCAAGCGTCGAGGGATTGCGACGCGACCGCCCGGCGTCAACTCGTCGAGAGCCTGCCAGCCTGCAGAGGTTAGGAACCGATGATTTCCGGACGCCTCTACCAGGCGGCCAGAGGAAAGGCGGAGGCGGTAGGTCTCCTTGACGCCAGAAGCGAACACGGCAGTGAGTGGAGCCGGCGCAAGGCGGTGGTTTTCGTCCACGGACCAGACCAGTACGCCCTCGTGGCCGGCGTCCAGCAGCGCGCCGAAGGACACCGGCGCGCCCGTGTCCGCTCGGATCAGCGTCGTGTCCCTAGTCATGCAGCCGCTCTCACGGAGATCGGCAAGCAGCGGCTTCTTGTCAGTCCGCTGCTCGGGCCCACGGTTGAGCTGGCTGATGCCGACGACCGGGACCTCCAGCTCCTTCGCGAGGAGTTTCAGGGAGCGGGAGATTTCGCTGACCTCTTGCTGGCGAGTTTCCACCCGCCGGGTGGACTGCATCAGCTGCATGTAGTCGACGACGATCAGCCGCAGGTCGTGGCGTTGTTTGAGCCGACGGGCCTTCGCGCGGATCTCCATCATCGTCAGGTTGGGGGAGTCGTCGATGTAGAGCGGCTTGTCGGCCACCTCACCGATCCGGCGGGCGAGCCGGGCCCAGTCGTCGTCGGACATCCGGCCGGTGCGCATGTGATGCAGCGGCACCCGCGCCTCCGCCGAAAGCAGCCGCATGGTTATCTCACTGCGGCTCATCTCCAATGAAAAGATCACAGCTGGCAGATTGTGCGCGATGGCCGCTGACCGGGCGAAATCGAGTCCCAGCATACTTTTTCCTATGGCCGGCCGAGCCGCCACGATGATCAGCTGGCCCGGGTGCAGGCCGTTGGTCAGCTCGTCAAGGTCACGGAAGCCGGTGGGTACGCCGGCCATCGCGCCGCCCCGGTTGCCGATGGACTCGATTTCGTCCAGCGCCGGCTGTAGAAGGTGCTCGAGGGCGAGATAGTCCTCGCTGGTACGCCGTTCGCTGACGTCGTAGACCGCCGCCTGAGCTCGGTCGACCGCGTCGTCGACATCCCCGCCGGCCGCGGCGATGCCGTAGCCGAGCTGGACGATCCTGGTGCCCGCCTCGACCAGCCGGCGCAGGATCGCGCGCTCGCGGACGATGGAGGCGTAGTAGCCCGCGTTCGCCGCGGTCGGCACGGCGGAGATCAAAGTGTGCAGGTACGGCGCACCGCCGACCTTGCCGATCGAGCCCTGGCGGGTCAGCTCCGCGGCGACCGTGACGGCGTCCGCCGGCTCGCCGCGGCCGTAGAGGTCGAGCACCACGTCATAGATCAGCTGGTGGGCCGGCCGGTAGAAGTCGGTCGGTCGCACCACCTCGACGACGTCAGCGATCGCGTCCTTGCTGAGCAGCATGCCGCCCAGCACGCTCTGCTCCGCCGGGATGTCCTGCGGGGGAGTCCGTTCGAACTCCGGCGCGCTCGCGGAGCCGTGCGGACGAGCAACGTCGATCACGCTCACGAGCGATGCCCCCGCTGTCGTCGCTGGTCCCGTCATGCGCCAGTTGTACGAGAGCCATCCGACAGACTCGCCATCGCAGCGAGGGTTCGTACACAGCCCCCGGCGAAGGTATGAGGGCAGCTGCCGGGGGTCCAACTCACGCCGTGCACGAATCTCGGGGCAAGGTGTGGATGCCTCGGCGCGGCGTTGTGCACAGCCTGTGGGAGGTGTGTGCAGAGTCGGTTTTCCCTCACAGCGCTCTCGGCGTTCCACCGGGGGAGCCCCAACGCACAGGCTGTAGGAAGCGGAAAGCCGGCACAGACAGCAGGAAGCCCGGCCGCTCCCCGCGACCGGGCTTCCTCGTTTGAGCGAGGGGACTAGGCCGGTACGACTTCCACCGTCAGCTCGGCGGTGACCTCCGGGTGGACCCGCACCACCACGGTGTGCTTCCCCACCGTCTTGATCGGGGCGGTGAGCTGTACCCGCCGCTTGTCCAGCGCGGGGCCACCGGCCGCGCGCACCGCTCCAACGACGTCCTCTGTGGTCACCGAGCCGAACAGCCTGCCCCCGCCGCCGGCTCGAGTCGCCAGCGAAACCGCCAGGGCGCCCAGCTCCGCGGCCACCCGCCGGGCCTCCCCTAGATCATTGATGTCGCGGGCCTCCCGCGCCCGTCGGATCATGGCGACCTGCTTTTCAGCCCCGCGCGTCGCCCGCATGGCGAGCGCCCGCGGCAGCAGAAAGTTGCGCCCGTAGCCGTCAGCGACCTCGACGACGTCCCCGGGAGCACCCAGCCCGCTGACCTCCGAGGTGAGAATGAGCTTCATCAGCGCCCCTACCGTGCAGTGCTGGTGTAGGGCAGCAACGCCATCTCGCGGCTGTTCTTGACCGCAACCGCCACGTCGCGCTGGTGCTGGCTGCAGTTGCCGCTGACCCGCCGGGCACGGATCTTGCCGCGGTCCGAGATGTACTTGCGCAGCAGGGCGGTGTCCTTGTAGTCGACGTAGTGGATCTTCTCCTTGCAGAACATGCAGATCTTCTTCTTGATCTTGCGAACGGGCGGCTTGACCATCAGTGGCTCCTGGCGCGCGGGCTCCGCGGTCGCGAAGCGGGTCGGGGAAGTACAGGGAGCGGGTGAGCTAGAACGGCGGCTCGTCGCTGGTGGAGCCGACGGACACCGGCGTGGACCAGGGGTCGTCGGCCGGGCTGCCACCGAAGCCGCCGCCGCCGCCTCCGCCGGTGCCACCACCGCCGCCGCCGCCGCGGGTCGTCTTGTTGACCTTGGCCGTCGCGTACTTGAGTGACGGGCCGATCTCGTCGACGTCTACCTCGATCACCGTGCGCTTCTCGCCTTCCTTCGTCTCGAAGGAACGTTGCTTGAGCCGGCCGGTGACGATCACGCGGGCGCCGCGCTGCAGCGACTCGGCGGCGTTCTCCGCCGCCTGCCGCCACAGGCTGCACCGCAGGAACAGCGCGTCGCCGTCCTTCCACTCGTTGGTCGACTTGTCGAGGAACCTGGGGGTGGAGGCCACGGTGAAGCTGGCCACCGCGGCACCGCTGGGGGTGAACCGCAGCTCGGGGTCGTTGGTGAGGTTGCCGACGATCGTGATGGGGGTGTCGCCTGCCATGGCATGGCTCCTTCGTCCCGGTGGAGGGCGGGGAAGCTGGTACGCCGGCGAGCCGGCGGGCTAACGGAGGTCCGGCCGCAGCACCTTGGTACGCAGCACGGCCTCGTTCAGGTTCAGCTGGCGGTCGAGCTCGGTGACGCTGGCGGGGTTGGCGGTGAGGTCGATGACGGCGTAGATGCCCTCGGTCTTCTTGTCGATCTCGTAGGCCAGCCGCCGCCTACCCCATAGATCGACCTTCTCGACCGACCCGCCGTCCCGACGGATCACGCCGAGGAACTGGTCGAGCGACGGGGAGACGGTGCGCTCCTCGAGATCAGGATCGAGGATCACCATCAGCTCGTAGCGACGCATGAACCACCCACCTCCTCTGGACTCAAGCGGCCGCAGTCGGTCCGCGGCAGGAGGGCACTGCTTCGAAGCAGGTGGCCAGGGTAACAGCCGGCCGGCAGCGGCCGCTCGTTCGAGATCCGGCGGCGACCGGTTGCTTGGACTGGATGCCTTGCTCGGACCCGAGGTCATGCTGCGACGTTACGACGGACCTCCGACAACCTGCGCGACTCCTCCACAGGCTGGCGGCAGTGCACCGGCGGCCCGAACCGTGCGCGCCCGGTCGTAGGCGCCGTAGGCTCGGAGGCATGCTCGAAGTCGGTGCCCACGTCGACCCCACCGACCCGCTCGCCGCGGCAACGGCGCGCGACGCAGACTTGGTGCAGTTCTTCCTAGCAGACCCGCAGGGGTGGGCACAGCCGGTCCCGCGGGCCGACACCGAGGCGCTGCGGACGTCGGCGGTAGCGCTCTACGTGCACGCGCCGTACGTGCTGAACGTGGCGACCACGAACAACCGCATCCGCATACCGAGCCGCAAGCTGCTCGGCCAGCACGCCGAGGCGGCAGCGGCGATCGGCGCCCGCGGCCTCATCGTGCACGGCGGCCACGTCAACGCTGGCGAGGACCTGCAGGTCGGGCGGGACAACTGGCGGAAGACCTTCGAGCGGATCGAGCCGCCACTGCCGATCCTGATCGAGAACACCGCCGGCGGGGACCACGCCATGGCCAGGCGGTTGGACAACCTGGCCCGGCTGTGGGAGGCGCTGGACGGCTTCGAGGTCGGGTTCTGCCTGGACACCTGCCACGCACATGCCGGCGGTGAAGAGCTGGTCGACCTCGCCGACAGGGTGCTGGCCATCACCGGCCGGATCGACCTGGTCCACGCCAACGACTCCAAGGACCCGTTCGGCAGCGGCCGCGACCGCCACGACAACCTCGGCGCCGGCGCGATCGACCCGAAGCTGCTGGTCGCCGTGGTGGAAGCAGCCGGCGCGCCGGTGGTGTGCGAAACCCCCGGCGGGGTAGCCGGGCAGAGCGCCGACATCGCGTTCCTGCGCGCGCAGCTGCCGGCCTGAGCGGGCCTGGTCGCCAGGTGGCTGGCCGGGCCGGTCGAACCGGCGTACGCCGGGAGGTCCTCGCGGTAGGCCTCGGCAGCCTGGCACTGGCGGTGGCGATGACCTGGCCGGCCGCACTGCACCCGGCCAGCACGGTTCCTGAGGATCTCGCCGACCCCCTGCTGCAGGTCTGGCTGACCGCCTGGGGTGGCCATGCCCTTCGCACACAGCCGCTGCACGTGTTCGACGCCAACGCGTTCTGGCCGCTGAAGGACAGTCTGGCCTTCTCCGACTCGCTGCTCGGCTACTCCCCGCTGGGGCTGGTCGGCTCGGGCCCCTCCGCGGCCCTGGTCCGCTACAACCTCATCTACATCCTCACGTTCGCCCTCGCCCTGACCGGCGCTTACGCACTCGCCCGCCAGCTGGGGACATCCCCCCTCGCCGCCGCGGTCGCCGGGGCGGCTTTTGCCTACGCGCCGTGGCGGATCGCCCATGCCGGGCACCTGCACGTTCTGTCCGCCGGCGGGATCCCCCTCGCGCTCGCGCTGCTGGCCCGCGGGCACGGCTACGCCCGGGCCGGTCCGCGACCATGGCGGGGGCAGCGAAACGCGGCTTACGCCGCCGCCGGTTGGACGGTGGCTGCCTGGCAGCTGACCATCGGGTTCGGGCTGGGCCTGGCGTTCGGCTACCTCATAGGACTCGGCGTAATTGTCGCCGCGGTCGGCTGGTGGCGAGCTGGTCGGCCGGCGCTGGGCCGCCGGCTCGCGGTCGCCGACGCGGTGGGGCTGGCCGGCTTCGTGCTGGTCGGTGCGGTGATGGCCCGGCCCTACCTCGCTGTGGTGCACGACCATCCAGAAGCCCGCCGGGACGCAGCGACCGTGGCGATGTTCTCCCCACCGCTGCGAGGCTTCGTCACGACGCCGGCGCAGGACGCGTTGTGGGGCGCGGCCCAGCGCGACATCCGGGCCCGCCTGTCATTTCCGCCCGAGATGACGCTCGCGCCGGGCGCCGCCGTGACCGTGCTGGCCCTCGTCGGCACGCTGGCCGGCCGGTGGACCCGGCGGCGACGGCTGGTCCTCGCCGGTGTGGTGGTGGTCGGTGTCGCCTTGGGGATGGGCACCCGGTTCCCCGGCGGTGGACGCTTCACCTACCTGGTCCTGCTGCACCATGCGCCGGGCTGGGCAGGGTTGCGGACGCCGGGGCGCCTCATCGTCTTCGTCACCCTGGCGCTCTGCCTGCTCGCCGCCGCCGGCGTCGATGTGCTGGCCAGGAGAAGTACGCGGCTGGTACCGGCGAGCGCTCTTGCGGTGGTCCTCGCGGAGGGCGTCAGCCACATCCCGCACCCACGGGTCGAGCCGCCGCCGGCGGCGCTGCGTGACGTGACCGGACCGGTCTTCGTACTGCCCAGCGACCCCTACAACGACGACGCGGCGATGTTCTGGTCGACCGCGGGCTTCCCGGCCCTCCTGAACGGCAGCAGTGGCTTCACTCCGGCATCGCTCGATGAACTGCGCCGGCAGACGGCGGGATTC
The DNA here is from genome assembly GCA_051000715.1 of Mycobacteriales bacterium. Classification (GTDB taxonomy): domain Bacteria; phylum Actinomycetota; class Actinomycetes; order JALYNC01; family JALYNC01; genus JBPCOB01. Next base: position 18,493 of record JBPCOB010000078.1, read on the forward strand.
CCCGACCCGGCCTCGGTCGAGCTGCTGCGCCGGCGCGGCGTACGCACGGTCGTGGTCCTGCGCAACCGCATCCGGGGTACGGCCTGGCAGGCTGCCGCCGACAAGCCCGTCGTGGGCCTGCCGCTCACCCGGTCGGAGCGAAGCGGGGCAGTCGTCTTCGCGCTGGTCCCGACCGCTGCTCCTCGGTGACCAGGACACCACCGGTCGGGTCGTCGTAGCCACTGCGGCGTACGACGTCGCCGGCCGGCACCAGCACGTCCCGCACGACCAGCGCGGCCAGCAGCAGCAGCGTCACGTCGCGGAGCAGGACGCCGGTGAGGAACAGCTCCGTCGGCACACCGGTGCCCGGCTTGTCCTGTCCGACGAAGAAGTAGAAGCGCAGGAACAGCAGGAACAGCTCGCTGGCCTGCCAGGCAAGGAACGCCGGCCAGCGGGGGCGGGCGAGTACGGCGAGCGGCAGCAGCCAGATCGAGTACTGCGGGGAGAACACCTTGTTGGAGATCAGGAAGGCGACCAGGGTGAGGAAGACAAGCTGGGCCAGCCGCGGCCGCACCGGCGCCCGCAGTGCCAGCGCCGCGATCCCGACCAGCGCAAGCAGGAAGCCGCCGGCCACCACGGCGTTGAGGACGGTGGGCGCGGCGCCCGGCGGGAGTCCGACATCGAGCGCCCGCCCCCGCAGGTGCTGCAGGCCGAACCACAGCGAGTCCCAGTCGGCGCCCCGGGTGCGGTTGAGCGCGAAGAAGCGGCCGAACGAGTCCGGGTAGGCGACCCAGACCGGCAGGTCCACCACCAGCCAGGCCGCCGCAGCCGCCAGCGCCGTCCGTCGGAACTCCGGCAGCCGCCGCATCCGCAGGCAGAGCAGGAACAGCGGCACCAGCAGCAGCACCGGGTAGAGCTTGGTCGCGGTTCCCAGCCCGAGCCACACGCCTGCCCAGCCGGGCCGCCGGCGGGCCCAGGCGAGCAGGCCGAGCCCGGTTAGCGCGGCGGCCGCCAAGTCCCAGTTCGTATACGCGTGCAGCACCAGCACCGGCGCGAGTGCGACCATGGCGGCATCCCAGGGTCGGCGTCGCCCGGCCAGCCCGAGCGTCGTAGCGACCATCACCAGCCCGCAGCCGGCCAGCATCAGAGAAGTAAGGTCGAAGAACCGCCGCGGCCGCTCCTCCTTCGGCCAATGGGCGGCCAACTTCGCACCGGCCTCCATCAGCCCGCCGATCACCACCGGATACTCGACCGGGTGGTCGGCGTACGGCGTCTTGCCGTCGGCCAGGCCCTCGGCGAAGTACAGGGCGAAAACGTCGGAGTAGCACATCCGGGTGTACTGGTACTCCGACGTCCAAGGATGGACGCGGCAGGGTGCCTTCTGCACCCAGCCGAGCAACAGCGTCACGCAGGTCAGCGCCAGCACCGTCCACACCGGCAGCCTCGCCCACCGGCCGCCGAGGAGGGCATGCCGGCCGACCGGCCCGCCGATCGCGGTGCTCGCCCCCCGCACCACGCGGTCCTCGTGCGACGGCAGCGCAGGCGGCGCCGGTGCGCCGGCCGTCGGCATGGTCATCGCGCTCCGGCTGAGGGGGCGGCCCTGGTCGGCGGCGGGGTGGTCGGCGGCGGGGTGGTCGGCGGCGGGGTGGTCGGCGGCGGGGTGGTCGGCGGCGGCGAGGACGGACTGGACGGCAGTGGGCTGGGGCTGGGCGTGGGGCTCGTCCGGCTCGGGCTCGGCGACGGCGGAGCGGACGTCGGCGGGGCAGATGTGGGTGGCGGCAGGTTGGGCAGGCCGCTGCTGCTGCTGCCGACGTAGGCCGGCGGGGGGAACTCGATCGACTTGACGCCGGCGAGCGCGGCGTCCATGAACCGCTTCCAGATCTCCGCCGGCAGCGTCCCGCCGTACACCCCGCGCGAGTATCCCGGGACGTTGGTCAGTGGTGCGTTGTCGACGTTGCCCATCCACACCGCCGCAGAAAGCTGCGGGGTGAAGCCGACGAACCAGGCGTCGGTGTTCTTCGACGTCGTACCGGTCTTTCCTGCGGCCGGTCGGCCGTCGGCGAGCCGAGCCCGGCGACCGGTGCCCTGCGAGCCCTCGATCACCTGCCGCATCGCGTACGTCGCGTCCGCCGCGATGTCGGCCGTGAACGCCCCGGCGGTCTTGGGCTGGGCGCCGTAGAGCACCTGACCATCGCGATCGGTCACGCTCTGGATCAGGAACGGCTCGGCCCGAATACCATGGGCGGCGAAGGTGGCGAAACCGACCGCCTGGTCGATCGGGTGCACGCCGTAGACGCCGAGGGCGATGCCCGCCGAGGTGTACCCGCCGGGCTCGGCGAGCGGAACCGAGTCCGGGATCCCGGCCGCGTGCGCTGTGGTGGCGACCGCACTCGGGCCGACCTCGACGGCGAGGGGCACGAAGACGGTGTTCACCGAGCGCTCGAGCGAGGTCACCAGGTTGCAGCGGTAGCACTGCTCGTTGCGATCGTTGCGGACCCGGTTGTCCTTGCCGTAGCCCTTGACGAACTTCGGCGAGGTGCCGGCAAAGACCGTCCGCAGGCTAATCCCCTCCTTCAGCGCGGTGGCCAGCGTGTAGGGCTTGAACGACGAACCTGGCAGCCGGACCGCCTGGGTCGCCAGGTTGCGCGGGACCGCGACGTAGTCCCGGCCGCCGTACATGGCGCGGACGGCCCCAACCCCCGGCTCGACGGCGACCAGCGCGCTGACCGGCCCGGACATCTTGCCGAGCACCGAGTTCTCGGCGGCGACGGCGGCGTCCTGCGCCTTGCGGTCGATCGTCGTACGGACCGTGAGTCCATCGAGGCTGAGGCGGTTGTCGTCAAAGCCCTTTGCGACGAGTTCCTTCTTGACCGCCTCGACGATGTAGCCGCTCGGGCCGCCCAAAGTGTCGCGCGGCTTGTCCTTGGACACCGCCGGGTAGCGCAGTCCGGCCGCCTCACTCGGTGGAATCCAGCGCTGGGCGACCATGCCGTCCAGCACGTAGCGCCAGCGGTCCCGCGCCGCGGTGGGGTGCGTCGTGGGGTCGTAGTACGCCGGCGCTCGGATCAGCGAGGCCAGCACGGCGCCCTGGGCGGCGCCCAAGCGGTCGACGCTGGTGTGAAAGTAGGTCTCGGCCGCAGTCTCGATGCCGTAGGCGCCGCGGCCGAAGTAGATGCTGTTGAGGTAGTCCTCGAAGACCGCGTCCTTGGGCCGGCTGTGGTCGAGCTTGACCGCGTAGAAGATCTCGCGGAACTTGCGGCTGACGGTCTTCTGCTGGCTGAGATAGGCGTTCTTCGCGTACTGCTGGGTGATCGTCGAACCACCCTGCGCGACGTTGCCCCCCCGCAGGTCGGCCCATACCGCCCGCACTATCCCCCGCGGGGAGATCCCCGGCTCGGAGTAATAGTTGCGGTCCTCGGCGGCTAGGACCGCATGCCGTACGTCGGCCGGCACCGTCTGCAGCGAGACGGATCGGCGGTTCTGCGCGCCGGTCCTGGCCAGCTCCCGTCCGTCGGAGAAGGTGATGATGGTGGTCTGGGCCGTCACGACGCTGCTGGCCGAGGGGATCTCGGTGCGCGCATAGATCACGGCGGTCAGCACCGCCACCACCACCAAGAGCCCCAGCACGGTGGCGGCCACGCCGATCACCGCCCGCCGCCAGCCGGCCCGCCGCTGCCGGGTCCGGACCCGGGCACCCGGCGCGGGTTGTGGTGGCCGGGGCAGGTCGGTGGCCGGGCGTCGACCGGGCAGGCCGCGTTCTGCGTCGCTCACCCGGTCCCTTCGGTCACTCCTCGGCGGCGCGACGGCGCGCCCGGCGGGCACGCTCGGGTGCCGAGCCGAGGACGTACGACGTCGTCAGATGGTTCCAGCTGCAACCGCGGCACACCTCCACGACGTACACCGTGAACTCGGTGTACGCCTTGTCCATGTCGACAAGCTCCGCGGTGGCCTTGACCCGGCCGCTGAACTCGCCCAGTTCGTCGCCGTAGACGTAGGTCACGTGGGTGAGCCGCTCCTTGCGGCAGACCGGGCAGCTCACCTCGGTCGACTCGCCGTGGTGCTTCGCGGCGCGGAGCAGGTAGGGATGCGCGTCACAGAGGTCGACCGTCGAGGCTCGGCCCGCGAAGAGGTCAGCCAGCGCCGCTCGCCGGGCAAGCGAGTAGTCGATAACGGACCGCTGGGACCGCATCCGACGAGCGTACGCCGCTGGACCCGGTGCTCGAAGCCGGAAGTCGCAGGCGGGCGCCTTCACCCGCCGGCTACCCGGCGGAGTCTTGCCGGCCGCGTCACGTTGCGGTGGACGACTCCGACCGCTATCGTCGCGATGTATCGGCCCGATACGTGCGGGCGATACATGGAGGTGGGATGGCCCGGAGCGGCACCGGCGTCATGGAGCTGGCCGTGCTCGGCCTGCTCCACGACTCGCCGATGCACGGCTACGAGCTGCGGAAGCGGCTCAACGCCCTCCTCGGCACGCTGCGGGCGTTCTCCTACGGCTCGCTGTACCCATGCCTGAAGAACATGGTCGCCGACGGCTGGATCTGCGAGGGTGGTGCGGCGGCGGCCGGAGAGACCCCGGCGTTGACCGGTCGCCGCGGCAAGATCGTCTACAAGCTCACCGCAGAGGGCAAGGAGCGGCTGCACGAGATGCTGGCCGAGGCCGGTCCCTCGGCCTGGGACGACGACGGCTTCGGCGTCCACTTCGCCTTCTTCGCCCAGACCGACGCCGACGTCCGCCTGCGCATCCTCGAGGGCCGCCGCAGCCGGCTGGAGGAGCGTCGCGACGGCGTCCGCGGCGCCCTGGCGCGCACCCGCGAGCGGCTCGACGCCTACACCCTCGAGCTCCACCGCCACGGCCTGGACTCCGTCGAGCGCGAGGTGCGATGGCTCAACGAGCTCATCGCCACCGAGCGCTCCACCCCTTCTCCCCGGCGTACGCCGGGAACCACCGACCGGGCGACCGTCCGCCCACCCCACTCCAGCGACAACCAGTGAGGAGCACCCGGATGGGCAGCCCGTCTTCCAAGGTCCGCGTTGCCATTGTCGGCGTCGGCAACTGCGCCGCCTCCCTCGTGCAGGGCATCGAGTACTACCGCAACGCCGACCCGCAGGCCCGGGTCCCCGGGCTGATGCACGTGCAGCTCGGCGACTACCACGTCCGCGACATCGAGTTCGTGGCGGCCTTCGACGTCGACGGCAAGAAGGTCGGCCGCGACCTGTCCGAGGCGATCTACGCCAGCGAGAACAACACCATCAAGATCGCTGACGTGCCCCCGCTGAACCTCGAGGTGTCGCGCGGTCACACCCTCGACGGGCTCGGCCGCTATTACCGGGAGATGGTCGAGGAGTCCGACGCCGAACCGGTCGACGTGGTCTCGGTGCTCCGGAAGTCGCGGGCGGACGTGCTGGTCTGCTACCTGCCGGTCGGGTCCGAGGACGCCGCCCGCTTCTACGCCCAGTGCGCCATCGACGCCGGTGTGGGCTTCGTCAACTGCCTGCCGGTCTTCATCGCCGGTACGCCGGAGTGGGCCGAGAGGTTCCGGGTGGCAGGCGTACCGATCATCGGCGACGACATCAAGAGTCAGGTGGGGGCCACGATCACCCACCGGGTGCTGGCCCGGCTGTTCGAGGACCGCGGCGTGATCCTGGACCGCACGATGCAGCTCAACGTGGGCGGCAACATGGACTTCATGAACATGCTGGAGCGCGAGCGGCTGGAGTCGAAGAAGATCTCCAAGACCCAGGCCGTGACCAGCCAGATGGATCACGAGATCGGCCGGCGCAACGTCCACATCGGCCCGTCGGACTACGTGAGCTGGCTCGACGACCGCAAGTGGGCCTACGTGCGGCTGGAGGGCCGGGCGTTCGGCGACGTGCCGCTGAACCTGGAGTACAAGCTCGAGGTCTGGGACAGCCCGAACTCCGCCGGCGTCGTGATCGACGCGGTGCGTTGCGCCAAGATCGCAATGGACCGTGGGATCGGCGGTCCGCTGTTCGGCCCGTCCTCGTACTTCATGAAGTCGCCGCCGGAGCAGTACCGCGACGATGAGTGTCGGCTCAAGGTCGAGGAGTTCATCGCCGGCTGACGGGGCCGGTAGCGCCTCGGAGCACACGCACGGACGGCACCGCCACGACTCAGCCGGAGCGCAGCGCCGCCTTGACGAAGCCGACGGCGAACGCCCGGCACCAGATCACCACGCTGCCGAACCGGGCCGGATCGACGCCGGCCGGTACGGCGTACTGCTAGTTGCCTCGGTTGCCCTTGAGCGCGCCCAGGTCGACCGAGTGCGGTGCGGCACCGTCGCGAGGGTTGCCCGGGACCAGGTAGACGCGAAGGTCAGGGCCGTTGTCCGTGCGGAACTCGGTCAGAGTCACCCGGTACCCACCATCGGGCAACCGCATGAGGGCCACTCGTCCCGTGCCGTGGTGGGCGAGGGCGGAGAAGGATCCGGCTGCCACTTGCACCGGGCCGGCCGCGGGCGCCGCGCCGGCGGGCGCGGCGCTGGCGGGCGCGGCAGCTCCCGTGACGACTGTCTCGTTCACCGTCCGGTCGGTCACCAGCGGTGGCACGAGCAGCGCGCCGGCCAGCGCAGCCACAGCGACGTAGCCGACCGAGAATGGTACCAGCAGCCATCGTCGGTGTCTGGACAGAAGTACGCCGGCGACCAGCAGAGCCGCGACGGCCACCAGCCGCCCGCGCACCGAGGGCCGGCCTACGGCGCGCCCACCGGGCAGGAGAACAGACGGGCGCCGAGCCCGACGCCGTCGCACCTGTGGGTGGCCCGGCCACGGCCTACCCTTGGCCGGGTGGCCTCGGTCGCCGGTGTACGAGGTGTGCTGGCACGGCCGCACTTCAAGCGGCTGTATGCGACCCGGCTGACCTCCCAGGCCGCCGACGGGATCTTCCAGGCGAGCCTGGCCAGCGCGGTGTTCTTCAACCCCGAGCACACCACCGATGCCGCGCAGGCGGCGGCTGGCTTCGCCGCCCTGTTGTTGCCGTACAGCGTGGTCGGGCCCTTCGCCGGCGTGCTGCTCGACCGGTGGCGCCGGCAGCGGGTGCTGGTGGTGGCCAACCTCGTTCGGGCAGGGCTGGTTGGCGCCGTCGCCGTCCTGCTCCTGACCGCCGGCCCGGCTAGCGCACTGTTCTACGTCGGCGCGCTCGCAGTGGTCAGCGTGAACCGGTTCTTCCTGACCGCGCTGTCGGCCGCTCTTCCGCACCTGGTGTCGCCGGACCAGCTGGTGACCGCGAACAGCCTGTCCACCACTTCGGGGTTCGTCGCGGGGGTGAGCGGCGGGTTGCTCGGCCTGGGGGTGCGCGCGCTGGCGGGTGCAGGCGACGGCGGCAGCGCGACGGTGGCTGCCGTTGCCGGGGCAACGTACCTGCTGTCGTCGCTGGTCGCGGCCGGGTTCCCCGACCGTTACCTGCTCGGGCCGGTCGCGCCGGCCGGACGCGCGCAGCTGGGATCGGCACTGGCCGCCGTCGCCCGAGGGCTGATCACCGGTGCCCGGCACGTGCGGGAGCGGCGGCGGGCGGCCTACGCCCTCCTTGCGATCGGCACGCACCGGTTCTGCTACGGCCTGTCGACCATCGCCACCCTGCTGCTCTACCGGAACTACTTCACCGACTCCGGCTGGCTGCGCGCCGGCCTGACCGGCGTGGGCCAGGTGGTGGCCGCCGGCGGTGTGGGGGTGGTGCTTGCGGCCGTGGTCACGCCGTCGGTCACCCGGCGGCTGGGCAAGGAGGCCTGGATCGTCGCGGTCTTCGCCGGGGCCAGCGCTGTGGAGGTCTTGTTCGGGCTCCCGTACACCAAGGGCTCGTTCCTGGTGGCGGCGCTGTTCCTGGGCTTCGCCGCCCAGGCGTCGAAGATCTGCGTCGACACGATCCTGCAGGAGACGGTGGCGGAGGGGTTCCGCGGCCGCGTGTTCGCGTTCTACGACGCGATGTTCAACCTGACGTTCGTCTCGGCGGCAGTGTCGGGTGCCGTGCTGCTGCCGACGAGCGGCAAGTCCTACGCCGTCCTCGGTGGGATCGCGGTCGGCTACGCGCTCACCGCGGCGGCGTACGGGCTGGCTACCCGGGCCCGAGGCCCTGCTCCGCCGCCCAGCGGCGCAGCTCGGTGACCGCCTCCTCCCATGCCAGCGGTCCCCGCTCCATCCGCAGCGCGAGCAGATGCCGCAGCGCCGCTCCCACAAGCGGCCCCCCCGGTACGCCGAGGATCGCCATGACGTCGTTGCCGTCGAGGTCGGGACGGATCGAGGCGAGGTCCTCCGCCTCGGCCAGCAGCTCGATCCGCCGCTCGAGCGCGTCATA
>JBPCOB010000079.1:0-14468 GCA_051000715.1 Mycobacteriales bacterium
CGAAGGTACTCGACGTCCTGCCGGTTGTGGAACACCCGGTCGAACCGGTTGGTGTAGTACGCCATCACCACCTGGTTCTCGTTGCGGTCCTTGGAGATCGTCGGGAAGTAGTTGTCCCCGCCGACCGACACGATCTGGATCGGGCTCCAGCTCCGGCCAAGGTTGTCCGAGTAGCGCAGCTTGATCTGCGGCTCCTCACACCGGTCGAAGGTCACCAGGAACCGGCACGCGTCCCAGGTCACGAACACCCGCGAGTGGCCGTCGATCGTCTTCACGGTGTTCTTCGGGTAGGTCGCCGCGCGGAAGCCGGCCGAGTGCAGCTCGCCACCGAACGGGATCGGGCTGGTCTCGCGGTAGACGATCCGGGTCGGCCCGAAGTTCGTGCTGCCGGGCTCGGCCACGCGCAGCTTGTGGATGAACGTCTGCGCGGTGCCCTCGAGCTCGCCCTGGATCTCCGACCAGGTGATGTAGGTGCGGCCGTCGGCGTCGACCGTGACGTCGCTGAACTGGACGTCCTTGTCCTTGCCGCTGATGAGGATCGGCTTGGTGCAGTTGTTCAGGTCCACGTCGCACCGCACCGCCTTGATCACGGCGCCGGTGAACTCAGCCGTCGGCGTAGGTGTCAGGTCGAACTCGCTGTAGGTGGCCCAGACGACGCGCTGGCCGCCGTGACCCGTACCGCCGACCGTCATCCACTCCTTGTCGATGAAGTGGTTCTTGCTCTTGGTCTGGGAGACGGCCTTGCGCACCGGCCAGCAGGAGGGTGCGTCCCCGCCCGGGCATGACGCGAGCCGCTCGGGCGTGGTGCGGTAGAGGCCCAGGCCGTTCGGCTTGCCGAACGGGTCGAACGCGTCGTAGTTCAGGCTGGCGGCGTACAGGTACTTGCAGTCGCCCGTTGCCACGTCGACGGGGTCACCGCCCGAGGGGACCTGCTTGCCGAAGATCTGGACCGCCGGTAGCAGGCCCTCGTTGGTCAGGCTCTTGCCACCGTTGTTGGAGTAGTGCCAGCCGGTGAAGTTGCCCAGCGGGTTGAGCAGGCCACGGTAGTCGTTGGTGCCGCCGAGCACGACGTCCGGACGGTCGTAGCAGGTGCTGACCGACTCCTCGTTCTGCGGCAACCCGAACTGGTCACGGTTGAAGCGCAGCAGGCCGTCCACAGTCTGCGCGGCTGACGCCGAGCCGGCGGTGCGGCGCGCCTGGGCGAGGGCGTCGTGAGCACCCTGGTACTGCTGCCGTACGCCCTCCGGCGCCCGCTCCGGGTGCAACAGGTACTGCCGGGCTACCACACCCGAGGACAGGTGGTTATAGACCTTCGAGCGGTCGACCTTTGGCGCGTTCGCCTGGCCGCTGCCGGACAGTGCCACCAGGGGGAAGAGCAGCAGGAGCGGTGTGCTCCACTTCGCTGCACGGACGATCTTGCTTCGACGCATCGGGCCTCCAGAGACGGGACATCGGGCACCGCAGCGCCGAACTCATGATCCGTCGGCCAGCCACGCGGCTTGGGTCAGCCTGGCCTCCTTTGCCGAAGCGCGCAAGTGAGGGTTTCGTTGCCGACCCGGACAACGCACGCTCAACCGGCGCAAAGGCGGCTTGACCGTTCAGCTGTGCTGCCGCGGCGGGGGGCCCCGGCTCACGCCGTAGGCTGGAGGCGTATGGACCGCTCGGAGGTGCGCGCGCTGCTGGCCGCGGTAGCAGCCGGCGCCACCCCGGTCGACGAGGCGGTCGAGGCGCTGGCCGCCGGCCCGTTCGCCACCAGCCTCGGGTACGCCGACCTGGGCTTCGCCCGGCTGGACACCCACCGGGGCCTGCGCACCGGCGACCCCGAGGTGATCTACGGTGCCGGCAAGACGCCCGAGCAGACGGTCGCGCTGCTAGGAGCGCTGGCTCACGCTCCGGGGAACCGGCCGGCGCTGGCCACCCGGGTGCCGCCGACCGGCCTGGCGGCGGTGGTGGCCGCGTTCCCTGACGCTGACGTCGACGCCGAGGCGGGCTGCGTCGCGATCGGACCGCCGCCGGAGCCGAGCGGGACCGTGTGCGTGGTCAGCGCCGGCACCAGCGACGCGACGGTTGCGGCCGAGGCCGCGTTCGTCGCCCGCGCGTTCGGTGCTTCGGTCGAGCAGGTGACCGACGTCGGCGTCGCGGGGATCCACCGGCTTCTCGACAACCGGCCAGCCCTCGAGCGGGCTGACTGCCTGGTGGTGGTCGCCGGGATGGAGGGGGCCCTGCCCAGCGTCGTAGGAGGGCTGGTGGGCACCCCCTGCGTCGCCGTACCGACCAGCGTCGGCTACGGGGCGTCGTACGGCGGGCTCGCCGCGTTGCTCGCCATGCTCAACTCCTGCGCTCCCGGCGTGGTGGTGTGCAACATCGACAACGGCTTCGGTGCCGGTGTCTTCGCCGCCCGGGTCGCCCGACGGGCGGCACCCCGATGACCCGGCTGGCCTGGTGGGACTGCTCGGCTGGCGCCAGCGGTGACATGTTCCTCGGGGCGCTGGTCGACGCCGGCGCACCGGTGGAGACGCTGCAGGCGGCGGTTGACGCCATCGATACCGAGCCGGTGCTGCTGTCCGTTGGCGAGGTCGACCGCGGCGGGCTGCGCGCCACGAAGGTCGACGTCGGGGCGCCCCGCAGCTCGGTGGTCCGCACCTGGGGGTCGGTGCGCTCGCTGCTCGAGGAGTCCGATCTGGTGGACCCGGTTCGGCGTACGGCGCTCGCGGCGTTCGCGGCGCTGGCCGCGGCCGAGGCACGGGTGCACCGGACGGCGCCCGAGACCGTCCACTTCCATGAGGTGGGGGCGCTCGACGCGGTCGCCGACATCGTCGGCGCCGCGGCCGGCCTGCACGCGCTGGGCATCGAGGGGGCGGCGGCGTCAACCGTGACGGTCGGGTCCGGAACGGTCCGCAGCTCGCACGGGGTGCTCTCGGTGCCGGTGCCAGCGGTGCTGTCCCTACTGGCCGATGCGGGTGCGCCGGTGACCTCGGGGCCGGCGCCGTACGAGATGTGCACGCCGACCGGTGCGGCCCTGCTGGCGGCTACCGTGACCCGGTGGGGCGGGTTGCCGTCGATGCGGATAGCCGCGGTCGGCAGCGGCGCCGGCAGCCGCGAGCTCACCGAGCTGCCGAACGTCCTGCGACTGGTGGTCGGGACGGCGGTGGAGCGGCCGGCCGAGGCCTCGACCGAGCTGGTACTCGAGGCCAACGTGGACGACCTGGACCCCCGCCTGTGGCCCGGAGTGCTTGACCGGCTGCTCGCGGCGGGCGCGTCCGATGCCTGGCTCGTCCCGATCCTGATGAAGAAGGGCCGGCCGGCGTACACCTTGGCCGTGCTGGCACCGGAGCGCGGGGCCGACGGCATCCGCCGGGTGATCTTCACCGAAACCTCGACCATTGGCCTGCGAGAGACCAGCGTCGCAAAGCGGGCCCTGGCCCGTGACATTGCCACGGTCACAGTGGACGATCAGCAAATCCGGGTGAAGACCGCCCGCCTGGACGGCGTGGCCGTGAACGCCTTGCCGGAGTACGACGACGTGGTGGCGGCGGCGGTCGCGCTGGACCGACCGGTCAAGGCGGTGCTGGCCGCAGCCACCGCGGCCGCTGTGGCCGCCGGGCTTGCGCCCTGACGCCGGAACGCCTGCAGACGGAGAACCGCCCAACCCCGAAGTGGGGCGGGCGGTTCTCCGGTTGGCACTAGCGGTTGAATCCCTCGTCGCGGCGGCCGGTGACGTCGCCGCCCTCGGTCTCGATCTGCTCCTTGCGGAGCTCCTCGTTCACCTGGACGTTCTCGGTGACCTGCTCCTTGGCGACGCGAACCCGCTCGACCGGCACGGTCTCCTTCTCCACGACCGGCCGCTCCTCGGTGAGCGTGACCTCGTGCACGTCCTCGGTGAGCTCCGGACCCTCCAGCGCGTCGCCGACGTTGGCGTCGGTGATGGGCTCGCGCTCGATGCGGACCTGTTCCCGGGTGACCGGCACCGTCTGCTGCACGTTTTCCGCCACGATGTACTTGCGCAGCCGGGCCCGGCCGCCCTCCTGCCGCTCGGTGCCGACACGCAGCCGCTCCTCGGAGCGGGTCATCGCGTCGTCGGTCGTCGTGCCGCTGACAGCGCGCCCCTCGGTCACGGTGGTCGTGTCCACGTCGTCGTACTGGTAGTCGCGGGACGTCGCGTCGTAGCCGCCCGGCGCCGTCATGTTGTAGTGCGAGTAGAGGCGCTGCTCCTCCTCCGGCGTGATCTCGCCATCGGGGTCGACGTTCGGGGCCGACTTGACCAGGTCCTTGTCGTAAGGGACCGATACGTCGTCGCCGGTTGTGGTGGCTCCGGAGATCGGCACGAAGTTGGTCTTCGAACCGAACATGCCGGTGCTGACGGTGGCGAACGTCGGCTCGCCGGTCTCCTTGTCGGCGTAGAGCTGGTCGATGGTTCCGATCTTGGCACCGTCGGACCCGACCAGGTTGCGGCCGGTCCAGTTGGCGTAGTCGTGGTTCATGACACTCCAGTCCTCGGCGTTTGGGGTTTCTACGACACCCCTTCCCGGCAGGGACACTTACCTACCGGCCTGAGAGTGGAAACGTCTCGCGCACGGCGATCAAAGCTGGGACGTCCGGCACATCGGCGCCGAGGCGCTCAGCCGGCCGGAGGACCACCGGTGGATGCCGGCGAGTCGCGGCCGGCCACCGAAGCGAAGTACTTGCCGACCGCATTGACCATGGCCGCGAGCGGCACCGCGACCAGGGCACCGGGGATTCCGGCCAGGATCGCCCCCGATGCGATCGCCAGCACGACGGCGAGCGGGTGCAGGTGGACTGCGCGGCCGAGCACGAGCGGCTGCAGCACGTGGGCCTCGATCTGCTGGACGGCGACAACCGCCGCGAGCACCAGCAGGGCGGCGAACGGACCCTTGGCAACGAGCGCCACGAGCACCGCCGCTGCCCCCGCGGCCGTGGCGCCGGCCAGCGGGATGAACGCCGCGAAGAACGTGAGTACCGCCAGTGGCACGACGAGCGGTACCCGGATGAGTAGCAATGCCAAGCCGATGAAGACGGCGTCGAAGGTGGCCACCAGGACGGTGCCGCGGACGTATCCGGTCAGGGTCGTCCAGGCTCGGTCACCCGCCGCCCGGACGTGCGGGCGGGAACTCCGCGAAAACAGCCCCACGATCCAGCCCCAGATCCGCTCGCCGTCGTAGACCAGGAAGAAGGTGGTGAACAGGGCGATGAGCAGTCCGCTCGCGACCTCACCTGCCAGGGCCGCCCCCGAGAGCACGCCGGCGGTGATCTTCTCGCGGTTCTGTGCCACCGCGCCGTTGATCGACGACCCCAGATGGTCGAGCTGCTTGGGGTCGAGGTTGAAGGGGCTGCTCACGAGGTAGCCGCGGATCTTGTCCAACCCGCCGCCGAGGCTCTCGCGCAGAGCCGGAATCTCGGCCCCCGTCCGCTTGGCGACAAAGGTCGCCACGAGACCGACGACGACCAGGGCGCACACCATCGTCACCCAGGTGGCCAGCAGGCGGGGGGCTCCGGCGGCCCGCAGCCGAACGGCGAGCGGTCGCAGCAGCGACGTGAAGAACAACGCCGCCACGAAGGCCAGCGCGATCACCCGCAGCCGGGCAACCAACATCAACAGCAACACCACCGCGGCCACTACCGCGAGGACCCGCCAGCTCCAGGCGGCGGCGGCGCGTAGCAGCGGTGGCACATCCGCCGACTCCGGTCGGCTTGTGTTCACCGGTTCGGTGCGGGAGGTCTCGGCGCGGCGAGCCGCCGGACCGTCGATGTGGTCGGGGTGGGAGGGGGACGGCGGTGTCACCCGACTAGCGGGCACCCGAGCAGACGCCATGGCCGTCATGCTGCCCGAAATGAGCGCCGTACGCCTGTCGGTCAACCGCTTCGGCTCAGCCGCGGACGGTCATCGAGTACCGCAGCTTGGCCATCATGACCTCGGCCTCGGGCACCATGCCACTGTCAGCGAAGAGCTCGGGGACCCGCGCGGCCAAGCCCTCCGGCGTCCACCGCCGCGAGTGGTTCTCGATCACGGCCACGCTGGTGAAGGGCCGATAGAGCTCGACGGCGTCGCCTTGAATGCCGAACACCTTTCCGCTGACGTGCCGGGCGGCATCGCTGCACAGGTAGGCCACCAAGGGTGCGACGTTGTCCGGGTGCCAGAAGTCGAACCCCCCACCGTCGCCGTCGCTGCCGGGGATATCGCCGTACGCTCCCTCGGTCATCCGGGTGCGCGCCGCGGGCGCGATGGCGTTGCAGGTGACGCCGTGTCGCGCCATCTCCTGGGCGACGATTGTGGAGAACGCCGCGATGCCCGCCTTGGCGGCGCCGTAGTTCGCCTGGCCGAAGTTGCCCAGCAGGCCGCTGCTGCTCGTCGTACAAACGATGGCGCCGGGGCGGCTCTCGGCTCGCCAGTACTCGCAGGCGAAGTGCGTGCACGCGTAGTGGCCGCGCAAGTGCACCCTGATGACCGCATCCCACTCTTCGGGAGTCATCTTCGCCACGGTGCGGTCCCGCAGGATGCCGGCGTTGTTGACCAGGGCGTCGACCCCGCCGAAGGTATCGATGGCCGCGCGGAGGAGATCTCGGGCGCCGTCCATCTCGCTGCAGTCGCCGGTGTTGAGCGTGGCGATGGCGCCGCTGTCGGTTATCTCCCGGACCACCGCCTCGCCCGCGTCGGCGTCCAGCTCGTTGACGACGACCCGGGCGCCACAGCGCGCCAGTTCGCGTGCCTCCCCGCGGCCGATGCCACGACCGGCGCCGGTGACGATCGCGACCTTGCCGTCCAGAAGTCCCATGGTCAGCGACCTTAGCTACGCCGGTTCCGGGTGGCGGTTCGTGGGGGAGAGCACTACAACGGAGCGCATGAGGGAGGACATCGCCGTGACCCCGTCGACACGACCCCCGTCGAAGCCGCTGAGCGTGGCGCTGAGCACCGCTCTTGAGAGCGGTGACGCCGCGCTGTCGGCCTTGGTCGGCGCCCGGCCGCGGGACCGGGTGGACCGGTTCCGCACCCTGCTGACGATCTATCAGCTGCATTCCGCACCGCTGGCCGCGGTCGGCGACCGGGCGCGCTGGCAGCACCACCCCGCGGTCGCAGAGGTGAAGACCCGGCTGGAGGCCGACTGGCTCGCCGAGCTGGACGCCCGGTCGCTGCCCGAGCTACCGGCCGGTGCGGTGGGCGCCATGCGCGCGCTGGCGGCGCGGGACCGGCTGCCCGCGGCGTACCGCTGGCTGGCCAAGGACGCCGACTGGGACGAGCTCGTCGAGTTCCTCGCGCTCGAAGGCGGCCCCGACGCGGGCTTCGACGACCTGGTAGCGATGGGACAGGTCGGCCTGACGGGATCCGCAAAGCTGGAGTTGGGGACCAACTACTGGGACGAGATGGGCAACGGCGACCCGGCCGCCGTCCATACCGTGTTGCACGACCGCCTGGTGGCGGCCATCGAGATGCCCGGCATCCCGACCGATGAGCAGCCGGCGGAGGCACTCGAGCGGACGGCGCTGGGCGGCCTGCTGTCGACCAACCGCTGGCTGCAGCCCGAACTGCTCGGCGCGCTCGGCCTGATCGAGCTGCAGGCCGGACCACGCTGCCGGCTGGTCCTTCAGGCGTTCGACCGGCTGGCCGCGCCGGCAGCGGCGTACCCCTTCTACGAGGTGCACGCCGAAGTGGATCCGCGGCACGGCAAGGACTGGCTGGACAAGGCGGTAGGCCCGATTGTGGCGGAGCGACCGGACTGGGGGCCTCGGGTGATTCGCGGCGCCTGGTGGCGCAGCGTGGTCAACGCCGCGTTCTTCGCGGTCGTCCCCGAGCTGGTCAGCCGGCGTCGGGCCGCGGCGTAGCGCGGCACCGGCGGGCCGTCGTTACGCTGCCGGTTCGTGGGAGTTCCGGCGTTCGGCGCGCCGGCCCGGCATCGGGTCGACAGTGAGGTTGGCCGGCTGCGCACCGTCCTGTTGCATCGCCCAGGGAGCGAGCTCAAGCGGCTGACACCGCGCAACAACGCCGACCTGCTCTTCGACGGCATCCCTTGGGTCGAGCGGGCGCAACAGGAGCATGACGCCTTCGCGCAGGCGCTCCGTGAACGCGGCGTCGAGGTGCTCTACCTGTTCGATCTCCTGGTCGAGGCACTCGACGTACCGGCCGCGCGCGCGCAGGTGCTCGACGGGGCATTGCGGCCAAAGGCGATCGGGCCCACGCTGGCCGGCCGGCTGCGGATTCACCTCGGCGAGCTGCCGAGCGCCGAGCTCGCCGAGGTGCTGACCGGTGGCCTCGCCCGCGAGGAGCTGCCGCCGGGAGATGGCGTCGTCGAGCAGATGACCCAGCCGAGCCAGTTCATCATCCGGCCGCTGCCCAACCTGCTGTTCACCCGCGACTCCAGCGTCTGGGTGGAGAACCGGGTCGCGGTGACCCAACCGGCCATGTCCGCCCTGCGGCGCGAGAGCACGGTCACCGGTGCGGTCTACATCCACCACCCGCGCTTCGCCGGTACGCCGCTGTTGTACGGCGGCAGCGCTTCCGACGAGGCATGGCTGGAGGGGGGCGACGTACTGCTGCTCGGTCCCGGCGCGGTAGCCGTCGGCGTCGGTCAGCGGACCGCGCCGGCGGGCGTCGAGATGTTCGCCGCACATGCCTTCGCCGCCGGCGTCGCCCGGACGGTGCTGGCGGTGCCGATCGCCCAGGAACGGGCCACGATGCATCTCGACACCGTTTGCACGATGGTCGACCGGGACGCCGTCGTGATGTATCCGCCGGTCGCCGACACCCTGTCGGCGTACGTCGTGACGCCGGCGGGCGACGGCGTACGGGTGGACGGCCCCGAGCCGTTCCTGGTCGCCGCCGCCAAGGCGATGGAAATCGACACGCTTCGGGTGATCGACACCGGGCTCGATCCGGTGACCGCCGAGCGCGAGCAGTGGGACGACGGCAACAACACCCTCGCGGTCGGGCCTGGGCTGGTCATGGCCTACGAGCGCAACACCGAGACCAACGCCAGGTTGGAAGACGCCGGCATCGAGGTCGTCCCCATCGCCGGCAGCGAGCTGGGCAGCGGTCGAGGGGGGCCCCGCTGCATGTCCTGCCCGGTGCTGCGCGACCCGCTGCCGGACCAGATCTGATTGTCAGCGCGTGCCGGCCGTCGGCGCCGGGCCGGCGAGCCGGCCCGTCACCAGCGTCGCCAACCCCGCCACGGCGAAGGACAGCAGCGAGGCGCTCATCCAGGACTGCGGCGTGAAGTGCAGCGCCGAGGAGATGCGCCCCCACAGCGAGACCCACCAGCTCACCGTGCCGGGGTTGACGAGCTGGTACGCCGCAAAGCCGAGCGCCCAGGGCAGCACCATCTGCCACCGGCCGCGGGCCGTCTCGCTGAGATCCCAGGCGCCCCGGCGTACGAGGAAGTAGTCGACGAGCGCGACCGCGAACAGCGGCACGAACACCGAGCCGACGAGGTAGAGGAACGACTCGTAGGCCACGATGTCGACCAGCAGGCCGAGCACGACGGCGAGAACGCCGACCACCACCGCGAGCACCCGCCGGTCCAGCGCCGGGCGAAGGTTCTGCACCGAGACCGCGGTCGAGTAGACGTTGGCGAACGCCTCGTCCAGCTCGTCGAGCACGAGGATGGCCAGGGCGAGGCCGCCGGCCGGCACCGCGAGCAGCGCCCCGAGCACGTCGCCGTCGCGGCCCACGATGGTGGCCAGGGCGAACAGCCCGAGCGCGAAGTACGCCGTCGAGGCGGTGGCGAAACCCACCAGCGCTCCGGCGAACGCGTCCCGGCCCGAGCGCGAGTGCCGGGAGTAGTCGCTGGCGAGCGGCGCCCACGACACGGCGATTGCGATCACCACGTCGGCCGCCGGCCAGAAGCCGGCCCACGAGCCGGCGCCGAGCGGCGGCAGCCCGTTTCGGAGCACCTGCACGAACAGGTACGCCGAGGCCAGCAGGACCAGCCACACGGCGTACCGGCGCAGGGTCCGCACCAGGCCGAGCGGCCGCAGCGCCAGCGCCGTGGCGAACATCCCCGCCAGTACGACGTACAGCCCCCGCAGGTGGCCACCGGTGAGCCGGGACGCGGAGTCAGCGATGATCACCACCTCGACGGTGGCCCAGCCCACGCACTGGCCGATGTTGAGAACGGTCGGCAGGTAGGACCCGCGCCGGCCGAAGAGGCCCCGCAGCAGCACCATCGCCGGAGCCCCGGTCTGCGCGCCGGGCACCGCCGCCAGCCCCAGAACGGTGCTGCCGAACAGCGACCCGACGACCACCGCCGTCAGCGCGGCAGCGAGCGAGAGCGCCGGCAGCCCGGCCGGCGCGAGCACGAAGGCGGCCGCCACTGGCAGCGTGAGGGAGACGCCGAGGTTTCCCCACAGCGCCGCCTGGTCGGCCAGGCCGAGCGGTCGTGGCGGGACCGACAGGAGTGTGGGCGGGGCCTCGGCAGGCGACATGGTGCGGCGACGCTCGATCACGGTTGCCATGAGGGCACTCCCTACGCCGGCATTACCCGGTCAGGTTCGGCGGTCGGCGGCCGAGCAGCCGCCCTCTCAGCCCGGTCGCCCGAGCTCCCGCGGTGGTGGCAGAACCCTACGACGCGGCGGCGGGGCCGCCGCAACCAGGGCACCCATGACCACGAAGAACGTCTATCTGGAAGATCTCCACGTCGGCAACGAAGGCGTGCTCGCCGACGCCCTGCCGGTCCGTGAACGGTGCTCGCAGTCGACCGAGTGTGGCGGCGCTACACCGTGGCCCATGCTCAGACGACTCCGTGCCGTACCTTTCTGGCGGGCCAGACGAGCACCCTCACAGCGCAGGCGCCCCGGACGTTGTACTGACGTGGTGCTGCCGCCGTTCCAGTCGCTCCTCGACTCCCATGCCGCCGAGGTGGCCCGACTGTGCCGGGCGCTGGCCGGCCCGAACGAAGGGGCGGACTGCGCGCAGGAGACGTGGCTGGCAGCCCTGCGCGCGTACCCCTCTCTGCAGCACGCGGGCAACCTGCGGGGCTGGCTGCTCACCATCGCGGCGCGCACGGCGACGGACGGCCACCGGGCCGGCGCCCGACGCCCGGTGCCCGTGGCAGTGCTGCCCGACACCGCTGCAGCTCCGATGGCGGCCGCGCACGACGGCGACCTGTGGGCGCGGGTCCGAGGGCTGCCGGACCGGCAGCGGCTGGCGATCGGCCTGCGTTACGCCTTGGACCTCCCGCACGCTGAGGTGGCCGCGACGCTCGGCTGCACCCCGGCCGCCAGCCGCAGGTTGGTCAGCGACGGACTGTCCGCCCTGCGCACCGAACTGAGGAGCGAGCCATGACCAGCCTGGAGTCCGCCCTGCGCGCGGCCGCCGAGGCCCCGACGACCGACACCGCTGCCATGGTCCCGGATCTCGGGCCGGCCGCTCGCGCCGCCGGTCTGCTCGACGTGGCGTACTCGGTCACCGACGCGCCGGTCGGCCGGCTCGTACTCGCCGCCACGCCGGCCGGGCTGGTCGCCTGCTCCTACGCCGACGAGACGACCGTCGCCGAGCGGCTGGCGCGAGGGGTCTCGCCCCGGGTGCTGCGCACGGCTCGACCGTTCGACGCCGTACGCCGACAGCTCGAGGAGTACTTCGCCGGTCGCCGCCGGAGCTTCGACGTGCCGGTGGACACGGTTCTCGCCGGCGCCTTCGGGCGGGAGGTGCTGCGGGCGGCCGCCGCCATCCCGTACGGCTCGACCGCGTCGTACGCCGCCGTCGCGGCCGCGATGGGCCGGCCGGGAGCGGCCCGCGCGGTCGGCAATGCGCTGGGAGCCAACCCGGTCTGCGTGATCGTGCCGTGCCACCGGGTGGTGCGCCGCAGTGGGGCGCTCGGGGGCTACGCCGGCGGGCTGGCGGCCAAGGAGCTGCTGCTCTCGCTCGAGGCCGGGGCGAGTTCGATCGATCAGTCCGCCCTCCAGCCCCATCTCCCCCGGTAGCGTCCGCGATCCACGCCCGGTGCGGGACCCTGAGGGAACCGGGGCTACGCCGGCACGTCAGCCCGCCCCAGCGCCGGTATCCGGCGTAGCTGCCCCCCGGCGACCGCGACACCGACCAGCACCACCGCCGCGCCGACGAAGTCGTTCCAGGCCACCGCCTCGCCAAGCACGGCGACGCCGAGGCTCACCGCGACCACCGGGACCAGGTAGGTCACCGTGGAGGCGGCGGTGGCCCCGATCTCGCCGATCAGCCGGTAGAAGAGCAGATAGGCGATCCCGGTGCCCAGTGCCCCCAGCGCCACGACGCTGCTGAGCACGCGCGGCGGCAGCGAGACGCCGCCGGTCACCCAGAACGGCACCAGCGCGGCCACGACGACGGTCGCGGCCACCAGCTGACCGGCAGCCAGCACCACCGGCGGGTAGCCGCTGCCGGACAGGTACCGCCGGGTATAGGTGATCGCCACGGCGTAACAGGCGGCGGCACCGAGGCAGGCCAGCTGCCCCGCCAGCGCCGAGTGCCCGAGCCCGCGCCAGGGAGCCATCACGAGCAGGACGCCGAGAAATCCGACCACCAGCCCGGCTGCCTTCGCGACCGTAGGCCGCTCCTCCGGAAGCGCGGCCGTGGCCACCAGCAGCGTGAACAGCGGCATCGTGGCGTTGTAGATGCCGGCCAGGCCGGTAGCTACGTACTGCTCGCCCCAGGCGATGAGGAAGAACGGCACGACGTTGGCGATCACCCCGACGAACGCCAGTGAGGCCCAGGTACGCCGGCCGGTGGGCAGTCGCTCGCCGGCCAGCCACAGGACGATCAGCAGCGTCGCGGCGCCGAGCGCCATCCGGCCGAGGACGATCTGGATCGGCGTGAGGCCGTGCAGGGCCACCTTGATGAGCAGGAAGCTGGTGCCCCAGATCACGGCGAGCAGGCCAAGCCGGATGGCCGCCGAGCGATTGACCCCGGCCGGCGCCGTTAGCTGCTGTGGCTGCGCTCGGGTCGCGGTGAGGGCCACCTAGATGACCTGCGGCGGCGCGCCGCTCTCGCTGGTCATGGGCCGCCCGGCGGCCGCCCAGGCCTGCATACCGCCGTCCAGGTTGCGGGCCTGACGCCCGAAGCCGATGAGGTACGCCGTCACGTGCGCGGACCGGTGGCCGCTCCGGCACACCACCACGACGTCGCGGTCAGCCGGCAGTTCGTCCAGTCGTCCTCTCAGCTCGCCCA
The DNA here is from genome assembly GCA_051000715.1 of Mycobacteriales bacterium. Lineage (GTDB taxonomy): Bacteria > Actinomycetota > Actinomycetes > JALYNC01 > JALYNC01 > JBPCOB01. The sequence continues at coordinate 13,145 of JBPCOB010000079.1, forward strand.
TCGGCAGATGGCAGGCGCCCGCGACATGGGCGGCGGCCCACTCGTCGTCCTCCCGTACGTCGAGCAGGAAAGCTTCCTCGGGCACGTCCAACACCGAGACGGTCGGCACCTGCGGGGCGGACACGGCCTACCTCCGGTTCCACTGCGAGGGGTCTTTGACTAGTTCGACCAAATTCCGGCCGTCCGGATTCCCTCGCCGGTCAATCAGCGGCCCCCGAGGACGGCAGTGATGAGCCGGAAGCGAGCCCGCCCGCCGGCCCTTCCGGCCCAAGATCCATGGCCCTTCGGTGTTCCTATAGCGACACCACAGCGGCATGGATCAAGTATGCGGTTGCCGCGGTCGGCTACTTGAGCAGCCGGGACAGCCTGCGGTCTGCCAGCGGCTTGCCTCCGGTCTGGCAGGTGGGGCAGTACTGCAGGCTCTTGTCGGCGAAGGAGACCTCGCGCACGGTGTCTCCGCAGGCCGGACAGGGGGATCCGGCGCGCCCGTGCACCCGAAGTCCGACCTTCTTCTCGGCTTTCAGCTCGCCGGCCGCCAGCCCGCGAGCCCGGCTCACCGCCTCGGCCAGCGTAGTCGTGATGGCCGAATGCAACCGCTCGACCTCACCCCCGGTGAGCGAGGACGCCGGCTTGAACGGAGAGAGCTTGGCCACGTGCAAGACCTCGTCGGAGTAGGCGTTTCCGATCCCGGCCACCACCGACTGGTCGGTGAGCACGCCTTTGACCTGGGAACGGCCGCCCTCCCGAAGCAGGCGGCCGAGCTCCTCGGCGGTGAACGCCGGGTCCAGCGGGTCGACCCCGAGCCGGTCGATCCCCGGCACCTCGGTCGGCTCTCGCACCACGTAGACCGCGAGCCGCTTCTGGGTGCCGGCCTCGGTGAGGTCGAAGCCGCTTCCGTCGTCGAGGTGCACACGCAGCGCGAGCGGTCCCTTGGCCGGCAGCGGCGGGGCCGGCGGAAGCTTGTCCTTCCACTGCAGCCAGCCGGCCCGGGCGAGGTGGATCACCAGGTACAGCCCCGACACGTCGAGATCGAGGAACTTCCCGTGCCGGCGTACCGAGGAGATCGCCAGTCCGCCCAGAGCGGTTGGTGGCGGGTCGAAGGTCTTGAGTACGGAGATCGCCACCACGTCGATCCGGGCCACCGTGCGGCCGACCGCGCGCTCGGTCAAGAACGTCGCGAGCGCCTCGACCTCCGGTAGCTCCGGCATGCGGTCATTGTGCCCGCGCAAGGAGCTGCAGCCAGTGCCGGTTCATCCGGCGCTCACTTTCGGCGAGCAGCGTGAACCCTGCTTGCCCGGTCAGCCGCCGCAACGACCCGGCGTCG
>JBPCOB010000080.1:0-7917 GCA_051000715.1 Mycobacteriales bacterium
GACCGCATTGACTCCTACGGCGTGGCGCAGGCCACTGTCCTCATCGTCCGGGTCCTGCAGCAGCTCGCACCATGACGACGAGCCTGCCGCTGCCCGCCGACCCGAACCAGTCACATGCCGCCATGGTGGACGTCGGGATCCTTGACGAGCAGGTCGCGGCCGCGCTCCGGGCGGCGTTGGCGCCGAACACTTGGCGGGCGTACGCGGCGGACTGGCGGCACTGGTCGGCGTGGGCCGACGTGCAAAAAATACCGGCACTGCCGGCGCGGCCACTGGACTTGGCTCGCTATCTGGTTGCCCATGCCCCGGGCAGCCGAGTTGGCACGCTGACCCGCCGGTTGTCGGCGATCGCCAAAGCCCACGTGCTGGCCGGCCAGGCAGACCCGACCGATGACCCGGCGGTGCGGGAGGTGCTCCGGGGGCTGCGCCGTGAACATGGCACCGCGCATCGCGGCGCCCCGCCGCTGTGGACCTCCGACGTCGAACGCATCATCGACACGACGTACACCTTGAACGACCAGACCTACGGTCAGGGGTACGGGACCGCAGAGGTCCGGGACCGGGCGCTGGTGCTGCTGGGTTTCACCTCCGCGCTACGTCGTAGCGAACTTGCCGCCCTCGACACGGCTGACCTCGAACCCGACCCGGCCGGGCTCATAGTGCACGTGCGACACAGCAAAACCGACACCGCCGGCGAGGGCGCCTACGTCGGGATCCCCTACGCGTCGCGGCCCCGGCTCTGTGCGGTGCTCGCAGCCGAGGCCTGGATCGACCGGCTCGCCGCCCTGCTCGGCGTAACCGGGGATGCCCTGACCGGGCCGCTGTTCCGCCCGGTGGACCGCCGCGGCCAGCTCGGCTCTCTCGGCGCCAGCCGGCGGGGCCCCGACGCCCGACTCTCTGATGCCGCAGTCCGCGACGCGCTGATCCGCCGCGCCAAAGCCGCCGGCCTCTCCCCCGCGCACGGGGAACGGTTCTTCACCGCCCACTCCACCCGGTCCGGGTTCGCCACCCAGGCCGTCGCCAACGGCGCCAGCGAACGCGCAATCATGGACCAGGGCCGGTGGCGCTCCCTGCAGGTCGCCCGCTCCTACATCCGCCGCAGCAGCGTCTTCACCGACAACGCCGCCGGCCGACTCGGCCTATGACGAAACCACACGGCGACCAGCCCCCTACCCGCACGCCCAGATGATGCGCTGGTGAGCGACGCCGACGTGACCCTAACGGCGGGCTACCCGCAGCTGCTCGATGAGCTCAAGCGCGCGGTACGGACCGCCCGGCTACGCGCACACCAAGCCGCCAATACCGAGCTGATCGGCCTATACTGGCGTCTCGGTTCGGCGGTCGCCGGACGGCAGCAGGAGCAAGGTTGGGGCGGCAAGGTCATCGACCGCCTCGCCGCCGACCTGCGGGGCTTGTCCCGCAGCAACCTGTTCTACATGCGGCAGTTCGCCCCCACCTGGTCCCACACCGCATCGTCCAACAGCCTGTTGGACGATTGCCCTGGGGTCACGTCACCGTGCTACTGGACAAGCTCCACGACCAGGCCCATTGCCTGCCGTGTCCGTCCTAGCCGAGTCGCGACGCGTCGCGGCTGTGAGCGGCCACTTGCCCGGGGGACCGGTCGCATGGTGGTGCACCGGATCCCGGCGCCGTCTGATCGGAGGGTCTCAGGGTGCTTTGGCGGGAGGATTGCGGACCGCAGGCGAGACCATATCCCTCTTCCGCCGAGGCGCCGGAAGGTGCAGGCTGCCGGGTAGACACAGGAGAGGAGTTGTCATGCGGGCAGAGGTGGGTGACAAGCTGCGCGTGCACGGCCGGGTGGTGGGCACGCGCGACCAGACGGCCGAGATCATTGGGATTCGGGGGCAGGATGGGCGGCCGCCATATCTCGTGCGCCGCGACGACGGGCGTGAGACGCTCGTGTTTCCTGGCACGGACGCAGCTGTGGAGCACTCGCAGCAGGGTAAGAGCTCCTGAGGGTCAGTCGATTTCAGCTCGCCAAACCAGTCCCAGCGTCATGGCCGCATCGGCGGACCAACCTGCAAGTCGGAGCCATCCCCCGGCCACATGCGCAAGATGACCGCTCGCGCCGGCGCAGAAGCGGATGTTCGTCATGCGGGCAGCGTCGGCCGCACCGGGTCGCGTCCCCCGGATTTCTGGCTACGCGTCAAGGGCTGTAGTCACCTCGTGACAGCCGGCCCATCATCATGGGAGCGCACGACGACGCACGTCGACGCGTGTTCGCCAGGCCGCTCGGCGGAGGAGGAGGACGAAGATGCGACTGGATCACTTGTTCGACGTGGACTGATACAGCTCGATGCATTCCATCGAGCCGTCCAGCACCGGTGATGGTCGGCTGTACGGCCAGGGCGTTGCGGACTTCTCGGGGAGGCTGCGGGGGCGCGCCGAGTGGTCCAACTTCCCGCGACTGCGCGGTGGTTACGCGTTCCCGGACGCCCGCGGAGCTGTGGAGGTTGCGCCGGAGTCCTTCGTGTTTTTCACCGTGACGGGCGTGTCGTCGCTGACCAATGGCAGCGGCGTCCACGTGATGCTCTTCATGACGGAGCACGAACCACATCTGTGGCTGAACACACGGTAATCTGCGTCGGAGAAGGCAGCATCGACCTGACGGCCGGCGTGCTGGCAATGCGCTATTACTCGTGCGAGGTCGACTACCTGCCAGCCCTTCAAGAGCACATCGCCGGCCGGTGATCGCGGCACCGCTCGCGCCGCAGCACCGTCGGGCCCCCCCGACAGCGGTCTGCGCCCGGGACGTCTTTCGAGCGTGCCGTCGCCATCTAAGTCCGGTGATCGGGGCCGGTCACACCCGCCGGAGCCCCACATTCGTCTGGTGACCTCCGACTCTCGGCGGCTGCCTATCCCCGGTCGATAGGTCGCTTCTCCGAGCCGTCGGCCGTGCAGTCGTGGAGCCGGCCGGCGTGCGGGGCGGGCCGGCGGGTGCTGAGCGCGGGATGCGCGCCCGAAGCGTCGGCCTCGCCGCTGGTGCACCGGTTGGGCGCCGACGCCGTCTCGGCGACCGACCCGTCCGCCCCGTTCGTCGCCGCGATCGGGGCGCGCTTCTCGAGCATCGACGTACGCTCCGGTGTCGCCGAGCATCTCCCCCTTCCCGACCAACAGTGTCGACCTGGCCCTGGACCAGCTGGTCGTGCGCTTCATGGCCGACCCGGTGCGCGCTTCGGGAGATGGCGCGGGTGACCCGGCCCGCCGGCACGGTCGCCGCGTCCGGGTGGGATCACGCCGCGGAACAGCGCTCCCCTCGCCGCGTTTGAGCGGGCGGTGCGCGCTCTCGAGCCGGCCGCGCGGGACGAGGCCGGACTCGCCGGCGCGCGGAGGGTCACCTGCCGGAGCCATTTGCCCCGCCGGCCTGAACCACATCCAGCCCGACGACCCTGATCACATGGTCCAGTTCGAGACGTTCGCCGACTAGTCGGAGCCCTTCACCCTCGGTGCGGGACGCGCCGGTGCGGATGTCGCCCTGCGGGACCGGACCGGGCGCGAGGATCTGCGGGCTCGCTGGCGCCACGTACTCTCACCGGCGCGCTTCGAGGTCGCCGCCTCACCCTGGTCCATGTGGGCCCGCGCCTGACCGTGGCCAGCGGCACCGTCCGGCCTGGGACCGCTACCTCACCACGGGCTTCGCACGAGGCCAACCGCTCCTACCAGCGGCCTGCGCGCGTTCGCCGAGATAAAGCGCACCCGCTCCCATCACGGCCCGCCGAGCAGACAGGACCGGCCTGGTGCCAGCGGGAGCTCCCCCTATGGTGTTTGCAGTCGATAGTGCGAGCATCTGGGGCAGCCGCAGCACCTACGCCGCCAGCACCGACTCCCACAAGCTCACCTGCTCTGCCCGCGTCCGCAGCACCATGATCTCGTCATTCCAGGCCGAAAGACGGCTGGCGCGCGGGCCCTCGGCTCCTACCGCCCCGGCGGGGTGTAGGCCAGGCTCGCAGCGGTGCTGAGCACACCCGCCAGTTCGCCTGCCTCGAGCAGCTCGTGGGTCTCGATGTGAGCGAACGCGCCGGTACTGCTCACGGCGAAACTGATCGCTGCGGCGGCCTTGCTGTCAGCCACGTCGGCGATCACGAAACCGTCCCAGGCACCGAACATCAGATAGTAGGCGTCCATCCGCCCACCCGCAGCTTCGCAGAGACCGCTAACCACAGCGGCGCGGTCGCTGGGGTTGTCCATCATTGCCTTGACGGTCTCGCCCTTAAATGTGAAGAAGACAGCATACTTTGCCATCGATCCCACCTCCTATTCACGCAGAGGGTCCCGCTGATCGACCGCAAGGTCAACGTCGCTGGCAGCTCCTCGGTTCACCCGCCAGTCAGGAGAACTCGGTACGCAGGCCGGCTCGCGACCTGCTGCCGGGAGCAACCACCTGGCCAGGCCCTGGTCGATGTGCCGGCGCTACGTCAGTTCGCTACCGGCCTTCCCGGCTTCGGCCCCGCCACGTGGGCCGGCAGCCAGGCTGCCCGGGCAATAGGCTGCCGACCTTGTCCCACCAGCGGATCGCCGTGTCGACACCGCGACACCCAGCACGGCGCCCAACCGATGACCCACCCCCGGCGGCCCCGCGGGTCGGCTATCGACCCCAACGCCGCGAGCAGCGTGCCAGCTGGTCACCCAGCGCCCACATGTTGTTGAGCCGGCTCACCGTCGCCTGGTAGGCGGACTCCTCGCCGGCGGTGAGCACCATTTCTTCGGACGCGGCGGCACCGATCCGGGTGTGCAGGACGGTGACTCACCGGATGCATGCCAGGTCGAGCATTCCGGCCAGCCGGGCGGTCAGCGCGACGAGCTGGCCGGTGCCCCGTTACTGCGGGTCGGGCATCGCGGCGGCCTGCGCCTCGGGGCCTGGGTGACGTGGTCGCTGCGGCGCGGTCGCCGAACGCCCGGGCGGCGCCGGCCAGTGTCTGCACGTCGCCCGCGGGGACGTCAATGAAGCGCAGCGGGATGTGTTCGTAGCGGCCGTCGGGGCCGAGCATCCGCGGCCCCGCGGCGCCTTGGGTGGGGCTGACCTTGTCCTAGACCCAGCCCAACGCCGCCAGCGCGGCGCCACCGGCCGGCCGCGCCGGCAGCGCCGGCGGGTCGGGCTCGTCGTCCCAGCACCGCAGGGTCAGCAGCACCTGCTCGACGACGTCAATCGCCGCGGTCAGCTCGTCGTCGAGGTCGAGCAGCGCCACCGTGCGCCGCCGGCCGGTGTCGCGCCGCCGGCCGATCATCGGCCGCACCCCTGTGAGCAACGGGCTGCCGTGGCCTGCGCTTGCTGCCGGTAGAACAATCGCCGCTGCGGTCGCGGGTGCCGATGCCCAGGTGGCAGCCCGGTCATGACGCCCTCCTGCCGTGGTCGGGGCAGAGACGATCTGATCCCCCACACAGAGACAGCGTCTGCCGGCGGACGGTGTCGCCCGGGGTGGGATGGACGGCGGCGCTCAGCATGGGGTCAGCTCGGCTTGGTCCAGGAGGTGGCAGGCGAGGCGGGCGACCGCAAGGCGGGTGACCGGTTCCCCTCGGGCGGACAGCTGAGCGCGGGCTTGCTGCTGGGCCCAAACCCGGCTGCCGTCGGCCTCGCCGAGGCGGGCTTCCAGCGCCTGCTGCTCGGCGAGCTGCCCCGCCCGGTCGTGCGGCTGCTGGCGGGTTTCGGCGGTGTCCCACCACGGGCCGGGGTAGGGCAGCCGGGTCGGGCTGTGGGTGGCCGGGTCGGCGGCCAGGGCGCGCAGTGCCGGGCCGACCAGCGCCGGCGGCCAGGCACCGGACCGCTCGGTCTGGGCGAGGACCGGGAGCAGCCGCCCGGCCGACCAGCGGGCGGCCGGCTTGCCCAGCCCGCGGCGCAGCGCCTGGCAGTCCTCGGCCAGTGCGCTCAGGTCGTCGATGCCACAGGCAGCCAGCACCGCGGTGTCGGCGGCCGACGGACCGTCGGCTGCCGGAGCTGGTGCCGCCGGCCGCCCGGGGGGAGGGGCAGGTGGAGGGGGGTTCTCGGTAAGAAACTCTGGGTCGGGCCGCAAATCTGCGGCCAGGGTGGCCGCAGGATTGCGGCCAGGGGTGGCCGCAAATTTGCGGCCACCGTGACCTGGGCATTCCCCGCCCGGAGCGTGGGGTGGGGTGCTCATCAGCAGGTACCGGTTGGTCAGGTTCCGGCCGTCCCGGCGCCGCCGTTCGACCACGACCGCGCCGATCCCTTCGAGCTCTTTCAGCGCCCGGTCGACGGTGTCCTTCGACGTCTTGTGCAGCCGGCCGGCCAATGTTGATCGGCCCGGCATCCGGCAGCCGGAGGTTTGGCCGTACCGCAGCAGCACCGAGTACAGCCGGTACGCGCAGTCACTGACCTCCGCGTCGATGATCCACTCCGGGACCACCGCGAACCGCTGCTCCAACACCAGCGAGCCCGGCCCGCCGGCCTCGGTTCCGACGCCCTCAACGCTCGGCTCAGCCATCGCACACCACCCCGGGGCGGAGGCCCGACTGCCAACGCGATGCCAACGCACGCGACAGCATCAGGTTGCACGGGCTGGTACAGGCTGGCACGAGAAACCTGATCTGGCCGCACGAACTGGCACGGGGTGGCATCACGTTGCACCACCCGGCACGTCATCGGCCGGTCTTTTAATCCGTAGGTTCTGGGTTCGAATCCCAGGCGGCCCACCCCCCTGACCTGCGGTTATACCTGTTGGCGGACTCGATGGGAAGGTTTTGCCCCTCCGTTGCCCCTCCAACCGCCCGGCTAACGTCCAGGAGCGCCGCAGCGGTCGTGCGCGCCCTTGAAGTGTCTCGTCACTTGAACGCCGGATGGATGTTCGCGCTGTCGGCCAGGTCAAAGATTGTCTTGAAACTGATGTTGTCAAACTGAATGCGGTTGACGGTCGCGCTTGTATAGGCCGCGCGGACGACTGACTCTTCAGTGGACTTGCCAAACTTATCTTGGAGGGGGAAGGAGCCGTTCACGAAAACTGAATCGTACGGCACCCCAGAAGACTTGATCGCCTTGAGAATATTTACTGCGTCGAGCCGAGCTCCGTCTTTGATGAATCCTGTAGTGATGTTGTCGTTCACAGCCCATTCGACCTCTATATGTCCTGATGATGCGGGGAAAGTAACGGCTTTTACTCGCTTGATGCCCTTACGGTTCCCTGGCCCGAGCGCGCTTGCGATCTTCGCATTCAGCGCCTGCTGCGGTGTCGGTGGCGCCTTGGCTTTAGGGGCCGCGGTGGCTTTGGGTTGAGCGTTCGGCTTAAAAGTCGATATTGCTTTAGGTTGGGCGCCGTTATTCTTGTCGCCCCCTTTCTTGCTAGCATTACTTCCGCCGGCGCTCACGGCAACAACAAAAACAAGCAGGGCGATTGGGATAATGTATCGCTTCTTCTTGTACCAAGGTCGCTGGGGCGTTGCGGTTAGAATTTCTGCCGGAGTCTCCGTCGCAACCGGAAGTAAAACCGAAGCCGGTTTGGCAGCCTCTCCCTTCTTCTTGCGCAACATTGGGTTCCTTTCGCTGAGGGACGGACGTATTGGACGTGGGCGCCGACAAGTGACCGGGGCACGACACGAATATTCTCGCAGCTTTAAGTCAGGAGCACGCGGCGAACGGGCCTTCACGGGCGACCCGTCGGAAGTGCCAGATCAGCCGGGCAGCCTCAGGGGCAGCGCCATGACCGTAGGCCGCGCCGGAGCGGGCCGAGCGATGTCCGCCATCTCGTCAGCGTCGCGCGTCCGGAACAGGTGGGTGTAGGTCACATCGGTGATGTGGACGGAGGAGTGCCCCATCCACCGCGACACCTTCCACATCGGCTTCCCCGCCTCGGCCATGAGCGAGGCGTAGGTGTGGCGGAGGTCGTGGAACCGGAACACAGCCGGCAGCCCGGCGCGAGCCAGAGCAGGCTTCAAGACATGCTTGACGAA
>JBPCOB010000081.1:0-26172 GCA_051000715.1 Mycobacteriales bacterium
CAGAGTGCGTACGCCGTTGCGCCCAGGCCTACGTCCGAGTGGTTCCGTACTGCGGCGCGAGCTCGCGGGCCAGCTGCTCCAGGAACAGACCGATGTCGGTGACGATGCCGACGGCCTGGGCGCTGCCGCGGTCGGCCAGCTTGGTCACCGTGGCCGGGTTGATGTCGACGGACACCAGCGGGACGGAGGCAGGCAGGATGTTCCCGGTCGCGATCGAGTGCAGCATGGTGGCAACCATGATCGCGAAGCCGACGCCCGGCAGCTCGGCCCGCATCGCCCGCTGCCCGTCGATGACGTCCGTGTAGACGTCGGGGAGCGGCCCGTCATCGCGCACCGAACCGACGAGGACGAACGGCTTCTTGGCCTGGACCATCGCGTGCATGACGCCGGAGGTGAGCACTCCCTGCTCGACCGCACCGGTGATGGACCCGGCGCGCCGGATGGTGTTGATCGCGCGAATGTGGTGCTCGTGTCCGTGCTCGACGCCGCGGCCCCGGGTGAGGTCAACCCCGAGCGAGGTGCCGAACAGAGCAGCCTCGATGTCATGGGTCGCGAGCGCGTTCCCGGCGAACAGCACGTCGACGTAGCCGGCCTCCACCAGCGCCACCATGGCGGGGGATGCGCCGGTGTGGACCACAGCCGGTCCGGCGACCCACAGGATTCGGCCGCCGTCGGCCCGAATCTCCTTCAGCTGGGCGGCTATCTGGCGGACGAGCAGCGCCTGGGGTTTCTCGCTCGACACCGGCGAGTTCATGAACTCGAACGCCGCCTCGGATCGCGCCTTGTGCTCCCGCAACGGCAGCACGACCTTGATCCCACTGGCGCCGCAGACGATCGCATCCCCGGCGCGGACATCGCTGACCGGCACGGTTCGCACTCGCCCGTTTTCGACCTTGAGCCCGCAGTCCATCTCCGGCTGCTCGACCGGCACCCACTGTCCCCCGAGCCGGACCACGGTCTCGAGGTTGGTCGTGGAGTAGAAGTCTTCGGGGAACACGCCGTCACGCTCGACCGGTCGGGTCACCGCCTCCCCGGGGTGTATCTGGTTGACGCCGTGGATCTGAATCCGCATGAGGATGCGCGCGAGCGTCTCCTCGTTGTCGGCGCCGACGGTGATGCGGGCCGAGGACTCGTCGTCGTGGCTGCGGCCGATCTCGATCGCATCGACCGTGTAGTCGCCGCCGTAGTCGAGAACGTCGTCGAGGACCCGGGCCAAGACGCCCGAGTCCATGAGGTGGCCGCTGATCTCCACGTTCTCCGTGACCTGCACGCCGCTCCTTTCGTCTCAGCCCGGTGGGCGCGAGCCTGCCGGAAGCTCAGACGACCGCCCCGTCGTCCGGACCGGAGTCCGTCGGAGGAGCATCCCGCATCCGTGCCACCAGGGTCGCGAAGCCGCCCAGCACGGCCAGTACGGCGAGCAGCGCCGTGCCCGGACCGACCGGGTCGCCGAGCAGCGCGGGCAGGACCAGCACGGCGAACCCACCCGCGAGCGCGAGCACCGCCCAGCGGGTCACGGGATGCGGCTGGGGGATCGGCGGCGGCGGCGGTGGGACGTAGTGCTCCTCGTCGACGAGGTCGCTCTCGGCGTACGCCGGCTCGGCGGGCCGGTACGGCGGCTCGATGGGCTCGACCGGCCGTACCAGCCGACCGGCGGGTCCCGACTCATCGACCTCCTCCTCGGCCGGCCAGGGCGGCGCACCCGCCGGTCGAGCCGAAAAGGTGGCAACGATGGCCCGCCACGACTCCTCCTCGTCCACCGGCCCCGGCCCACCATCGGCCGGCCGGTCGGACAGCTCCCCGGCCAGCACCCGCTCGGCCCGCGGGCGGGCGTTCGAGTCGACCCAGACCCGATCGGTCGGCCGGTCGGGCAGGGTTACCTCAAGGTAGCCACCCTGCCTGCCGGCTGACGGCTTGACGTACGCCGCCACCCCGGCCGCCCGTAACGCTTCCAGCACCGCGTCGGCGCGCCAGGGGTCGAGGTCGGCCAGCGGCACGTACGCCGCCGCGGCAAGCCCGTTCCCACGGCGGCCGGCTCGGCGGCCGCTCGGGTCTTCGGTCATCCGCCGGCCCCGTCAGCCACCGCCGCCGGGTGCTCCCGCACGAGCCCCAGGCTGCCCGGAAAGAGCACTGGAGCCTCATGATCGAGGATGGCCACGTGGGCATCGGCCCCGGGAAGTCGCGGCACGAGTGCGCTCCGTATCCGGTCGGCGGCCCGCGGCTGCGCGGGCTCGGGTGCCGAAATCGTCGCACGGCGTCCGCCACCGGACGCGCAGCCTACGGTGGCAGACTCCGAAGCCACTGCTGTGGCGCTGCCGGCCGAGAGCAATTGCCGGCGGGCTGGCGGGGTCCATAGGCTCGGCCAGCCGGCTATGCGGAGGTGTGATGGGCTACTGGATGCTCAAGGCGGTCTTGTCGCCGATCCTCCGGCTGCTGTTCCGGCCCTGGGTGGCGGGCCTGGAAAACGTCCCGCCGACCGGTGGCGCGATCCTGGCCAGTAATCACCTGTCCTTCTCGGACTCGGTCTTCCTGCCGCTGATGGTGCCGCGGCGGGTCACCTTCCTGGCCAAGTCCGACTACTTCACCGGCCGTGGCCCCAAGGGCCGGCTCAAGAAGATGTTCTTCCGCGGCATCGGGCAGGTGCCACTGGACCGCTCCGGCGGCAAGGCCAGCGAGGGAGCGCTGCGGACTGCGCTGAAGATCATGCGCAGCGGGGGGCTGCTCGGCCTCTATCCGGAGGGCACCCGCTCACCGGACGGCCGGCTCTACCGCGGGAAGACCGGCATCGCCCGGATGGCTTTGGCCGCCGGCGTACCGGTGATCCCGGTGGCGATGTTCGACACGAACAAGATGCAGCCGCCCGGCAAGCTGATGCCGAAGATCATGCGAGTCGGCGTACTGATCGGCGAGCCCCTCGACTTCTCCCGTTACGCCGGCATGGAGGGCGACCGGTTGGTGCTGCGGTCGATGACCGACGAGATCATGTACGAGATCATGACGCTGTCCGGTCAGGAGTACGTCGACACCTACGCCGCCAAGGCCAAAGCGGAGCTGGCCGCTGCTCGCAAGGGCACCCCCGCTTCAGTGGGAGTGGACGACTAGACCCGCACATTCCGGTTGGGCAGCCGGTCCGGCCGGTGACCTGGCGCCCACCCGGGCGGCAGCGATCAAGAAGAATCGCTGTCCCAGCCGCGACAGCGGCGTACGGCCTCCTCCCAGCGGACGTACGCCGACTCGTCCGCCGGCCGCGGGTCGAAGCGGCGGTCCGGCCGAAGGATGGCGGCCAGCTGGTTCGTGCCCGACCAGACGCCGGTCGCCAGGCCGGCCAGGAAGGCCGCGCCCAGGCCGGTCGCCTCGCGGATCGCCGCCCGCTCGACCGGCACCCCGAGGACGTCGGCCTGCAGCTGGCAGAGCAGGTCGTTGCCGGCCGCCCCACCGTCGACGGACAGCACCGCGAGAGCCCGGCCGGTGTCACTCACCATCACCTCGACCACGTCACGGACCTGGAAGGCGATGGCCTCCAGCGTGGCCCGCGCCAGATGGGCCGCGGTCGTGCCTCGGGTGATCCCGAGGATCGTGCCGCGGGCGTCCGGGTCCCAGTGCGGCGCCCCCAGGCCGGTGAGCGCCGGCACGAACACCACCCCGCCGCTGTCCGGCACCGTCGCGGCCAGCGGCTCGATCTCGCTCGCCGCCCCGAGCACCCCCAGCCCGTCGCGCAGCCATTGCACGGCGGCGCCGGTGACGAAGATCGATCCCTCCAGCGCGTAGACGAGGCCGTCGCCGAGGTTCCAGGCGACCGTCGTGAGCAGGCCGCTGCCGCTGCGCACTGCCTGGTCGCCGGTGTTGACGAGTACGAAGGAACCGGTCCCGTAGGTGCACTTCGACTCGCCCACGGTGAAGCAGCCCTGCCCGAACAGGGCCGCGGACTGGTCGCCGGCGACGCCGGTGACTGGCAGGTCGAGGCCGAGGACGTGTTCCGCAGGTAGGAGTCGATCGTGCCGATGGCGACTGAGCCGTCGCTCACCCCGGCCCACGCGGTGGTCGCGTGCTCGGCCAGCCAGCGCAGCTTGGTGGCGGTGAAGTAGGGGTCCAGCCGAAGCCCGGTCAGCTTCCGCACCCGGCCCTCGTGTCCCTCCTCCTGCAGCTGTCGGCAGAGCGCCGCCGTACGCCGGTCCTGCCACACCACTGCGGGCACCACCGCTTCCAGCGTGCACCGGTCCCAGAGCACGGCGGTCTCACGCTGGTTGGTGAGTCCGATGGCGGTGGGCGGCTCGGCGCCTGCGCCCGCGCCGGCGAGCGCGGCACCGCAGGCGGCCAGCGTGGCCGACCAGATCTCCGCCGGGTCGTGCTCGACCCACCCGGGTCGCGGAAAGTGCTGGGGAAACTCGCGGTGGCCGCAGGCGGCGACCCGGCCGTCGGCGGTGACCAGCAGCGCCGTGACGCCGGTGGTCCCGGCGTCGATGGCCAGGAGGGTCACGAAGCTGCGTCTGGCGACTTCACCGGGCCGGGCTCGCCTTCGGCCGCCTTCCCTCGCAACACCTGGAGCACCACCGGGTCGATCACCGGGGCCTCCGGGACGCGCTCCTCGAGGTTCTCCACCCCGGCCCAGTCCCACAGCGCGGCTCGCACGGCGCCCGCGCCGTCACCCCGCGGCGGATGCCCCACCTGCACCAGCAGCCCGTTGACCTCGTCGAGCAGCCTGCCCTCGAGCGGCCGCAGCTCCTCGGGGTCGGTCGAGCCGAAGAAGACGTCGTGCAGCCCGAGCAGCCGGACCAGCTCGGGCACCGGGTTCGGCGAGTCGTCGACCCGCAGGTCCGCGTAGACGTCGCTGCCGCCGCCGTACCCGCCACCCGGGGTGACCACGAGCAGCGCCGCCGACTGGCGACCCCGTCGGTCGCCGCCGGCCTCGTCGCCGGCGGTCAGGGCGGCCAGCAGCCGTCGACTCAGCGGCGCGGCCGGGTCGCTGGTGAGCCAAGCCCGCTCCATCGCCTCGACCACCTCCGGACCGGTGAGGATGTTGCCCTGGACGGCGTAGTCCGGCCCGGTCCGGCCACCTGCCCACGAGTTGCACTCTTCGCCGGTGAAGCTGGCGCTGCGACCGTCGCGGTCCACGATCCCGGCCTGGCGCTGGGCCCGGAGGGCGTCGGCCGCGGTCAGCGCGGCGAGCGTGTCGGGCGCACTGCGGCCGGATCGCAGCATGGCGAGTCCTTCCGGCCGGTAGCCGAGGTTGGCGTAGGACTGGGTGGCGATCGCGCCGGCATGGGATTCGGCGGCAGGTACGGCGGCTCCCACGGCGAGGAACTTGGAGGCCACCGCCACGCCGAGGGCGGTTCCGTCGGTGCTGCGGCCCACGATGGAGAAGGTCATGGCGCGGAAGATAGTCGGGGCGCACAATGGCCGTCGTGACCGAGGTCATCTCCGGTGGTCCGCCGGAGAGCCCACCGGCCGGCCGGGCGTCGCGACGTGTGGTTGGCGCGCTTGCTCTCGCTGTCTTGGTGACCGGCGGGACCTGGGTCGCTCTGCACCGGGGACCGCCCGCCCCGGCCACTGCGGGCACGCCGGCGAGGCCAGCCAGCACGGAGACGCCCCCCTCTCCGCCCCCAGACGCGTCGGCCGGGCCGTTGTCACCCGAGCTTGCCGGCGTCAGAACGCCGGGGCCCGGCGGGCTGCGGCTACTTGCGGGCGGGGATTCGCTCAACGTGGTGGACGCCGCGACTGGCACCCGCTCTCCGGACACCGGCGTTGCTGTGCCCCCCGGTGGGGCGGTCACCGAGCTGCTCTCCGTCGGTGGCGGAACGTTGGTCGTGGTGCAGCCCGACCAGTCCGGCACGGAGTCCGGCATAGGCAGGGTCTACCTCCTGCGCCCCGGGCCAGCTCCGGCCGAGCTGGCACGAGCGGACGAGGTCGTTGCGGGCGCTCGACCAGGAAGGATCTGGGCAATAGTCCACTCGCGACAGCCGGGGGGAAAGACGACGCTCGCCGAGGTGACGTCCGCCGGCCGGCCGCTGTCGAAGCGTCTGGTGCCCGAGAGCTGGCAGCTGCTGGCGGACACCGGGAGCGGCCTCCTGGTGGCGGCGTACCGGCAGGAGCCGCCCGGCGAGCTGATGATTCTCGACCCGGTGTCTCTGCGCGTGGGCCGCTCAGTCGGGCCGGTGACGGAGGTCGTCGCGGCGACGCCACGGTTGGCGGCGTGGACCGGGCCGAGCTGCGCAGAGAGGTGTGACCTCATTGTGGGCGACCCCCGCGACGATCGGCGCAAGACGTTCCGGTTGGACGCGAACTTCGGGGTTGGCAGAGCGGTGTTCAGCCCCGACGAGCGGCAACTGGCGATCGCTTACTACGGCCGGCATGGGTTCGACCGACCGGCCACCGCTGGCTTTGTCGAGGTGCTCGATCTGGGAACGGGGCACCGCACCCGGGTGCCCGGCGTCGCCACCTCGGAGAAGCAGGCAGCCGACGTGTGCTGGTCCAGTGACGGCCGGTGGCTGGGCATCGGGGTGCGGTGGCCGGAGCAGGGCTACCAGCGCCTAGCGGTGTGGCCGGTGTCGGGTGGCCCCGTGGTCGAGCTGCCGGGGCGGCTGCCGGTCAGCTATGCCTCCGCGCTGCTCGCAATGACGTCCGGAGAAGTGGCGCCCTAGGGTCTAGGCATGCGGATCGGGGTCCTCACCGGCGGCGGCGACTGCCCGGGCCTGAACGCGGTCATCCGGGCCGTCGTCCGCAAGGGCGTGGCGAGCTACGGGCACGAGTTCGTCGGCTTCCGGGACGGCTGGCGCGGTCCACTCGAGGGCGACACCGTGGAGCTCGACGTGGCGGCGGTGCGAGGCATCCTGCCCCGCGGCGGGACGATCCTGGGCTCCTCCCGGACCAACCCGTTCAAGGTGGCGGGCGGGACCGATCGGATCCGGGCGAACCTCTACGCGACCGGGGTCGACGCGTTGATCGCGATCGGCGGCGAGGACACCCTCGGCGTCGCGGCGAAGCTGCACGAGGCCGGCGTACGAGTGGTCGGCGTACCGAAGACCATCGACAACGATCTCGGGGCCACCGACTACACCTTCGGCTTCGACACCGCGGTCAACATCGCGATGGAGGCGATCGACCGGCTGCACACCACCGCGGAGAGCCACCACCGGGTGCTGATCGTCGAGGTGATGGGCCGGCATGCCGGCTGGATCGCCTTGCACAGCGGGCTCGCCGGGGGCGCCAACGTCATCTTGATCCCGGAGCGGCCCTTCGACATCGACGAGGTGTGTGCGTACGTCGTACGCCGGTTCGACAGCCACTACGCGCCGATCGTCGTGGCGGCGGAGGGCGCGCGGCCGAAGGAGGGGACCTTGGCGACCCGGGAGGGCGAGCTGGACGCGTTCGGGCACGTGCGGCTGGCCGGGATCGGGACGCTGCTTGAGCACGAGATCGCCGACCGCACCGGCAAGGAGGCGCGGGCCACCGTGCTCGGTCACATCCAGCGGGGCGGCACTCCCACCGCGTTCGACCGGGTGCTCGCGACCCGGTTCGGCCTGCACGCCATCGACGCCGTACATGACCAACGGTGGGGCACGATGACCGCGCTGCACGGCACCCGGATCGAGCTGGTCGAGCTCGCCGAGGCCACCCGGGAGCTCAAGCTCGTCCCGGCGGAGAGGTACGCCGAAGCCGAGCCGTTCTTCGGCTGACGGCGGTGCCCCCCGCCGGCTCTCGATCGCCTCTCGAGCGGCGGCGAAGTCGGGTTCGGCAGTGTCGCGGAACGTTCCCTGCCAGAAGCCGAGGTCGCCGGCCGGCACATAGAGGTCGCGGGTCAACCGCCGGAAGGATCCGGTCGGCCCGTAGGAGTGCTCGCTCAGAATGCGGTCCGGGTAGAAGTCCCAGCGGTCGAGGACCGCCAGCCCTGTTCCCACGTTTCGCGGTGCGATGGCGAGG
This sequence comes from Mycobacteriales bacterium, assembly GCA_051000715.1. Classification (GTDB taxonomy): domain Bacteria; phylum Actinomycetota; class Actinomycetes; order JALYNC01; family JALYNC01; genus JBPCOB01. Next base: position 7,915 of record JBPCOB010000081.1, read on the forward strand.
TAGATCGCCTCGTCCGTCGCCTCGGCCACCGCGTGACCGCCGTCGACCTTGACCTCGTGCTGGTCGGCGAAGCCGACCTTTTCGGGCGGGTCCTGGAGTCGCGAAGGAACGAGCATGGGTCGGATCCCGGCCAAGCGAGGCACGCTCCGAAGCACGGGCCGACCGGTTCGCTGAGCGCACCGACCCAAAGGTCGCGGCGGCGAGCACCAGCGTTCCGGCGGCCGTCGCCAGCGAGGCACTGTCACCCAGTCGATCACTGGCGAATTCTACGACCCTCGAGGGCACCAACCACCCCTGCCGGCTCTACGGTGGGCGGACCGAAGCTGAAGAGGGAGTCCACTGGTGCTCGTCGACCTGCGCAGCGACACGCTCACCAGGCCCACCGACGGCATGCGCGCTGCGATGGCAGCTGCCGAGGTCGGCGACGACGTCTACGGCGAGGACCCGACGGTCAACGCGCTCGAGGCCGAGGTCGCCGCGATGTTCGGCAAGCCGACCGCGCTGTTCGTCCCGAGCGGCACCATGGGCAACCAGCTGTGCCTGCGTTTGCTCGTGCCGGCGGCCGACGAGGTGCTCTGCGACACCGACGCCCACATCGTGACCTACGAGGGCGGCGGTGCCGCCCAGCACGCCGGCATCCAGACCCGCACGCTGGTCGCCGCCCGCGGCCTGCTCGAGCCACCCATGGTGGCCGAGCAGCTGCGCCCCGCGGGTTACGGGACGGTGCCGACCCGTGCGGTGGCGGTGGAGCAGACCCACAACCGGGGCGGCGGGGCCGTTTACCCGCTGTCGACCCTACGTTCCCTGCGCGAGCTCACCGCTGGCGCCGGGGTCGCGCTGCACTGCGACGGCGCCCGGATCTGGAACGCCTCGGTGGCCACCGGTGTGCAGCTGACGGCGTACGGCGAGCTCTTCGACACGCTGTCGGTCTGCCTGTCCAAGGGGCTCGGCGCACCGGTCGGGTCGGTGCTGCTGGGTTCGGCGGAGCAGATGGCCACCGCCCGGACTCTGCGCCGACGGCTCGGTGGCGGGATGCGGCAGGCCGGCATCCTGGCGGCCGGCTGCCGGTACGCCCTGCGACACCACCTCGACCGGTTGGTGGAAGACCACGCCAGGGCCGCCCGGCTGGCCGCCCGGATCGCCGACGCAGCCCCGGGCGTGGTGGACCCGGCTCTGGTGGAGACCAACATCGTGCCGCTGGACCTGACCAAGACCGGCTATGACGGTCCGACGCTGGCCGCGCGGGCCAAGGCGGACGGCGTACTGGTGTCGGTCGTTGGGACGCGGCGGGTGCGGCTGGTCACCTACCTCGGCGTGGACGACGCCGCCGTGGAGCGCGCCGGCGAGGTGGTGGCTCGAGCCCTCAGCGCCGGATCCGGCTCCGCGTAACCGCGGCAAAGCCTTGACGAGGAACGCGGCCTTGCTGGCGAGCTAGATCTGCCTTACCGTCGGAGGGCGGCTGGGCGGTTCCGCGTCGGAGATCCCTGTGCGGGTAGCAGATCACCGAGCCAAGTCCGACGTACGGCAATCCGACATAAGGCAATCCGACGTAAGGCAGGGAGAGCGCTAGTGACATCCCCCGAGCAAGTGACCGGCACCGCCCGCGAGGAGACCTCCGCCGTCGCGGGCACCGCCGCGGCGGAGACCCAGGCGGTGGCCGGCACCGCCAAGGACCAGGCCAGCGCGGTGGCCTCCACCACAGCGCAGGCGGCCTCAGAGGTCAAAGACACCGCCAAGGAACAGGCCAGCGCTGTCGCCACCGAGACCAAGGAGCAGGTCGGCAACGTAGTGGGCGAACTGCGCGACCAGGTCTCCCAGCAGTCCCAGGCGCAGACCCAGCGCGCGGCCGGCGGCCTGCGCACTCTTGCGGACCAGCTGCACGGGCTGGCCAACGGCCAACCTCCGCAGTCCGGTGCCGCGCTGGATTTCGTCCGCCAGGTGGCGGAGAAGGTGCAGCAGTTCGCCAGTCACATCGAGTCGCAGGGCCCCGAGGGTCTGGTGGCGCAGGCTCGCAGCTTTGCCCGGCGCCGGCCGGGTGGCTTCTTGGCTGGTGCCGCTCTCGCCGGCGCGGCTGCTGGGCGCATGGTGAAGGGCGCCACCGCGCAGAGTCCGTCCCAGGACTCGACGGCGGACACCTACCCGGGCGGCATGACGACGCCCGTCGCCACGCCCGGGCTGGACACGTCGTACGACTACGGCACCGCGACCGGTGCACCGCTCACCGGGGTCGAGACCGAGACCGACCTGTACCTCGACCGGCCCGGTGACGCCCTGTACGTGGACAGCACCGACGAGACCCTGTACGTCGACAGCCCCGACGACTCGATGCGCCACTCCGGTATGTACTCGGACCCCGACGCCGCCGGCGTGGGATACGAGCCGGACCCCGCCTACCGCCCCGGTGGTCCGGGCTCGGACGCTGGGAGGATCTAGAGTGTCCGAACGAATCGAGACCTACGCCAGCCAGCCCGAGGGCTTCTCCACGTCTCCGGATCCGGCCGCGGCAACCGTTGGACAGCTTGTCGGCGAGGCCGCGTCCGACCTGTCCAAGCTCATGCGCCTGGAGCTGGACCTGGCCAAGGCCGAAATCAAGGAAGAGGCGAAGAAGGCCGGCAAGGGGGCGGGACTCCTGGGCGCGGCCGGCTTCGCCGGCTACCTGGTGGTTCTGTTCGCTTCGCTGGCGTTGATGTTTGCGCTGGGCAGTTTTCTGCCGTTGGGCTGGGCCGCGCTGATCGTCGCCATTCTGTGGGCGATCGTGGGCGCCGTCGCCTACAGCCGAGGCCGAGCCCAGATGAAAACGGTCTCGCCCAAGCCGGAGCAGACCATCGAGACCCTCAAGGAGGACGCGGAGTGGGCAAAGCACCCGACGAAATAAGGGCCGAGATCGAGCAGACCCGGGCTGATTTGAGCTCGGACGTCGACATGTTGACCGAGAAGGTCAGCCCGGCGCGAGTGGTCGAGCGCCGGGTCGATGCCACCAAGCAGGCGGTCACCGACCTCAAGGACAAGGTCATGGGCAAGGCTTCGGACGTCACCTCCGGTGTCACCGGCAAGACGTCGGGGGCGCCCTCGACGGCAGCTGACGAGGCTTCCGGCCTCACCAGCGGAGTTAGCTCCGCGGCGTCCTCGGCCGGGGAGACGATGTCTCAGGCGCCGGGGCAGGTGAAGCAGAAGGCGCAGGGCAATCCGATGGCGGCCGGACTGATCGCCTTCGGCCTGGGCTGGCTGGCCTCGTCGCTGTTCCCGGCCACGCAGGCCGAGCAGGAGCTGGCTTCCACCCTCAAGACCAAGGTCCAGCCGCTCGCCGAACCGGTGAAGAGCGAGCTGTCCTCGGTCGCTGCGGAGCTGAAGGACAACCTTCAGCAGCCGGTGCAGGAGGCGGTGTCCTCGGTCAAGGAGACCGCGGCCGACGCCGCCAGCTCGGTAAAGGACAGCGCGGCCGCCTCCACGGAGGCCGTCAGGGACCACGCACAGGGAGCCGCCGCAACGGTCAAGGACCACGCGACCGACTCGGCCTCGACGGTCAAGGGCCAGGCGGCGTCATCGGCGGGCACCATCAAGGATGCCGCAACCGGTGCTGCCGACATTGGCACCGGGTCGGGCGGCACCTATTCCTATGGTGAGGGATCGGTGGAGACCGACACGCTGGCCACCGAGGACGACGCGTTCACCGTGCCACCTACGCCGTATCGCCCGCAGGGTGGCGGCAGCGGCGGCAGCACGTACTGAGTATCTACCACGACAAGGGCCGCGCCCGAGTCCGGGCGCGGCCTTTGTCAACTGTCCCGCAGCGCCTTGAGCACGGCGATGTCGCGTGCGTGGTCGGCCGCTTTGCCGGGCGTCTCGACGATCACCGGGACGCCGCGGGTCGCTGGGTGCCGGAACAGCTCGGCGAACGGGTCGACCCCGATCCGGCCGGCCCCGATCGAGGCGTGCCGGTCGCGTCCTGAGCCCACCGGGTCCCTGGAGTCGTTCGCGTGCACGAGCTGCAGGCGGCCGCGGCCCAAGGTCTTGACCAGTGCGGTCAGCGTCGTCCGCACGCCGCCGGGGGCCGCCAGGTCGTGCCCGGCGGCGAAGGCGTGGCAGGTGTCGAGGCACACGCCCAGCCGTGGATGGTTGTCGAGCGCGGCGAAGTAGGGGCCAAGATCCTCGACCGTCGCGGCGAGTGGTACCCCACCGCCGGCCGTCGGTTCGACCAGCACCATCGGATCCTCGGGGCTCAGCGCGTCGAGCAGTGGCAGCAGCGACTGCCGAAGCAGCCGGAGCGCCGGCTCCCGACTTCCGGCGACCGCGGAGCCGGCATGCACGACCACCCCCAGGGCCCCCAGCCGCCGGCCGCGGGCGATCGCCGCGGCTAACGACTCCGATGATCGAACGCGGGTGGCCTCGGTCGGGGAGCCGAAGTTGACCAGGTACGCGGAGTGCACGAACACCCGGATCCGGGTCGATCCACAGGACGCCCGGAACGCTTCGTCATCGGCGGCGTTGCCTGCGGCGGGGGCCCAGGCACGCGGGTTGGAGACGAAGAGCTGCACCGCCTCGGCACCGACCTCGCGCGCGTAACCCAGGCCGCCGGTCGGCCCTGCCGACATCAGTCCGCCCCCGGCGAAGACGTGCGCCCCCACCGGGGACGGCTTGCGTGGTGGCACCTGCGAGAGGCTAGAAGACCGAGAGGGTGACCGTGGTGCCGTGGGCAGCCATGCTGTTCCCCCCCGGCGACTGGGCGAGCACCCGGCCGGGACCGAACGGCACCGAGATGACCTTCACCCGGAATCCGGCCGCGAGCAGCCTAGCGCGGGCTCGGCCGACCGGTATGCCTTCCACGTTCGGAACGACGAAGAGCTGCGGTCCCCTGGAAACCTGCAGGGTCACCGTGCTCCCGGGCGCCGCCACCGTCGGGTTGACGGCGATGACCAGGTCCCGGGCGACCGTGTCGCTGTAGGCGAGGGCGGTGGCGACCTTGAATCCCTTGGCCCGTAGCTCGGCCGACGCGGTGGCAACGTCGGTGTTCCTGACGTCGGGCACCGGGACCGGCCGCGGTCCCCGGCTGAGCACCAGCGTCACCGCGGTGCCGGCCCGCAGCCGGGTGCCGGCCGAAGGCAACGTGCGGCTCACCGAGCCGGCCGGCGCCAAGGAGTACTCGACCCGGCCTCGGACGGCGCGCAGGTGCCCGGCCTGCAGCCGGCCGGTTGCGGCCGCCACGTCGGTGCCGGCGAGCACCGGTACGGCGTACAGCTGCTGGCCCTTGGACAGCGCGAGCGTCACGGTGCCGCCCCGGGTAACCCGATGACCGGGGTCGGGGGACTCGTCGGCAACCTGACCGGCCGGGATGGACTGGCTGAAGACCGCCGGCCCGAACCGCACCCGGAGGCCGGCCTGCTCCAGTCGAGCCGTCGCGGCGGCGCGGTCCAGCTTGAGCACCGGAGGGGTTTCGGTGTAGCGGCCGGCGCCGAACCACCAGCCGGCAACGGCGGCGGCCAGGATGAGGATCACCAGTACGGCGACCGCCAGCCATCCACCTCGGCGACGCCGGGGCCTCGACATGGCTACCGAGCCGGCGCGGCGCTCACCGACCGGGAAGACCACCGTGTCGTGCTCGCCGACCGCGACGGCCACGGTGTCGCGCAGGTCCACCACCACGCCGGCGTCCGGCAGCTTGGCGCGGGCACGAAGGACCTCGGCGCGAAAGGCGCGGGCCGTCGCGAAGCGCTCCGCCGGGTTCCGCCGGGTGGCCTGCTGAACCAGCGCATCGAGCGAAGGAGGCACCGACGGAACCACGGCTGACGGTGCGGGCACATCGTCGTGGACGTGCCGGTAGGCGACGGCCAGCGCGGTGTCTCCGGCGTACGGCGGCGCGCCGGTCAGCAGCTCGTAGAGCAGGATGCCGGCGGCGTAGACGTCACTGCGGGCATCGGCGGAGCCACGCTCGACCTGCTCGGGCGCCAGGTAGCCCACGGTGCCCATGAGCAGCCCGGTGGTGGCGGTGATATTGGCCGCCTCCACCGCGCGAGCCAGCCCGAAGTCGGCGACCTTCACCCGGCCGTCGTCGGCGAGCAGAACGTTCTCCGGCTTGACGTCCCGGTGCACCAGCCCCGCGGCGTGCGCCGCATCGAGGGCTGCCAGCACCGGCTCCAGGAAGTCGAGCGCCAGGTCGGGTGAGAGCCGGCCGCGCTCGCGCAGCAGGTCGCGCAGCGTGCGCCCGGCGACGTACTCCATGACGAGGAACACCGACCCGGCGTCCCCACCCTGGTCGAAGACCGGTACGACGTGGGGATGCGACAGCCGGGCTGCCGCCTTGGCCTCGCGGGTGAACCGGGCGACGAAGTGCTCGTCGTCAGCGAGCGCCGGGTGCATCACCTTCACCGCGACCCGGCGGTCCAGCCGGATGTCCAACGCGGCGTAGACCGTCGCCATGCCGCCGCGCGCCACCCTCGACTCAATCCGGTACCTGCCGTCCAGCAGCGCACCGACCAGCGGGTCGGTCAGGGTGTCCACCTCGCCGATCCTACGGTCGCCGAGGGGTCATGACGGGCTGACGCCGCCGTACGCCGCCGTTGGCCTCAGCCGCCCGCGAAGGTGCCGCGCAGCCGCAGCACGTTGGCCACGTAGGCCTTGGTGTCGGTGAACATGCCGCGGGAACGCACCGAGCCGAGCCCCTGGTAGTAGCCGGCCACCGCCTGTTCGACGGGGGCGGCGCGCAGGAGCTGGGCGAGCAGCGCCACGCCGGCCACGACGTTGTCCCGGGCATCGAACAGGTCGAGCCGCCGGTGGACGACGTAGTCCGAAATGTAGCGGCCGGTCGAGGGCAGCACCTGCATGGCGCCGATGGCGTCGGCGGGGGAGACGACGCGCTGCTGGAAGCCGGACTCCTGGTAGGCGACGGCGAGGGCGAGGCTGGCGTCGACGCCGTACCGGTGCGCGGTGGAAACCACCAGCGCTCTAACGCCCGCCCTGGATGGTGCCTTGCGATGCGAAAGTATCGCGCGGTCGCGGGCCGCCGCGGCGGTGACCGCTGGCGGGTAGCTGCGCCGGGCCGCGGTGGCAGACGTCGGCTTGGGCGGCGGTGCGGGCACCAGTACCACGAGCCGCTGGCCGATGCGCACCATCCCGGACGCCCGCAGGTGGTTGCGCCGGGCTATCCAGGACCGGTCGTTGTGATACCGGTGCGCGATTCCGATCAGGGTGTCGCCCGACTTGACGAGGTAGGTGGTCTCGCGCATCGCCGGTCCGGGGGGCCGCGGCGGCGGGGGTGGGACGGGCACCCGGAGGGTGGCGCCGGCGTAGATCAGGTTGCCGTTGCCGGGCAGCTTGTTGAGGGCGACAAGCGCTGCGACCGTCGTGTGGTAGCGCGCCGCGATCTTCGTCAGGTTGTCGCCGCGGGAGATGCGGATGGTCGTCCAGCCGGGGGCGCTGGCGGTGATGATGGCTCCGAGCAGCAGCGGTACGCCGAGCCCGTGCAGCAGGCGGCGCGATTGGGGAAGCGGACGCATGCGGGGTCCTCGGGGTCGGCGCCCGGCGGGAGGCCGGGCGCGAAGGCGTGCGGCGGGGTGGTGCGCCGCCCGGGCAGGCTATGCGCTTGGGGCTGGTGTGACAAGTGGTGCGGAAGTGACAGCGGCGCGGCGGCTACTGCGCCAGCCGCACCTCGACCCGGTCGCTGAGCACGCGGGTGTCGAACACCGGCTGCGGCGCGGTGGCCGGCCCGTGCACGACGGAGCCGTCGGCGATTCTGAACGTGCTCCCGTGCCAGGGGCAGACGACGCACGGATCACTGCCGCCGGTCAGCGTGCCCTTCGACAGCGGCCCGGACAAGTGGCTGCAGTGCTCGGCGAGGGCGTGCACCCGATTGCCGCGGCGCAGCAACAGCACCGGTACGGCGCCGACGTCGCGGCGGGTCAGCTGGCCGTCGGGCAGCTCGTCGAGCCGGCCGAGCTCGGTCCACTCCGTCGGACCGATGTCCGGGATCTCGGCGGTGTGGTTGGCACCGGCCGCCCGGCGATAGGACAGATGCCCACCGATCAGGCCGCCCACCATCACGCTGGTGAGGCCGGCGAAGCCCAGCGCCTTGCCCTTCATCCGCCGCCCGCGCACCCGGGCGACCAGCGAGGCGCCGTAGAGGGCCAGCGCCGTCGTGTTGAAGGCGGCATGCACCAGGCCGGTGCGGCTCTCCGCCGGGTTGAGGGCCGACCAGTCGGTCAACCCGGTCGCGGCGGCGGGTACGGCGCTGACCATCCCGGTGCCGATGAGCAGGCCGACGGCCGGGCCGGTCTTGGGCACCAGGTCGAGCAGGGCCGCCGAGGTCCACGCTCCGATCGGCACGTCGACCAACACCGGGTGCAACGGATGGCCGAGCCAAACGCCGTGCAGCAGGTCGCGCAGCGACTGCGGCTGGAGGATCGAGTTCACCGACCGGCGTACTCGAGAGATGACCGGGTCCAGCTGCGATAGCTGCTCTAGGCGGTCGAGGGAGTCGAACGGCTGCATGTGGAGCCTCTCAGCGCTGTGCCGGGGCGGACCGGGAAAGCGTAGCGGCGACCGCGCCTTAGTCCAGTTCGGCCAGCCCGGACATCGGCGAGGAGGCCTGTGCGTGGTGGCGGCGGGGGATGCGGCCGGCAAGGCGGGCGAGCCGGCCGGCCTCCACCGCGTGGGCCATCGCCGCCGCCATCCGCGCCGGCGACTCGGCGCGGGTCACCGCCGAGGCGAGCAGTACGGCTTCGCAGCCCAGCTCCATAGCCAGCGCCGCGTCCGAGGCGGTGCCGACGCCGGCGTCCAGGATCACCGGCACCGAGGCGGCCTCGACGATGAGCGCGAGGTTGTGCGGGTTACGAATGCCCAGGCCGCTGCCGATCGGCGAGCCGAGCGGCATCACCGCGGCGCACCCGAGCGACTCCAGCCGACGGGCCAGCACCGGGTCGTCGTTGGTGTAGGGCAGCACCGTGAAGCCGTCGTCGATGAGCCGCTCGGCCGCGTCGAGCAACTCGACGGCGTCCGGCAGCAGCGTGCGGTCGTCGGCGATCACCTCGAGCTTCACCCAGTCCGTCTGCAGCGCCTCGCGGGCCAGCTGCGCGGTCAGGACCGCGTCCCGGGCGGTAAAGCAGCCGGCCGTGTTCGGCAGTACCCGGATGCCGAGCCGGGTCAGGACACCGAGCACCGAGCCCCGGCCGGCCGGGTCCACCCGGCGCATCGCCACGGTGGCGAGCTCGGTGCCCGAAGCGACCAGCGCGGCCTCCATGGCGTCCAGGCTCGGCGCGCCGCCGGTGCCCAGCAGCAACCGGGAGTGCAACGTCGTACCGGCGATGACCAGCGGGTCGTCCATCGTCAACCTCCTGGTACGGCGGTGAGGACCTCGACCGAGTCATCGGCGGCCAGCTCCCGGCTGGCCCACGCGCTGCGCGGAACCACTTCGCCGTTTACCGCGACCGCCGTACCGGTGGCACCGGCTCCGAGTGCTGCGACGACCGCCTTGACCGAGCTGCCGGGATCCAGCCTGCGGGGCGCGCCGTTGACGGACACGATCACGGCGCCGCCACCGCCGCGAACCGTTGCGCCGAGAACGGCGCGATCTCCTCGGCGATCTCGCCGGTGACCAGCAGACTGGCGATGGCGTCCGCCGTCACCGGGGTGAGCAGGACGCCGTTGCGGAAGTGGCCGGTGGCCAGCACCAGCCCGTCGAGGGTGGTGCGGCCGAGCAGCGGGGCGTTGTCCGGCGAGCCGGGCCGCAGTCCGGCGTGGCACTCGACCAGCTCCAGCTCGGAGATGGCGGGCACGATAGCGCCGGCGTCGCGGAGCAGCTCGTAGACCGCCCCGGCTCGTACCGTCGTGTCGAAGCCCTGCTCTTCCACAGTGCCGCCGACGACCACCTCGCCATCCTCCCGCGGTACGACGTAGACGAACGTGCCGGCGACCACCCCGCGCACGATCCGACCCAAGAACGGTGCGCCGTCCGGCGTCCGCAGCCGCAGGATCTGGCCCTTCACCGGACGGACCGGCGGCGCGACCTCGGTGGGCAGTCCGCCGATCTGGCCGGACCAGCAGCCGGCCGCCAGCACGACCGTTCGGGCCGGCAATACTTCGCCGCCCGCCAGCCGTACGCCGGTCGCCCGGTCCGCCTCGACGACGATCTCGGTGGCCCGCGAGCGGCGTACCGTCACCCCCGCGCGCTCGGCGGCGACGAGCAGCGCGGCGGCGAGCAGCCGGTTGTCGACCTGGTGGTCGTCGGTCACCAGCAGGCCGGCCCGGACGCCGGGCGCGAGCAGCGGCTCCTCGGCTCGGATCTCCCGGCTGCCGAGCAGCTTCGCGGCCACGCCGAGCCGGTGCAGGAAGTCGCGGTGGGCCGCGAGTACGGCGCGGTCCCCGCTGTCGAAGGCCACCGCGAGCGTGCCGGTGGTGCGGTAGCCGACGTCACGACCTGACGCCTCCTCCACCTCGGCCACGAAGGAGGGGTAGCGCCGGCCCGCTGCCAGGTTGAGCGCGAGCAGCCGCTCCTCGCCGTAGTGAGCCTCGGTGACCGGGGCCAGCATGCCGGCGGCGGCGTACGACGAGCCGCTACCCGGCGCCGGATCCACGACGGTCACCGAAAGACCCGCTGCGGCCGTGCGCCACCCGATCGACAGCCCGATCAGGCCGCCGCCGACGATGACGACATCGCTACTCACCGGCGCACTCCTTCACCGCGCTGCCAGGGGTGGAGGGCTAGCCGACAACGACTCCCTGCGCCGGCATTACCCAGATCAGGTTCGACGGTCGGGGGCTGGCAGCCCACCCTCTCAGCCTGGTCCGCACCAGGCTCCCGCGCCTTACCCAGCCTACGCCGCCAACCGCTGCAGGCCGCCGGCGCTAAGCGTCCGGTTGCCGGCCGGTGAGGCCCAGCAGCCGGTCCTGCAGCGGGGCGTCCGCCGGCACCTCGACCTTGGCCGGAAAGACCCCGATGGCCCGCCATTCTTCGGCGTGCGGGCTGACCTCGTCCCAGACACCTTGGACCAGGTCGTCCGGGAGCTTGGGATCGGCACCGACCACCTTGGCGATGTCGTGCGCCCGCAGGGCACGGAAACCGTTGATCTGCCAGAAGTACTCCCGGGCGGAGAAGTCGCCGAACGAGCAGTGCACCGTCCGGTCGGGGTCCTCCAGCGCCTCGGCGGCGGCACATGCTTTCTCCACGATCGCGGCGAAGCTTGCCTTCGGGTCGTCGCCCAGCAGGTCACCGTCGAACTTGGCCTTGCCCGCCTCGTCCATGGTCATGCCGGTCAGCATGTCGGGCACCCAGGCGTCGTCGTACGCGTGGTAGTTGATGATCTCGCGCAAGGTCACCGGTCGGTCCTGGCTGCGCTGGAAGTCGGCCGGCAGCTCCATCTCCCACTGGTCTTCCCGAATCTGGTCGACCACCTTCTTCAGCGCCTGCTCGGCGGCCACGAACACGTCTTGCTCCCGCAACTGCGCACCCCCGTAGCGTCTCAAGCTGGTCCAGCGATCTCAGTGGTGGTCAGCCTCTCGTGCCGGTCGGGTTGACCGCAACGCGCGTCCGGGGGCCGAAGTCCCGGCGGCTACCGCCAACCGAAGAGGTCTGGGACGGGAGCGCGCGGCATGATGGCGGCATGGCCCGCGGCGACTCGGACGACATCGAGAAGCTTCTGCGCGAGGCAGAACAGACCTTGAGCGGGGGACCGGCTGCGGTGCCAGTGACAAGGTCGGGATCGAGCCGGGCCGCCCGCACAGCCCCGCCGGCAAGAAGCGGCGGTCGCGGTGTCGTCCGGATCGCTGCCCTATCCGGCGCGGCGGCGGCCACGCTGGTCTTCGCCGTCTTCGCGTTGCTGCCGTTTCTCGGCGCCATCTCCGGCGCTGCCGGTGCGTTCGTCGGGGTGTTCCTCGCCGTACTGATCGGACGGCTGCGTCGGCGTTGAGTCGGCTGTAGCTGGTTATCGGCGCTGTAGTGCGTTGTTCCGCGGAGCTCGCGAGATCAGCACATGAGCGCCGGGTCAGCGCCGCCGTCGCCGAGGGCCGACCGAAACCAGGCAACCGCCCGGCATGGGCCGGATGTCGAAGCCCTCCCGACCACCGAAGAGCTCGAAGCTTTCGACCTCCATCTCCTCGGGAGAGGGCAATCTTCGGAGTTCTCGGGCTCTCGGGGTCGGTGGTACGGGCCGGGGTGCGTGACGCTCGCTGGCCGGGAGCCGGGTCCGGACCGCGGCTCGGGTCGCCTCGCCACGAGGCACCGTGGCGCCGCACGTCGAGCAGGTCCTGCCGCCCTGGTTCACCCCCTCGCACACCCGGCACCGCCATACTGCGCTCATCGACCGGCCCGCTCGGTCAGCCTCTGCAACAGCCTGCCGACGAGGCGACCGCCGCGAGCTGTCTCGGGCGACGGCGTACGACTTCGTGCGGTGCGCAGTCCCTTACCGCGGAGGGTCGTCGACGGACCGCCCGTCGGGACGCGTGCTGCGACATCGACATCGAGGGGAGACGGGCGCAGCGCCATCAGGGATGCGTGGATCTCGCCGATCGTGGGCCGCCCGGCGGGCTCCCCGGAGAGCATCCGGTCGACCAGGTCGGCGAGCTCAGGCCGTATGCCCGCGCGCGGAATCCGGAGGATCTGTCCGCTACGGACAGCAACGGCTGGCTCGTGGTACGTCGCCGCGTCGAACGGCGGCGGAGCTCCGGTCAGGTACTCGGCATATATCAGCCCCAAAGCGAAGACGTCCGAGAGCCCCAGTTCCGCCGCCGGCACACCGGCTTCCTGAATGTAGCCCAGGAGCTCGGGAGAGTAGTAGTTGATCGTGCCGACGATCTCCTCGGGTGGGGGTGGGTTGCCCGCGATGTAGGAGTTGTCGAAGTCGATGAGCTTCGTGGTGTAGCCCAGGTCCGTGCGCTTGATGAGAATATTGCTCGGCTTGAGGTCACTGTGCACTATTCGGAGGTCGTGAAGGATCTTCAGGCTGTGGGCCACCGTCTTCATCAGCACCAGCTGGGTGCGGAAGTCGAACGAGGCGACGTCCGCGGCATTTAAGCTGGCGGCGTCGACCTTCTCGGTGACTTTGTAGTACTTGGCTCCCCAGCGAAAGAAGTCCAAAGTCACGATCAGGTTGCCGCCGTACGACGACAGGGGGGCGAGTGCACGCTGAACCCCACGGTGGTGCGCCTCGAAGGTGGCGCAACGCGCCCGCTTCTTGGCCTTTGTCTTCTCGCTCCCCGGCGCATCGTCGTCCGGGTACGTCGGGCTCAGGAACTCCTTGATGAAGAAGCTTCGGCCACCGCGTTCCGCAAAGGTCCACTTGCTAAGCCCCGCCCCGACCACTTTGAAATCCTCGAGGATAAGGTAGCCGTTGATGACGTCGCCCGCTCTCACGGCGTTGGGTCCGCGTCGCTCCGCGATTCGGTGCCAGTGCGATCCCCGACGAGACCGAGCCCGGTCGGGTCAGCTGGAGCTTCAGGTGCGTCGGTGTCGCTGCTAGGCGCGTCGCCGGTCAGGGTGTCGTCGGTGGCCGGCAGCGGTGCGAGATAGCGCTCGTAACCGCTCTTGTAGGCACTCCAGAGCTCGGCCGACCCCTCCACGAGTCGACATCGCGCCGCCTCGAGCTGTCGCTCAGCCTCCTCGACCGCGCGCATGAACCCGTCAAGCGGCCCCGTGCACCGGCGCTCGAGGTGATCGACCCGTTCGGCGAACAATGCTTGGAGCTCATGGAAGTCGGCGCCGACGCCGAGCAAGGACATGGCGGCGTCATCGCCGGTGACCGCGCTGATGTCCTGCTGAAGTTGCCTCGACCACGCCTCCGCACTGCTGGCCCGCACCAAGTTGGCCAGCACCATGTGCTCGAAGTGCATCGGTGACTGAACATAGCCAAAGCAGCCGTCGGTAGCGCAGGCGATGAGGAACGGACCCTGAAGCTCGACCTGGCGGTAGTTGAGGTGGAAGTCCACGTCTGCCGACATCGCGTTGCTCACAACGGAGTCCTGGCGGAGGTTCGCCATCGCATCACCGGCGTCGCGGATGTCGTCGGTGGACAGCTGCCGGGCGCTGTCCGGCTCGAACACGTACCGCGCGAGTCGCCTGCCCAGATGACGTGACACGCCCACCGTGTTCCATCCCGCTGGGTCCGCTGCAGAGCCCTCAGGGCCATCGTGGTGGGGAGCGCTCGCAACAGCTTTGAACGAAGACCGCTAGGCGGCGCATGCAGCTCGGTCAGCCGCGCTACCAGCGCCTCCCGCACTGCCCGGCGCAGGTCCTCGGCGGCCGCCCTTCCCTTGAGGTTCCACTGGGGCTCCAGAAGATCAAACATGCGTCGCTCGACGACGTCTCGTGCTACCCGAGAGGCGAGGTATGCACCCGTCCTTGGTCCGTCGGGCGTCTGGTACACCGTTCCGCCGGCTCCCCCCATGCCGTCGAAGACGGCAATCAGCCCCAGGTCGGGACCCTCGCGAAGAATCGGATCAGAGTCCTCACCCTGGTCCGGTATCTTGGCGAGATTGAAGGCAAACGAAAGTGTTGGGCCGACTGTCCAGGGAGTCGAGGCAGCCTGGCTCTTGGTCACACCGAGTTGCCGATCGAGTCGACGATCGTTCCGTAATCCACGTCGGACAAGCCGCCGCCCGCCTGCGACGGATGGTGCACCACGTTCTCCCACAAATCCGTCAACGCGCTGAAGTCACCCGGTACGCGCGAGGAGAGATCGCCCGGAAGCACTGACGGGTCCAGCGGCTGCGCCGGTTGGTCGGTCCAGACCACGACAACCTGCCTGCGGCGGTCGCCGGTCGTCGTCCAGGGCGAGTTGATGGCTAGTGCGACCGCTTCCAATCCGGACTCGGGTGCGTCTCCGCCGCCTTCGGCAACCAGGCCGTCCACGAAGTCGGAGAAGTTGGCCCGGGATGCGGGCAGGGCGAAGAACGGTGACCCGTGCAGCGCTGCCGCACCGTCGGCGCCGAAGTCCCGGAACGCGATGACCCGTACTCGCAGTTCATCGACGTTCTTGCCCTTGTCGGTGAGGTTCGACTGTACGTCGTCGTAGAAGCGGAGCGCGTTGGCCTTAACCTTGTCGAGGATCGGCGTCATGCTGCCGGTCACGTCGATACAGAAGACGATGTCGACGGCATAGCTCAACCCTCGGGCTGCCGGTGCGGCCACCGCCATGCTGGTCTGCTCGGCCGGTGCAGTCGTCGGCGCAGGTGGGCCCGCCGCTACATCCGCCGAGGTGGCACTCGGCTCTGGCGGCTCTGTTCCCGGCGGTGCGCCGCGGGGCTCGCTCCGGGTGGCGGACTCCGGTTCAGCGGGTGCGGCGGGAGTGGTGGCGCGCTCGGTTCCTCGGTCATGGATCTTCCGGGTTCACGCTTCGGGGCGGGCGGGCGGCGGCCGACCGGTCAGGCGGGTGCGGCCTCTGCTGGCTCGTCGGACTAGGTCTTATGGCCGGTCCTGCACTCCCACCATGCAGCGGCCTTGCTGAGGGACGGGAACGGCGGCGCCGGCGTGGGCGGCGGGTGAGCGACGCGCACCTGGCACGGACATCGGCCTCATGAGGCGCCCGGACCCGGATCCGCCCCGACCGAGACGATTTCACGCACGGGCCGGTCGGGGCGGCGCGAGACATCAGCCGTTGTCGGCGTCGTCGGCGTCGTAGGGGTCGTAGCTGCCGGCCTTGGCCAACCCACGACTCGCCAGATACCCGATCGTCAGTAGCACGATGTAGAACCAGGCCCGGTCGGCGCGGAAATAGTCGGCGTGGTTCTCGTTGGTCTTGACCACGTAGGAAGCGATCAGGACCCGGCCACCGCGGCGACGTAGGCGACGAACTCGGTGGTCTTGTACGCGGCCTTGGTCTCGGTGGTGAGGCGGCGGCCCGTGCCCCGGCGGTTGTTGTTCGCGTTTCTCCGGCTGATGGCAATCTCCTCGGCGCGCGAAACGGCTTGGCCGGACGGCTCGCGTCGTGCGACAGCCGCCTGCGCTGATGTGTGGTGAGGGCAGTACCCCTCGCCTGCATGTTCAAGCCGGAAGTCGGAGGCTGGATATACCGGACGCGCCGCGCCCTGGCCGGCGCAGCAGCTGCTCGTCCACTCGGAGCGCGGGCGTTCACACGCCAGCCCTCAAGCTTTCGTGACCCACGTCGGATCGTGTCCACGCAGCCGGCTGGCCGCATCGGGCGGGGAGTGCTCCGGTCGAAGGGTGCGGCTACGCTCGCGACCATGTGTCGAAGCATCCGCACCCTGCGGCCGCCGTACGCCGAGGACATCACCGAAGAGGACATGCGCGCCGCCGCGCTGCAGTACGTCCGGAAGGTCAGCGGCTTCCGCAAACCGGCCGGCGCGAACGTCGCGGCGTTCGACTCCGCCGTGGACGCCGTGACGTCGGCCACGGCCGACCTGCTGGCCTCGCTGCACGTTCGGACGCCAATGACCCGCGAACCGGTGACCAGGTAGCCGGTGCGACAGGCAGTGACAGCCAACCCCGCTGCCGACGACCAGGGAGGCCCAGGAACCGGTGACGACGCCGGCCACCGCCCGCTGACGGGGGAGGACACCGGCCACCGCCCCCCAACTGCGGAGGACCCTGGCTACCCGGCGGTCGCCCACACGACGCCCGGCCGGCATCGCGAGCGCATTCGGTACGACCGTGACACCGTCCACGCGGTCCTGGACGAGGCGTTGATCTGCTCGGTCGGGTTCGTGTCCGACGGCCGCCCGGTGGTGCTGCCGACCCTGCACGTGCGCAGCTGGGAGACGGTGTACCTGCACGGCTCGACCGGGAGCTGGCTGCGGCGGGTGGCGGTGGAGGGCGGCGAGGTCTGCGTGTCGGCCACGGTCGTCGACGCCCTCGTCCTGGCCAGATCAGCCTTCCACCACTCGATGAACTACCGCTCCGTCGTCCTGTTCGGCCGGCCGCGCGAGGTGGTCGACCGGAATGAGAAGCGCGCATCGCTGGTCGCGCTGGTCGACCACGTACTCCGCGATCGAAGTGCCGAGGTGCGCGGCCCCAACACCCGGGAGCTGGCGGCGACGATCGTGCTGGCGCTGGATCTAGCCGAGGTCTCCGCGAAGGTGCGCACCGGACCACCGGTAGACGACGCCGAGGACCTGTCGGCTCCGATCTGGGCTGGTGTCGTGCCCCTCCGGAGCGACCTCGGCGTACCGGTTCCGGCTCCCGAGCTGCCCACCGGGATGGCCCTCCCCCCCAGCCTCGCCGGTCCGATCGGTCGCTAGCGGCTACCCGGATGAGCTTCGCCCCGGAGCGGGTGATCGTCGTGGGCGGCGGGCTGGCCGGCTCGCGGATGGTCGAGGCGTTGCGGGCAGCTGGTTACCGAGGTCGGCTCACGCTGGTAGGCGCGGAGCCGCGGCTGCCCTACGACCGGCCGCCGCTGACCAAGGCGGTGCTTTCCGGCGCGGTCGACGACACAACGCTCCCGGTGCCGTACGCCGACCTGGACGTCGAGCTGCTGCTGGACCGGCGCGCGACCGGACTGGAGGACGGGGTCGTCGAGACCGACGGCGGCCGGCTCGACTTCGACCGGCTGGTGGTCGCCACCGGCTCGGCTCCGCTCCGGCTGCCGGGTGCCGGCCGCACGCTGCGAACGGTCGACGATGCCCTGGCGCTGCGCACGGAACTGCGGCCAGCCGCGCGAATCGTGATCGTCGGAGCGGGCTGGATCGGAGCCGAGGTGGCTACCGCCGCGGCCGCCGCCGGTTGCCGGCTGTCCGTCGTCGAGGCGGCCGGTGCGCCGCTCGCGACCGCTCTGGGCGCGGAGGTGGGGGCGGCGACGGCGCCCTGGTACGGCGAAGCGGGCGTCGAGCTGATCCTCGGTGCCACTGTCGTCGCGGTGGAGCCGGCCGCGGTCGTCCTCGCCGACGGTCGATCCCTGCCGGCCGACTGCGTCCTGGTGGGCATCGGGGTACACCCGGACGTCGGCTGGCTGGCCGGCTCCGGGATCGTCATCGAGCGCGGGGTGGCCGTCGACGAGCACTTGCGCTCCTCGTCGCCCGATGTCTACGCCGTTGGCGACGCCGCCGCCTGGCAATCGCGCCGCTTCCGTCGCCGGCTCAGCGTCGAGCATTGGGACAACGCGCTGCGGGCGCCAGCGGTGGCTGCGGCGAACCTGCTCGGCGGCGCGGAGGTGTACGACCCCGTGCCGTACTTCTGGTCCGAGCAGTTCGGCCGGATTCTGCAGTACGCCGGGCACCCCGGCGGCGCCGACACCTTCCTGTGGCGCGGCGACCCGGCGGGCCGAGACTGGACCGGCTGCTGGTTGCGCGACGGCGTACTCGAAGCAGTGGTGACGGTCGATCGAC
>JBPCOB010000082.1:0-4847 GCA_051000715.1 Mycobacteriales bacterium
TCCGACGCCGGGTCGCAATATGTCAGCATCCGCTACACCGACCGGCTCACCGACGCCGGCGCGGTCGCCTCCATCGGGTCCGTCGGCGACTCCTACGACAACGCCCATGCCGAGAGCCTGATCGGCCTCTACAAGACCGAATGCGTCCGGCCCGAAGGACCCTGGCGCGGCGTGGACGACCTCGAGCTGGCCACCCTGAACTGGGTCCATTGGTTCAACACCACCCGGTTGCACACCGCCCTGGCCTACGTGCCACCGATCGAGTACGAGACCGAGCACTACCGTCGCAACAACCCCCGGCGGCAGCCGTCGCCGGGACAACCCGCCCTCCACTGAACCGTGGACGGTTCATTCTTTCGTTACCAGGGGAGGACGCCCCGCGGGCGCTCCCGGGCCAGGAAGTCACGCACCGCGGCTCTGAGCTCAAGGCCGACGCACGGCGTAGCTTTCCGTCGTGAGTTTCGACGTCGCGGCCGAGGCCTACCGGCGCTTCCTGGGCCGCTTCTCCGGGCCGCCTGGCGGTGCAGTTCCTCGACCTGGTCGGCGTACGTCCCGGGCAACGGGCGCTCGATGTCGGCTGCGGGCCGGGCGCCCTGACCGCGCTCCTCGTCCGGCGGCTCGGAGCGAACGCGGTGGCTGCGGTGGACCCGTCCACCCCCTTTGTCGCCGCGACTCGGGAGCGGCTGCCCGGGTGAAGGTCAGGAACGGCTCGGCCGAGGCGCTGCCCTGGCCGGCGGGCACCCCTCGAGGCCGCGCTGGCCCAGCTGGTCGTGCACTTCATGACCGACCCGGTCGCCGGGCTGGCCGAGATGGGCCGGGTCACCCGGCCGGGCGGCGTGGTCGCGGCCAGTGTCTGGGACCACGCCGGCGGCGGCGGACCGCTGTCGACGTTCTGGCGGGCGGCGCACGACACCGACCCCGACGTGCAGGACCAAGGCGAGCGGGCCGGCACCCGCGAAGGGCGGCGCGGCTGTGCGCGGCGGCCGGCCTGCGCGAGATCGAGTCGACCTCGCTGACGGTCCGGATCCGGCCGCGCCGTTCGAGGGCGCGGCCACGGCCTGGTGCGTGCGGGCCAGGCCCTAGGTGCGCCGGCCACCGGGCAGCGTCGGACCGCGTTGCGTACGCTGGCGGCCACCGGCCCCGGACACAGGGAGTCACCCGTGGACGACGAAGGCGGCGTGGCCGCGACGGAGACTTACAACCCGTGGACCGTCGTCAACCTGGTCTTCGAGCACCTGGTCGACGAGGGGCTGCACCCCCAGCTCGGCGGCGGGGATCCGGGCGCCTCGGCCGCCGCCTTGTTGCAGGCGCTGGGCATCACGCCGGCACCCGAGGGCAACCGCCAGGTCAGCGAGACGGTGAAACAGCACCTGGCCGAGATGCGGGCCGCGGTGCTCGGGGAACGCTAACCCGAATTCCGGCGGAGGCCATGCCAGGCGGAGACCGCAGCCAGGTCGCGCCAGCGTGGATCCCCGCAGTCCGCTGAAGCCCAGGCGGCTTGGATGTGAGGCGTGCGAGGCACCAACATCCCCGTTCCGGATGCAGGCGATCACGGCGCCCCTTGTCGACAGCCGCCCTGTCGTGACGCGGCTGCGGCCGGTGCAGGCGTGGGCAACTCGTGCCGTCTGCGGCCACTGGCCAGCCCCAGGCGACATCCAAGGCATCACCTGCGGCGTCGAGGTGCATCCAGAGCGAGCAGAGAAGTACGACTACTGCACTGCGCCTGAGTGCCGCGAAAGAACCGCCAAGCCCTCGACCGTCGTGTCGGTAGGTGTGAACAAGTCCGGGGATCAGTACCTGATACTCGACGAGCAGACGCGGGAGCAACTGGCTGCCGGTCAGCATCACGACCAGCGCCGACGCTCCTATGGCCCGGCGCCGGCCGCATGACACTCAGCCGCTCAGCGCTCGACCACCGGTCCGATTCGACCGGCCAGCACGCCTGCACGTCAGGGGAGGTCTCGCCGAGTGGACCCCGCAATCGTGGACGCCGGCGCAGGAGAAGCTGGATCTGCTGTACAGCCTCACGGAGCCGACAAGGATCTTCCGCACCTGAGACACCGCGCCCCGGCGAACCCCCCGCCCAGGTAGCCGGGGCCCCGACCGCGTCCTCGCCCTGGAGCTGCTGGCGGTGCTCGGGCGGCCGGTGCGCCGTGGCAGCGGTTGCCCGAGGGGTGTCGGTCACCAGCAAGTTCGCCAGGGTGGTCAGACAGGCCTGAACCGTAGTCACGGTGATGCTCTCCTCCACGTCGACGGCCACCCGCTCCGGCACCGACATCATGGGATGCGGGACTGCCCACGAACCGACAGAAGCCGCATTCGCGCGCCTATGCGGGTGCGATCGGCGCGTCAGCCGTCAGCCCGCCGCAGCGTTCAGTTGGCCGCCACCGGTCGTCCGGATGGCGCTTGTCGGCGGGCGCGAAGCCCGGCGGCCGCGACGAGAGCACAGCCCGCGACGAGCCAGCTCAGCAGGATCCACGGCGGTCCCGCCGCACCGGCCCCGTCGAAGAAGGATGTGCTACGCAGCAGAGTGATCCCGGCGCCGGGAGGAAGGACCTGCCCGATCGCGCCCCACGGCTGCGGCAGCAGTTCCGGCGCCGAGGCGGCCCCGGACAACGGATTGCCCAACAGCACCATGAGCAGGGCACCGAGACCGATCCCGGCCTGACCCAGCAGACTGCCCAACCCGGCGACGGTCGCCGCGATCGCCGCCACGATCAGCGCCAACACACCGGCGTTGGTCCACCAGTCCCCGTCGATCACCCCTAACCAGCCCTGGATCAGCGCGCCGGCCGTCAGGCCGATCATCACCGCGCCGACCGCAATCACGCCGAGCCGGCCGAGGCTACCCTCGCCCTCCAGTACGGCGATCGCTCCGGTGGCGATCCCGAGGATCACCATCGGCAGCACGGTGATGGCCAGCGCGCCGCCGCGCGGGTCGTCCGGATCGGCCGCGACGACGTCGCGCACCGGGACGGCGCCCTGCTCGTCGCTCATGCCGCGCGCGAGCTCACCGAGGATTTGCGCTACGGCGGGGCTGCCGGCCGAGGCGGTCAGCACCTGCGGGCCGTCGGCAGTGACGACCACAGCCCCGTAGATGTCACGCTCTGCGATGGCTGCCTCGGCGGCCGCAGCGGCGGCGTACACGCTGATCGAGAAGGCGCCGTCCTGCCCGGCCAGCTGGTCCCGTACGGCGGCGGCCGCGGGGTCAGGACCGGCCACGCCGATCGGCACGTCGCGGGGGGCGAGCCGGGCGGTCGGCCAGCCAAAGGCCGACAGCAGCAGGACCGCCAGCAGCGGCATACCGATCAGGGCGACGAGCAGGGCACGGCGATTGCCCGTCGATGCTGGCGCGGCGTGGGTGGGGGAGACCGCGGCCTGCTCGTGGCGGGTGCTCGACACCATGATCCCTCCAAAACGAACGATCGTTCCCGATGCCCCCAGGCTGCCGTTCGACGTACGGCTTGTCAAGAACGGACGTTCGTTTTTATGCTTGGGCCGTGCCCAGAGTCTCCGCCGCGCATCGTGCCGCCCGCCGCCTGCAGATCCTCGAAGCGGCGCGGGTGTGCTTCCTGCGCAACGGCTTCCACGCCACGACCATGCAGGACGTCCTGGCCGCCTCGGGCCTGTCCGCCGGAGCGGTTTACACGTACTTTCGGGGCAAGGAGGACATCGTCCAGGCCATCGCCCTCGAGGCGATCACCGAGGTCGCTACGGTGCTGCGACCATTGGTCGATGCGCCCGGTGCTCCTGCCCCGCTCTACGACGTGATGGCCGCCGCGGTCATGACCCTCGAGCGCCTCGACATCGAGCGCGGCGTACCGCGGATCGCAATGCAGGTCTGGGGGGAGGCGCTGCGCTCGCCGCGGCTGGCCGAGGACGTAAAGGGCATTGTCGAATCCGTCGCGCCATTGCTGGCCCGG
This sequence comes from Mycobacteriales bacterium, assembly GCA_051000715.1. Classification (GTDB taxonomy): domain Bacteria; phylum Actinomycetota; class Actinomycetes; order JALYNC01; family JALYNC01; genus JBPCOB01. The sequence continues at coordinate 3,924 of JBPCOB010000082.1, forward strand.
CTCGTCGAACGGCACCGCGAGCAAGGCTCGCTTCCCCCGGATGTCCCTGTACAGGCGACGGCGCGGGCGTTGCTCGGGTTGATTCCGGGCTTCATCGTGCAGCGGGTGCTTACCGGGCTGGAGACCGCTACCTACCTGGAGGGCCTGCGGGTGTTGCTGCCCTCGACCGTTCCGGCCGCGCCGAGCACGGTGTTGTCCTAGCCACGTCGTACGGTCGGCCGATGTTCTCGGCCCTCGACCTGTTGACGGCCAGGGCCCGCCACGTGCTGGACGCGGCGGCGCAACGCCAGGTCGAGGTTCGATCGGGCCGCAGCTCGGTCAGCGTCCAGGTCGAGTGGCGATGCCGTCGAGGACGTACGTGAGCCCCTGCTCGAATGCGTCCTGCGGATCGGCGTGTGCGCCGTCGTGGATCAGCCGAGCCAGTGTTGGGAAACCTCCGCCGGCGAACACCCGCCGCAGGTACGGACCCGCGGCACCCTGCCACCTGGACTTGTCCACCCCGGTGGAGCGGGCGGCACGGCGTTCGGCGATCTCCCGCCGCACGGCGCCGACGACGTACGCGTTCAGGGTGCCGAGGGCGAGCCACAGGTCGTCGAGGTCACCGAGCCCGGGCGATCGCGCCAGTGCGGAGGCGGAGGTCTCGAGCACGGCGAGTGCGTGCGGGCCGAGGTGCGGGCGGCCGCCGAGCAGATCGGCGAACCACTCGTGCCGCAGCGCCACCTGCCGGGTTGTCCGGGCGACCGCGCTCAGGGTGTCGCGCCACTCCTGCGCGCCGGTGTCCGCGAGCTCGATCTCGGCGTAGACCGCGTCGACCATGAGGTCGAGCAGATCCTGCTTGGTCGCCAGGTAGCCGTAGAGCCGCATCGGTCCGGCGTCGAGCGCCGCCGCGACCTTGCGGATCGAGACCGCCGCCAACCCGTAGGA
>JBPCOB010000083.1:0-6051 GCA_051000715.1 Mycobacteriales bacterium
GGGTGACGTTCACGATGCGCGAGTTCTTGAAGACGGAGGTGTAGTAGCCGGCGGCCTCCCCGGCCTCGGTGTCGAACCACAGGTTCGGGGTGATCTTCTGCTGCATAACAGTGTCCTCTCGTACGGCGGGAGCGGGCTTCCCGCAATGGATGCACCCGTAGACCGGCGTAAGAAGAGAAGCTCATCGGGCCCAAGACCTCGCGTCCCTCGCCGCCGCTGTCCCAGCTCATCGCGATGTCTGCCCGCGGCCGTCCGCCTCGGCGGTAGGTAGGGTGGCCTGCTCCAGCAGTTGAGATGTCGAGGAGGTGGGACCCGTTACCGCCAGATCAGGCCGGGTGCTCTCACCTCACGGCCGTGCGGTCCACCGGACCTAGGTGACCGAGAGCGCCCTTCGGCATCCCGGAAGGCGCTCTCATGTCAGCTTCGCCGTCATCGCCCTCTCGATCCGTCATCGTCACCAGGCTTCGGGCCGCCGGCAGTGTCTTTGCCGAGGACGAGGCGCGACTGCTCATCTCCGCGGCGCGGACGCCGGCCGCCCTCGCCGCGATGGTGGACCGGCGGGTCGCTGGGATCCCCCTCGAACACGTCCTCGGCTGGGCGGAGTTCTGCGGGCTGCGGATTTCCGTGGACCTCGGCGTCTTCGTACCGCGCCGCCGGACCGAGCTCCTCGTCCGTCAGGCCGCCGCCCTCGCCCGGCAGGCTGCTAGCCGCGCCGGTCAGGGCCTCGCCCGGCATCGATCGGTCGTCGTTGACCTGTGCTGCGGCTCTGGCGCAGTGGGCGCCGCGCTGGCGGCGGCACTGGAGCGGGTCGAGCTGTACGCCGTCGACATCGACCCCGCCGCGGTGCGGTGTGCCCGCCGCAACCTCGCCGCCGTCGGGGCTCAGGTGTATGAAGGTGACCTCTACGAGCCGCTGCCGACTACCCTGCGGGGCCGCGTCGACGTCCTGGTCGCCAACGCACCGTACGTACCGACGGAGGCGGTCGGGATGCTGCCGTCGGAGGCCCGCATACACGAGCCGCGGGTGGCGCTCGACGGTGGCGCGGACGGGCTCGACGTCCTCCGCCGGGTGGCCGTCGGAGCGCCGCTGTGGCTGGCAGCGGGCGCTCACCTGCTGGTCGAGACGAGCGACCGACAGGCGCCGCAGACCGTCGAAATCATGGCCCGCTGCCGGCTGATCCCACGGGTGGCCCGCTCCGAGGAGCTGAACGCCACCGTCGTCATCGGAACCAGGCCGGCCCGCCACGGGGACCGTACGGCTAGTTGATGTCGACGCTCGAACCTGACGCCTCGAGCTACAGAGCGGGCGCCTCGTCAAGAAGCGGGTGGCCGCGGCCAGCGTCCAGCTCGGCCTCCAGCGCGCCCGCCACCCGGTACATCCGGTCGTCGGCCAGCTCGGCGGCCATCACCTGGAAGCCCACCGGCAGCCCGTCCTCGGGCGCCAGCCCGCAGGGCACCGACAGGGCCGCCCCGCCGGAGAGGTCCGAGGGAATCGTGCACAGGTCGGCCAGGTACATCGCCAGCGGGTCGGCCGCCCGCTCGCCGATCGGGAACGCCGTCGTCGGCGTGGTCGGTGACACCAGGACGTCGACGGACTGGAAGGCGGCGGCGAAGTCCCGCGTTATGAGGGTGCGCACCTTCTGCGCCTGCCCGTAGTAGGCCTCGTAGTAGCCGCTGGAAAGCGCGTACGTCCCCAGGATGATCCGCCGCTTCACCTCGGCGCCGAACCCGGCGGCCCGGGTTGCGGCCATCACCTCCTCGGCCGAGGCGGCACCGTCGTCGCCTACCCGCAGCCCGTAGCGCATCGCGTCGAAGCGGGCCAGGTTCGACGAGCACTCGCTCGGGGCGATCAGGTAGTACGCCGGCAGCGCGTAGTCGAAGTGCGGGCAGGAGATTTCGACCACCTCGGCACCGAGCGACTCCAGCACCGCCACGGCCTCGGTGAAGCGCTGCTGGACGCCCGGCGCGTAGCCGTCACCGGCGAACTCGCGGACGACGCCGATGCGCATGCCCTGGACACCCCGGTCCACCGCTGCCGCCAGCGCCGGCAGGGGTGCGTCGATCGAGGTGGAGTCCAGCGGGTCGTACCCGCCGATCACCTCGTGCAGCAGCGCCGCGTCGAGCACCGTGCGGGTGAGCGGTCCCGCCTGGTCAAGCGAGGAGGAGAAGGCGACCAGTCCGTAACGCGAGACCCCGCCGTACGTCGGCTTGGCGCCGACCAAACCGCAGACGGCGGCCGGTTGGCGGATCGACCCGCCCGTGTCGGTCCCGATCCCGAGCGGCGCCTCGAAGGCGGCGACCGCGGCCGCCGACCCGCCGCTGGACCCGCCGGGGACCCGGTCGAGGTCCCACGGGTTGCGGGTCGGGCCGTAGGCGGAGTTCTCGGTCGAGGACCCCATGGCGAACTCGTCCATGTTGGTCTTGCCGAGGATGACGATCCCGGCGTCTTCCAACCGCCGTACGACGGTGGCGTCGTAGGGCGGCAGCCAACCCTCGAGGATCCGCGAGCCGCAGGTCGTGGGCACCCCCCGCTGGACCAGCACGTCCTTTAGCGCGAGCGGTACGCCGGCCAGCGGGCCGAGCGGCTCCCCGGCCGCGCGCCGCACATCGACGGAGCGGGCGCAGGCCAGGGCGCGCTCGGTCGAGACGTGCAGGAAGGCGTGGACCGAGTCGTCCACGGCCGCGATGCGGTCCAGGTGCGCCGACGTGGCCTCCACCGCCGAGGCGTCGCCACGGGCGAGCACACCGCCGAGCTCGGCCGCCGTAAGGCGGGTCAGGTCGGTCATGGTTCGTCGTCCAGGATCCGCGGCACCCGGAACCGGCCGCCCTCGCTGGCCGGCGCGGCGGAGATCACATCAGCGGCGTCGAGTGAGGGAGCGATCCGGTCGGCGCGGAAGACGTTGGTGAGCGGCACGGAGTGCGACGTCGGCGGGATCGAGTCGGCGGCCACCTCACCGACCCGGGCCACCGCGGTCAGGATTGAATCGAGTTCGACGGCCAGCGCGTCAAGCTCCTCGTCGGTCAGCGCCAGCCGGGCCAGCCGGGCCAGCGACGCCACGTCGGCGCGGGTCAGGGACGGCATGCGAGGGCGCTCCGAACGGGCGAGGGGCATTCCAGTCTAGTCAGCCGGCGGCCCCCGCCACTGCGACAGCGGTTGCCGCGGCGGGCCCGTCGGCGAGCAGCACCCCGAGCCCGGCCTCGTCCAGAACCGGTACGCCGAGCGCGACGGCCCGGTCGTACTTGGTGCCCGGCGAGTCGCCGGCCACGACGAAGGACGTCTTCTTGCTGACCGAGCCGCTGACCTTGCCGCCGCGGTCCTGCACCGCCTCGGTCGCGGAGTCGCGGCTGTACGCCGTCAGGGCGCCCGTGATCACCACGGTGACGCCGTCGAGGGGGCGTGGGCCGTCGTCCGCGCCCGTGTCGGCCAGCGCCGCTCCGCCGGCGCGGATGCGCTCGACGATGTCGCGGTGCCGTTCGTCGGCGAACCAGTCGGCCACCGCCGTGGCAACGGTGGGACCGACGCCGTCGACCGTGGCCAGCTCGGCCGTGCTGGCAGCGGCGATCGCGTCGATCGAGCGGAACTCCCTGGCCAGCGCCTGGGCGGCGGTCGGGCCGACATGGCGAATCGACAGCCCGACCAGCAACCGCCAGACCGGCCGGTGCCGGGCCGCCTCGATCCCCTCGAGGATCTTGGCGGTCTTCTTCTCGGCGAAGCCCTCCAGCCCCTCGAAGGACTCCGCCCGCAGGTGGAAGACGTCGCCGACGTCGCCGACCGCGCCGCTATCGATCAGCGCGATGGCGGTCTCATAGCCCAGCCCGTCGATGTCGAGCGCCCCCCGGCCGGCGAAGTGGAAGACCGACTCCCGGAGCTGGGCAGGGCAGGACACCGTGTTGGGGCAGCGGACGTCGACCTCCCCCTCCGGCCGCACCAGCGTCGTACCGCACTCCGGGCACTGCGTCGGCATGGCGAACTCGCGCTCGGTCCCGTCGCGCAGCGCCACCACCGGCCCGACGATCTCCGGGATCACGTCGCCGGCCTTGCGCACGACGACGGTGTCGCCGATCAGCACGCCCTTGCGCTTCACCTCGTCGGCGTTGTGCAGGGTCGACACCCCGACGGTCGAACCGGAGACCCGCACCGGCTCCAGGAAGCCGAATGGCGTCACCCGGCCGGTGCGCCCGACGTTCACCCGGATGTCGAGCAGCTTGGTGGTCACCTCCTCCGGCGGATACTTGTACGCCGTCGCCCACCGCGGCGCCTTCGAGGTCGAGCCGAGCCGCCGCTGCAGCGCGGTCTGGTCGATCTTGACGACGACGCCGTCGATCTCGTGGTCGAGGTCGTGGCGGTGCTCACCGAAGTAGCGGACGTAGGCGGCCACGCCGTCCAGATCGTCCTGCACCTCGTACCGGCTGCTGACCGGCAGGCCGAAGGCGGCCAGCTCGGCGTACGCCGCGGACTGCCGGTCGACGTCGAAGCCGCGCCGGGCGCCGAGCCCGTGCAGGATCATCCGCAGCGGGCGGGACGCGGTGACCCGGGGGTCCTTCTGCCGCAGCGAACCCGCCGCGGCGTTGCGCGGGTTGGCGAACGGTGCCTTGCCAGCAGCCACCAGGCCGGCGTTGAGCCCGGCGAAGACGGCCACCGGGAAGTAGACCTCGCCCCGCACCTCGAGCAGCTCGGGCGGCCGCGGCCCGGCCAGCCGCGCCGGCACGTCGTCGAGGGTGCGCAGGTTGGGGGTGATGTCCTCGCCGGTGCGGCCGTCGCCGCGGGTGGCGCCGCGGACCAGCCGGCCGTCCCGGTAGACCAGCGCAACGGCCAGCCCGTCGATCTTCGGCTCGCAGAGGTACGCCGCATCGGCGCCCACCTCCCGCTCGGCCCGCCGGGCCCAGGCGGCCAGCTCCTCGTCGGAGAAGACGTTGTCCAGGCTCATCAGCCGCTCGAGGTGCTCGACCGGGGTGAAGGAGGTGGAGTAGCCGCCGGCCACCTTCTGGGTCGGCGAGTCCGGCGTACGCAGGCCAGGAAAGCGCTCCTCGAGCGCGGCCAGCTCGCGCATCAGCCTGTCGTACTCGGCGTCGCTGATCGTAGGGTCGTCGAGGACGTGGTAGCGGTAGGCGTGCTCCTCCAGGTCGCGGCTCAACGCCGCGTGCCGATGCAGCACCTCCTCCGGTACGTCCTCCACTGCGCCCGTCGTGCTGCTCACCCCGCCCCCTCCGGCTCCTCGACCAGCAGCTGACCGGCCTCCCGGCAGCGGCGCATCGCCGCCCGGGCGTACGCCGGCGAGGCCCCGGCCAGCCCGCACGTCGGGGTGACGACGACAGCGGCGGCCAGCCTTTCCGGCGCGAACCCGAGCCGCCGCCACAACGCCTGGACGGGAGCGGCGCTACGGCCGGCGTCGGACAGTTCCGCATCGGTCGAGGACACCGTCCCCAGGAACAACGCTGCGCCGGCTTCCACCGCGGTGCCCACCGCATCGTCGTCCGCGGGGGTCAACATGGTGGCGTCGAGCGAGAGGCCGCGGGCACCGGCGTCCATGAGGAGCTCCACCGGCGGGGCGGCGGCGCAACAGTGCACCAGTGGCAGCGCCTTCGCCGCCGTTGCCGCGGCCAGCACCGCGCGCAGCCGCTCGGCAGCCGCCGGCTCCTCGACAACACGCAAGCTGCCGAAGCCGCTCGCGGTCGGTACCCGCCCGCTCAGCACGGCCGGCAGCGACGGCTCGTCCAGCTGCAGCAGCAGGGTCGCGCCCGGTACCCGGCGACCCGCATCGGCGAGGTGCGCGGCGACCCCCTCCGCCAGCGCCTCGGCGATGTCCCGTACGGCGCCGACATCGGAGAGCGCCTTGTCGCCGCGCTGCAGCTCGATTCCCGCCGCCAGCGTCCACGGGCCAGCCACCTGCAGCTTCAGCGCGCCGACGTACCCGTCCGCCGCTTCCTCCAGCGCGTCCAGGTCCCGCTGCAGCAGATCCCGCGCTCGACGCGAGTCGACGCCGGGCCGGGGCACCAGCCGCCAGCCGGCCGGCTGAAGGTCGACGTAGAGCTCGGGAAGCAGGGTGGCGCC
>JBPCOB010000084.1:0-5041 GCA_051000715.1 Mycobacteriales bacterium
GTCGCTGCGAGACGTACACGTCGATCACCTGCCCATGCTGGTCGACCCCCCCGGTAGACGTGGGACCAGACCCCGGAGACCTTCACGTAGGTCTCATCGACAAGCCACCGATCCCCGGCCAGGTGCCGAGTCGGCCGGGCCGCGTCGATCAGCAACGGGGTGCACCGCTGCACCCACCGATAAGCGTGACGTGGTCGACCTCGATGCCACTCTCGGCGAGAAGCTCTTCGAGGTCCCGGTAGGACAATTCATGCAACACGACTCGCGCCCTTACCCAGGCTGGTTGCCGGCCGTTGGATTGGAAGGTGCATCGCCGCAGCAGCGAGAGACGCCCCGAGTCCCGCAAGCCGCTTGAGAAGATGTTGCGGCGAGAGGACCCCGTTTGGAGAGTGCGGCAGCGCGCAAGGGAGAGGGCAGGCGACAATTCAGGCGTCAGAGGGCCCGCGTGCAGTGGCTGCGGCGATGTCGACCGCCTCATCACTTGACCTGGCAGTCGACGACGCGGTCGTTCTTCATGACTCGAACAAGCTCACTCTGCGTCTGCTGCCTTGTGACGTCCTGGCCCGGGTGGCACCTGTAGAGCATCAGGTCGCACAGTTCGAAATCGAGGTTGCTCAACGGCTCGCCGAATCCGGGAGCCCTGTGGCTGCTCTCGAGCCCCGGGTGGAGCCACGCGTCTACGAGAGTGATGGCTTCGTGGTCACGCTGTGGACCTACTACGAACCTGCGACGCTTCGAGAGGTCTCACCAGCCGAGTACGCCAGGGCGCTCGAGCGGCTGCATGCCGGCATGCGCAAGGTCGATGTCCCTACGCCGCACTTCACGGCTCGAGTCGAGCAGGCCCAACAACTCGTGGCAAGCCGCTACCACACTCCGGCGCTCGCCGACGCGGATCGGGAGCTCCTCGGCAACACGTTACAAAGCCTGAGACGAGTGATCGGCGAGCGCGGCGGCGCCGAGCAACTACTGCACGGCGAGCCGCACCCAGGCAACGTGCTCACCACGACGCACGGGCTACTGTTCATAGACCTCGGGACGTGCTGCCGTGGGCCTGTCGAATTCGACCTCGCCCATGCGCCCGAAGAAGTCACCGAGCACTATCCGGGTGTCGATGAAGACTTGCTACGCGAGTGCCGGATCCTCGTGCTGGCGATGATCACAACGTGGCGCTGGGATCGAGGCGACCAACTCCCAAACGGACGCCAACTGGGCACAGAGTGGCTCAGCCGGCTCCGAGCAGCCCTCGATCGCAACGGGCTGGATACCCATGGCTGATCGCGGGCCTCGAGGTCGTGGCCGGTTGGCTGTTGATGCCGCGATCTACCGTCATCCCGGTCTTGGCCGGTCGTTGGCGAGATCCAGAGGCACATGTCGACGGCTCGACTACCGATTCGGACTCCATCGAGACAAGGCGAACGTTGCCGGTCGCGGCACGTGCCGCTGCGGCAAACCTTGGCCTTGCAGGTCCACCAGTTCAAGGTAATGGTCGCGCAGGCTGATCCTGGTCGAGGTCAGGAGGAGTGGTGCGTGAGGGGTTGCGGGTCCGGGAACTGGCGAACGACGAGGGCAACCGGCTGTTGCGGATCGTACGGCGTTGCTCGGGGTCGGTGGTGACGTGGCGGCGAGCGCAGATGGTGCTGCTCTCGGTGGAAGGCCCGTTCGATGTCGAAGGCACCGTCGACGAAGCCTAGGAGCGTCGCGTCGGGATTGTGCGTCTTGATATCCTCCAGGCGGCCAGGTCGGCGAGCACGTCGCGGAAGTCGCCGTGCCGGATGTCGACCGTTGCCGGCTGACCGGACGCCTCGGCATCGCGGCTGGCCTGCGCCACCTGCCGCGCTTCGGCGTCGCGGTCCCGGTTCACCCGTTCGGCGCGGTCCAGCGGCATCGTCCCGGCGCGGACCTGCTCGGCCAGGTCGGGTGCCTGCTCGACGATCCGTTTGACCGGGTTAGCGACCGGGCCGATCCGCCGGCCGCCTTCGCGGCCTTCGCCGCTGCTCGCGGTGCGCGTTTCTTCTTCGGTCCGGCCGGGGCAGCCGGGACCTCCGGTGGACCCTGGGGTCGATCGGCCCCAGGGTCGCTGACCGGCGCCACCCCAGGCGCGCATCCGCCTCGCCGCCTCTGCTTCGTGGAGCCCCGCACGGCGTAGCCGAGCGCCGCCCGCTGGCCTGCGCTGAGGTGCCGGCGCCGCAAGTTCGCTGACACCGAAAACCCGATCGGGTCGTCGCCGGGGTAGTAGCGGAAGGCGACCTGGACACCGGCCGCCTCACAGGCCTGCACCCGGTTGCGGCCGTCGAGCAGGACCACGCCGCGTTCCGGGTCGTCCCACAGCCACACCGGCTCGGTCAGGCCGTGCTCGGCGATGTCGGCGGCCAGCTCCGCGAGCTCGGCGGGGTCGAGGATCGGGGACAGCTCGGCGGCCGGGTGCGGGTCGCCAACACCCTGCCCGGACTCCACCGCCAGGTCGATCTGGGCGGCGATCCTCCGCCCGGCCGCCACCACAGCGGCATTGGCCGGGGTCAACAGTGCGCACGCCTTCGTGGTGTCGTCGAAGGCGGCGAGCCGATCATCCATCGGTGACCTCCGCGATGGGGTGGGGGAGCGGGAGAGGGAGAGTGGAAAGGACCGGGGTGTCCTTGGGGCGTGCGCCTAGGGGGTGTCCCCCCTACCACTGCCGCTCCAGTGTCCCGAGTCCCGGCTTCGGCGCACGGTCACCTGCGTGCTGGTTGCACCGCAGGTGCGCAGCCGCCAGGTGATCAGCGGCCGGGGCCTGCGGATCGCGGTCCATCTTCTGGTCGGCGAGTTCATCGGCATCTTGTCCCCGATCGTGTGCTGACCGAGCGGCTCTTCTCAGGCCCGAACGGTGCCCCACGCTTGAAGGTCAGTACGTGCTCAAGGACATCACCTTGGTGGCTGCGGCGATGGTGGTGACCGCCGGAACGCCAGGTCAGGCTGGTGCAGCGTGGGGTGGTCGCGCAGCGCGCACTCGGCAGGGCGGGGTTTGGCGACCGGTCAGCCGGCAGGCGTCGCAGTACGGCGCAGAAGCCAGCGGACCAGGACGGGGGCGGCCAGAACCATGACGAACAGCCGCGGGCCCTGCAGCCCGAACACCAGGCTGGTGTTCGCGCCGCCGGCGAAGGCGGTAACTAGCACCGCGTTGATCCCGCCCGGGGTGGTTGCAAGGTAGGCCTCGAGAAGGCTGACGTGTGTCGTCGCGGCGACCGCGGCGGCGAGCGCCCCGCACGCAATGATGATGCCGATGATCGCGGCGAGCGCGAGCGGCGCCGCCTTCGCTGCACGGCGCAGTACGGCCAGGTCGAAGCCGAGCCCGACCATCAGTCCAATGATGATGAACGCGGGTTCGCGGACCGGTCCAGGGGGCTGCAGGTCGTTCCACAAACCCAGGCCGCCACCGATCGCTGTCAGGACCAGCGGCACGATCAGCGCGCCGGCCGGAATGCGTAGGCGGCTGCCTGCGTAGGCGCCGACCACGGCCAGGCCGGTGGTGAGCAGGTAGCCGTGGACGCTTGGTCGCCTCGATCTCCTTGGCGCCGACCGCGGCGTACGTGCCGCCGGCGCCAGGACGAACCGGACTAGCAGCGGCGCGGTGACCGCGACGAGAATCAGCCGGACGTACTGCAGGACCGCCACGAGCCGGGCGTCGGCGTGCAGGTCGTCGGCGGCGGCCACGATCCCCGAGCTGCCGCCGGCGATCATCCCGAGAGCAGCGGTCGGCTCGTCCAGACCGGTCCGGCGGGCCAGCAGCAGGCCCGCGCCGACGCTGAGGGCCAGCGTGAGCAGTGTGACGGCGACCAGCGGCACCAGCGCCCAGCCGGCTCGACCGAGTGCTGGCAGCGAGAAGTAGGTGCCGAGCAGCACCCCCGCGATGGCCTGCCCGGCTAGGTAGACGACCCGGGGCAGGGCCGCGCCGGTCCGCCGGGCCAGGCCGCTCAGGGCCAGCACGAGACCGGCGAGCAAGCCGGTGATCAGGTGCGGTGCGGGCATCCCGAGCTGTTCCACCAGGGTGCCGCCGAAGGACGTCACCAGGGCTGTCACGGTCCACAGCGCGAGCGCCCGGCTGTTCCAGCCGGTGCTGCGCCAGTTGGCGGGCAGCCGTCGCTGCCATCCGTTCGGGGCCGAGGGGTTCGACACCGTGGGCGCCGAGGAAGCGGTCCGATCAGCAGGAAGGGTCATGCGGCTCCGCGTGTGCTTGCAAGGACCTGCTCGGGGCGTCGAGCCACGCAGTGTGTTCAATGTGCGCTGAACCCCGCCTGACCGGAGGGGGGGACGTCGGCAAGCTGCAGGACGACTAGTAGGTGCGCGTCGACGGACGGCAGCGCGCCAACGACGACCGCTTGGGTGAGCCCGGCCAGCGCGAGCAGCAGGCCGCCAGCCAGGGAGGCGGATTCCGAGCAAGCATGCCTTGATGGTATCGGGCCGACCGTTACGGACTAACATCGATTCGTGGTGTTGCGGGGGGTGCGCGGGTGAGCAGCTGGGCTGGCTGCTGGTCAGCGTGAGCACCGCCGCTCCGGCGTCCACGCGGCGTGATGGTGTGGCGGCGACTGCGCGGACTGGGCGCGGTCTACCTGCAGCAGTCGGTGAGCCTGCTGCCCGATCTGCCGGCGATGCAGCAGAGCTTTGGACCAGTTGCTCGAGCGGGTCCGTGCCGAGGGTGGCACCGCCCGACTACTGCACGTCTGACTCACCGACGCGAACGAGCAACGGGCGCTGGTCGCGGACTTTTAGCAGGCCGCCGACAGTGAACACGACGACTTGCTGGGGCGGGTGCCGAGCTTCCTGGCCGAGTTGGAGTCCGAGCGAGCCCGCGGGCGGGCCAGCTTCGTCGGGTCGAGGAGAACGAGGCCGATCTGGCCCGCTTCCGCAGCTGGCTCGCCAAGATCGCGGCGCGCGACTACTTCGACGCCCCGCTCGGCGAGCGGGCCCGGGGGGGGGGGGGGGGCGGGGGGAAGAGGGGGGAGAAATCGGAAGAAAGAAGAGGATAGCCGAAGAAAACCCACCCACCACCCGCACCCACCTCCCC
>JBPCOB010000085.1:0-4167 GCA_051000715.1 Mycobacteriales bacterium
CCCTGCTGCTGTAGCGGCATCCGGCCGGTGCCCACCTGGAAGTCCACCGCCGCGCCGCCGACACCGATCAGGCTGGGAGCCTGCGCGCCGCCCTGAGCGTTGAGCCCGTGGCAGCTGGCGCAGCTGGTCAGGAACAGCGCGCGGCCCTGCGCAACCGCGGCCGGGTTGGTGCCCGAGCCCTGCGCCCGGCCGGGCGGCGCCGCCAGGGCGGCGTACCCGACGCCGATCGCGACAAGGAGCAGCAGCAGTCCCGGCAGGCCGGTACGCCGATTCCGGTGGGGCCGGCCTCGCGGGCGCAGCTGCACTGTCATCCCCCGCCTAGCGGATCAGGTAGATGGTTGCGAACAGGCCGATCCAGACCACGTCGACAAAGTGCCAGTAGTACGAGATCACGATGGCGCTGGTGGCGTCGGCCGGCGTGAACCGGCCGAAGGTCGACCTCGCCAGGACGAAGACGAACGCGACGAGCCCGCCGATCACGTGCAGTCCGTGGAACCCGGTGGTGAGGTAGTACACCGACCCGTAGGCGTGGCTGCTGATCGTGAAGCTGTTGTGCACGAAGTACTCGTAGGACTGGCCGCCGACGAAGACCATGCCCATGAGCAGCGTCAGGCTGAACCACCGGCGCAGGCCGAAGACGTCGCCCCGCTCGGCAGCGAACACCCCGAGCTGGCAGGTGACGCTGGACAGCACCAGCACGATGGTGAACGGCGTGGCGGTCTTCAGGTCCAGCTCGACGCCCTCCGCCGGCCAGACGTCGCTGATCGAGCGGACCGTGAAGTACATCGCGAACAGGGCCGAGAAGAACATCAGCTCGGACGACAGCCACACGATCGTGCCGACGCTGACCGTGCTCGGCCGCGTCAGCGACCCATGCGCCGGGGCGTCGTCCAGAGACAGGGCGGTGGCCACGGCGTCATTATTGCGGAGCCGGCCAGCGGCGACACTCCGACCCCCCGAAGGCTTTCCGACCTGCGGCGACCTACTGTGTCGGAGTGCCCCTCGCCGCCGGCTACACAGGCCCGCCGCAGCTCACGCCGGGTCGACTCCTGACCGCGTGGAGCGTCGAGCCGGCATTGCTGCTCGGCGTACTGCTGGCAGGGGCGCTCTACGTCGTCGGTGTCCAAAGGATGCGAAGTCGTGGCGACTACTGGTCGGCCGGGCGGACCGCATCGTTCCTCGGCGGCGGCCTGGGCACCGTCGTGCTGGCCACCATGTCGGGGCTCGCGGCGTACGACGACACGCTGTTCAGTGCGCACATGGTCCAGCACATGTTGCTCACCATGATGGCCCCGGTGTTCCTGGCGCTGGGAGCACCGGTGACCCTGGCCCTGCGGACCGCCCCTGCCGTTCCTCGACAGGCGCTGCTCGCCGTGCTGCACAGCCGGGCCGCTGCCGTGCTCGCCCACCCCCTGGTGGGATGGAGCTTCTTCGTCGGGACGCCGTTCGGGCTGTACTTCACCGGCCTGTACGAGGTCACGCTGCGCAGCGCGGCGCTGCACGCGCTGCTGCACCTGCACTTTCTACTGGTCGGTTGCCTGTTCTTCTGGCCGCTGCTCGGGCTGGACCCGGTGCCCGGGCGGGTGGCCCACGGGCTCCGGCTGCTGCTGGTCTTCACCATGCTGCCCTTCCACGCCTTTCTCGGCATCGCGATCATGAGCGCCAGCAGCGTCATCGCCGGCGACTACTACGCGGCGCTGGGACGGCCGTGGGGCGCCAGCCCGCTCGTCGACCAGCACACCGGCGGTGGGATCTTGTGGGCCGCCGGGGATCTGATCGGCTTGCTGTTGCTCGGCTCGGTGGCCCTGCAGTGGATGCGAGCCGAGGAGCGGGTTGCCGTACGGGAGGACCGTCGGCTGGACCGTCTCGAGCGGGCGGCGAGTCGGTAGCATCGGCGGCGCGTGACCCGGCGCGTCCCGCGGGCCCGCCACCAGCGCCAGCCCGTCCCCAGCAGAGAGCCAGGTCATGGCCGCCGACTCGAGCGACGCGCGGACCCGCACGGTCCTGGTCTACAGCGACGACCCGGTGATCCGGAACCGGGTGATCACCAGCATCGGCCGGCGGCCGGCCGCCGCTCTCGGCGCCATCGACTACCTGCAAGCCGACACGGGGGAGGGAGCGGTCCGGGCGGTGCGCACCGGAGAGGTCGACCTGTGCATCCTGGACGGCGAGGCATGGCCGACCGGTGGCATGGCGATCTGCCGGCAGCTCAAGGACGAGCTCGACCACTGTCCTCCGCTGCTCTTGCTGATCGGCCGTCGCGACGACGCTTGGCTCGGCACCTGGTCGCGGGCGGACGCCATGGTCACCCATCCGATCGACCCGGTTGACCTCACCGCCTCGGCCGTCAAGCTGCTGACGCCGGCCGCCGGTCCTCTTCCAGCCGCGGCCCCGGGGTGAGCGGTTCGGCTTCGACCTGGCCGGGCCTGCTGACGGCGCTGCTGAATGGGAAGTCGCTGCCGGCCGAGACCACCCGGTGGGCGATGGACCAGGTGATGGCCGGCGAAGCGACCGCCGCCCAGATTGCCGGTTTCGCCGTGGCGCTGCGGGCGAAGGGGGAGACGGCAACCGAGGTCGCCGGCCTGGTGGCCGCGATGCTGTCGAACGCGGCGGTCTTGGCGATCCCCGGGCCGACGGTGGACACCTGCGGCACGGGCGGCGACCGGGCGCACACGGTGAACCTGTCCACGATGGCGGCGCTGGTGGTCGCCGGCGTGGGTGCCACCGTCGTCAAGCACGGCAACCGGGCCGCCTCCTCGGCCTGCGGGTCGGCTGACCTGCTGGAAGAGCTGGGCGTGGTCGTTGACCTGCCACCACCGGCGGTGGCCCGGTGCGTGACCGAGGCCGGCATCGGGTTCTGCTTCGCGCCGGTGTTCCACCCGGCGCTTCGGCATGCGGCCGGGCCCCGCCGTGAGCTCGGCGTCCCGACCGTGTTCAACTTCCTCGGCCCGCTCACCAACCCGGCCCAGCCGGGCGCCCAGGCCGTCGGGGTGGCAGACAAGCGGATGGCGCCGGTGGTCGCCGCCGTGCTTGCCGACCGGGGGACCTCGGCGCTGGTCTTCCGCGGCGACGACGGTCTGGACGAGCTGACGGTCACCACGACGTCAACGGTGTGGGTGGTGCGGCACGGCACGGTCCGGCAGACGACGCTCGACCCGGCCGAGCTTGGCCTGGCGCCGCGAGCGGCGGAGGAGCTGCAGGGGGCGGACCCGGCGTACAACGCCGGCGTCGCCCGCGACCTTCTCGCCGGTCGAACCGGCGCTATCCGCGATGCGGTCCTGCTGAACGCGGCAGCCGCGCTGGTCGCCCTGGAGCCTGCAGACGAGCCGCTGGCTGCGCAGTTGCGGCGAGCACTGGCTCGCGGCACCCAGGCGCTGGACTCCGGGGCCGCCGCGGCCGTGCTCGACCGCTGGGTCGCCACCAGCGGCGCGCTGGCCTAGTCCCGGCCGAGTTCTTATTAGGCGGTCGATGCCTCGTCGTCGAAGCCCAGGGCGAAGGCGGCCTCGAGGTCGTGTGAAGAGTAGGTGCGGAAGGCGATGTGGGTGTGGCTGGCCAGTACCCCGGGCACCTTGCTCAACTGATCGGCGATCACGTCGGCGAGCTGCTCGTGCTGGCTCACCCGCACCATTGCGATGAGATCGACATCGCCGGTCACGGAGTAGACCTCCGTCACCCCGGCGAGGGCGGCGATCGCCTGGGCGACCTCGGGAATGCCGTCCACGGCCGCCTTCACCAGAACGACAGCGGTGATCATGAGAGCCTCCGGCGGATCCAGGTGCGATGCCCCAGCCTAGCCGCGCCACGGGCCGTCGCGGGCCGGCCGGTGCGCCGGCCGCAGCCGCCGCCGATCGTCCAGCGGCGTCACGGCGGCCCGGTCGGTGACCGGGTGCAGCGCGACAAGAGCGCCGGCGGCGCCGTACGCCGGCGAGCTCCATTCGCCGGTCAGCTCGACCAGCCTGGTGCCGGGCGTCTCGAGCCAGCGCAGCACCACCTCCATCTCCTCCGTGCTCGTGCAGGGGGTTGGTCCGCGCCCGGGCCGGACCGTCTCGGCGGTGGCGACCAGTGCATCGACGTACGGGAGAGGTGCCGCGCCGACCGGCAAGGTGTCTGCGGAGACCAACCCAGCGAAAAGGGGGAAGGCAGGACCCAAGACCCCACCGCGGGGGG
>JBPCOB010000086.1:0-12951 GCA_051000715.1 Mycobacteriales bacterium
GCTGGACGACCAGCTCTACGGGCTCACCAAGTTCCTGGCCAACCGGGGGAGCCGGGCCGGCATCTACGATCTGGCGCTGCTCAGCACGTCCTCGGCCGCCAGCACGAGCCTGTCCGGGGACATCACGGCTGCCAGCGTCCCCGAGCGGCTGCGCCGGGCGGTGACCGGGGATGCCGCCGGTCGGCAGGCGTGGACGTTTGCCCCCCTGCGGCACGAGGACGGCAGGACCGAGCCGGGGCTGGTCGTGGGGGCCCCGCTGACCGGCGTCGGCGGCAGCCCGTACGAGCTGTACTACCTGTTCCCGTTGCGCCAGGAACAGGACACCCTGGCCCTGGTACGCCGTACGCTGATCTTCAGCGGGCTGGCGCTGGTCCTCCTGCTCGCCGGGATCGCCGCCATGGTCACCCGGCAGGTGGTGCGCCCGGTCCGCGACGCCGCCCGCACCGCCGAGCGGCTGGCCGCGGGCCGGCTCGAGCAGCGGATGGCGGTGCGGGGAGAGGACGACCTGGCCCGCCTCGCGACGTCGTTCAACCGGATGGCGGCCGGCCTGCAGCGCCAGATCCACCAGCTCGAAGAACTCTCCCGGGTGCAGCGCCGATTCGTGGCCGACGTTTCGCACGAGCTGCGGACGCCCCTCACGACCGTCCGCATGGCCGCCGATGTGCTGCACGATTCGCGCGATCACTTCCCGGCGTCGGTAGCCCGCTCGGCGGAGCTGCTGCAGACCCAGCTGGACCGCTTCGAGGCGTTGCTCGCCGACCTGCTCGAGATCAGCCGGCACGACGCCGGCGCCGCGGTGCTCGAGGCGGAGCCGGTCGACCTGCGGGACCTGGTCCACCGGGTGGCGGCTTCCAGTGAGGCCCTCGCCGAGCACCGGGGCAGCACCGTGCGGCCGCAGCTGCCGCCTGGTCCGGTCGTGGCCGAAGTCGACCCACGCCGGATCGAGCGGATTCTGCGCAACCTGGTCCACAACGCCATCGAGCACGGCGAGGGCGACCCCATTGCGATCACTCTGGCGGGCGACGCCCACGCGGTCGCGGTGACGGTGCGCGACCACGGCGTCGGTCTGCGCCCGGGCGAGGCAGACATGGTCTTCGGCCGGTTCTGGCGCGCCGACCCGGCCCGGGCCCGGGCTACCGGCGGCACCGGGCTGGGGCTGTCGATCTCGCTGGAGGACGCCCACCTCCACGGCGGCTGGCTCGAGGTGTGGGGCGAACCGGGGCAGGGGTGCTCGTTCCGGCTCACCGTGCCGCGCCGGGTCGGCGAGGAGCTGCGCACCTCGCCGCTCCCGCTGGAGCCGGTCACCGTCGGAGCGGCCGCGAACGGCCGGCGCCGGCACACCCGGCCCGCCGGTCCTGCCGCCATGGCTCCCCGCTCGGCTCTCCGCGCCGGCCACCCCGGTGGCTGAACGGGCACGCCGCCGATTCCTCGCGGTGGCCGCCGGGCTGGTCGCCGCTGGTGCGCTCGGCGCTTGTGCGACAGTCCCCTCCGCGGGGACGGTGCGCTACGGCCGCGCGCTGGGTCAGGGTGCCGGTGGCCTGGAAGACTCCGACATCCATGTGCTGCCGCCCGCCCCGGGGGCCGGTCAGGGCCCGACCGATGTGGTGGCCGGCTTCCTTCGGGCGTCGGCAAACTTCGACGATGACCACGCCGATGCCAAGCGCTACCTGACACCGGCTGCGGCCACGAATTGGGACCCCGACCGCGGCATCACCGTCTACGACCCGACCAACCGCGCGGTACCGCCACCCGTCCCCGCCTCGGGGCCGGTGCGGACGATCACTTTGACGGCACCACGCCTGGCCATTATCGATCCCCACGGCGGCTACACCGTCGCACCCGGCCGGGTCGTTACGCCTTTCAAGCTGGTCCGGCAGGGTGCTGACTGGCGGCTGGCCGATCCCGTCCCGGACGGCCTGCTGCTCACCCCGACCGACGTCGAACGCGACCTGCGGTCGGTCTACACCTACTTCCTCGACCCCGCTGCGCGGGTGGTCGTACCGGACCACGTCTTCCTCCGCGCGCCGGAACGTGGCCGGCCAACCGCGCTGGTACGAGCGTTGCTGGATGGACCGACCCGGTGGCTGGCGCCGGCGGTGACCACCGCCTTTCCCCCCGGGACCAAGCTGATCGGCAACGTCCCGCTCGAGGGCACGGCCGTCGTTGTGAACCTCTCGCCCGAGGCCGGCCGGGCCGGTCCGGCGGCCCGGGCGGCCATGTCGGCGCAGCTGGTGTGGACCCTGCGGCAGCTGCCCGACATCTCCGGCGTACGAATCACGATCGACGGCACCCCCATCGGTGCCCCGGACGCCGCGGACGTGCAGCCGATCTCGAGCTGGTCGTCCTTCGACCCGGACGCCCGGAGTCGCGAAGCCGGTTCCTACTTCGTCCAGGGCGGCCGGCTCCGCTTGCTCGACGGTGCTGCCGTGCCGGGGCCGTTGCGCGGTGGCGCACTGCCGGTGAGCTCGCCGGCGATAGGCGGCGGCGTCGTCGCGTGGCTTCGGACGACCGCGACGGCGACCGCCCTGTACGCCGGGCCGCTAGGCGGCTTTCCCGGTTTGTGGATGTCGGGTCCGCGGGGGAGCCTCACCGCCCCCTCGGTGGACCGGTCGGGTGCCGCCTGGACCGTCCGGACGGGCACGCCGTCCGCCGTACTCCGGCTTCCGCTCGGCGCCGCCAAGGCCGCGGTGGTGCCGGCCACCGACCTGCTGCGACTGGGTCCGGTGGCTGAGCTGAAGATCTCCCGGGACGGCACCCGGGCCGCCGCCGTCGTGGGCACCGGGGCGGGCCGCCGACTCGTCGTTGGCCGGGTGGTCCTGCACCGGGGCGGTCTGCTGTCGCTGGAGGCGTTCCGAGCGGTGGCGGTGAACTTGCTCGGGCCCGCGTCACTGTCGTGGGCCGACGGCGACCGGGTCGCGGTGCTCGGCCGGATCGGTGTGGCGGGTTCGGGTACGCCGTGGCTGGTGGCGGCGGACGGGTCGACAACGACCGCGGTGACGACCAGCGGCCTTCCCCCCGGCGGTGCTGGCCGCCTCGCGGCCGGCCCCGGCGCTGACCTGCTCGCGGCGGCCGGTGGTTCGATCTACCGCAGCGGCGGCGGGGCCTGGTTCCCGGTCGCGGTCGGCACCGATCCCACCTGGTCGAGCTGAGCGATCTACCCATGCGGCCTGCGGCACGCGGGGAATCCGGTGGGATGCGTCGAGACGTGCTGCGGGACGGCGTGTCCACAACGGCCGCGGCCGTCCACCACCGACCTTTCCGGTACGGCGGCGGCGACCGGCCCGAACCAGACTGGCGAGGTGGGCCTGAACCTCCTCGCCGAGCTGATCGACCTGGTGCTGCCGACGTCCTGTCCCGGCTGCGGCCTTGCCGGGGTCCACACCCGGCCGGCCTGTCCCGACTGCCTGTCCTCGCTCTTGGACCCGCCTGAGCCCGCTCTTCCCCGGCCGGCTCCGGCCGGATTGCCGCCGGTGATCGCGGTCGCGGCGTACGCCGGCCGGGCGCAGGCGCTGGTGGTCGCCTACAAGGAGCATGGCCGGCACGGGCTGGTCCGACCGCTGGGCGCGGCGCTGGCCCGGGCCGTGGGTCCGGTCGCGGCCGGACCAGCGGTGGCTCGCCCGGCCGGGTCCGGTCCACACCGTGGACCAGCCGTGCCGACAGTGCTCGTGCCGATGCCCTCCCGCCCGGCCGCAGTCCGTTCGCGCGGTCACGATCCGTTGCTGCGGATCGCCCGACGGGCGGCGGCGGAGCTGCGACGGAACGGAGCCGACGCGACGGTGGCGCCGGTGTTGCGGCACACCCGCCGGGTGGCCGACCAGGCTGGCCTCGACGCGGCGGGCCGAGCCCGCAACCTGGCCGGCGCCTTGGGCGTGGGGCTCTCCGGCGTACGGCTGCTGACCGGCCGACGGCTGGTTCTGGTGGACGACGTGGTCACGACCGGGGCGACGCTGGCGGAGGCTGCGCGGGCGCTGCGGGCAGTCGGGCTGCCCGTCACCGGCGCCGCCGTAGTAGCTGCGACGCCTCGCCGGTTGGGTCCCCCCACTGCACAACCGGGTGTCGGCGGGCTAGCGTTGACCGATGGCGCCCGCCCGGGTCCGTGGTTGCGTCGAACCGACACCGGCGGCGATGTCCGTCCGGCCGGTTCGGCAAGCCGATGCCAGCCGCAGGCGAAACGGCCCACGTAAGGCGACTTCTCGTCGACCGATCACGGTGCGGCTTAGATGTCAGTCCTGCCCCACCGGAGGGTCCGATGCCCCCCGGCCCGGGAGAAGGGCGGTAGTGGCAGCGGTGCCGCGAACCCCTCAGCAGGCGGATGTGGGGACGAAGACCAGGTCGGCCGGGCGGGCGTCGCAGGGATCCGGCAGCGGAGGAGGACCCACGTGGAGATCGTCGTCCGGGGCCGGCACACCGATGTCTCGGAGAGCTTCCGCCAGCAGGCCACCGAGAAACTGTCCCGGCTGGACCGGCTAGACCACAAGGTGGTCCGGCTCGACGTGGAGATCTCCCGCGAGCACAACCCCCGGCAGTCGGCGGTTTCCGAGCGCGTGGAGCTGACCTGCCATTCGCGCGGTCCGGTCATCCGTGCGGAGGCGGCCGCCGCCGACCCGCTCGCCGCCCTCGACCTCGCCGTGGCGAAGTTGCAGTCCCGGCTGCGCCGGGCGGCCGACCGGCGCCGGGTGCACCACGGCAGCCGCACGCCCGTCTCGGTCGCCGCGGCGCTGGCCCCCCTCGCGGCCGAGACGACCCCACCAATGCCCACGGCCCCGGCGGCCGCCGACCACAGCTCGCCGGCCGATGGGCTGGAGGGCGCGGACGGCGCGGCCGCTCTCGTCGTACGGGAGAAGGTGCACCGGGGTGAGCCGATGACCATGGACCAGGCGCTGTTCGAGATGGAGCTGGTCGGTCACGACTTCTTCCTGTTCATCGACGCCGCCATGAACGCGCCGAGCGTGGTGTACCGGCGACGCGGCTACGCCTACGGCGTCATCCGGCTCGAGACCTGAGGTCACTGCTTGTTCGCAAGGTGAAGAACCAGATCCGCGACATCGTGGCGAGGCTGCTTCTGGGCGGCGTGCCTCCGCCGGGACAACCCGAGCGCCTTACCGATCGCCGTCAACTCCGCCGGCAGCGATCCCAGGAGACCGACGACCGACGGCCACTCGTCTTACAGTTGGTGTTACGCTCGGAGCGTGACGCAGAGCATCACCTTCCGACCCGACGAGGACGCCCGACGAGCCCTGTCGGTCCTGACCCGGGACGGCACATCGGTGTCGACGGCGGTCCGCTCCGCGTTGATCGACGCAGCTCACAACCGGGCCAAGGACAGGCTGCGGACTGAGGCGGCAGCATTGGCGGCTGACCAAGAGGACCGCGCCGAGGCCGCTCAGCTGCTGCGGGACATGGACACCCTGCGTGCGTGGTGAGGTGTACCGACTACGGGCGCCCCTCGAGAGCCGCGGGCGTGAGCAGTCCGGGTCGCGTTACGCCGTGGTCGTCCAGTCCGACCTGCTTCCCCTGTCCACCTGGCTGGTCGCGCCCACATCGAGCGCGGCACGAGCAGCCAGCTTCCGGCCGGAGGTGCAGATCAAGGGAGAGCTGACCCGAGTCCTGGCCGAGCAGACAACCGCCGTCGATCCAGAACGACTTGGAGCAGCCGCTGGACGCCTCACCTTCCACGAGCTCAGACAGGTCGACGCAGCACTCCGTGTGGTCCTGAGTCTCTGACCAGCGGTCCTCGAGTGCGACGAGGGCCGGGACTCTACATCTGACGCTCTCGGGGCACCTCATCGACCGGCGCCCCGTTGTGCTCATCGACGGCGGGCGGTCCCCGGTCGGCCTGCGCCTACCATGGACCGGACCGATCGAGAGTGGCGGGAGCGCATCCGAGTGGTACTCGACAGGATTCTGCGGGCCGGCGAGGGCAAGATCCTCCGACGGCTCAAGGCCATCGCCGACCAGGTCAACGTCATCGAGAGGGACTTCGTCGGGCTCACCGACGCCGAGCTGCTGGCGATGACCGACGAGTTCAAGGCCCGGCTGGCCGACGGCGAGACGCTCGAGGACATCCAGGCCGAGGCCTTTGCGACCGTTCGGGAGGCGGCCAAGCGCACGCTCGGCCAGCGACACTTCGACGTCCAGCTGATGGGGGGCGCGGCGCTGCATCTGGGCAACATCGCCGAGATGCGCACCGGCGAGGGCAAGACCCTGGTCGGCACCCTGCCGGCGTACCTAAACGCCTTGTCCGGCAAGGGTGTGCACGTCATCACGGTCAACGACTACCTGGCCCGCCGCGACGCGGAGTGGATGGGCCGGGTGCACCGGTTCCTCGGGCTGACCGTCGGCGTCATCCTCGCCAACGAGACCCCCGAGCAGCGGCGCCCGAGCTACGCCTGCGACATCACCTACGGGACCAACAACGAGTTCGGCTTCGACTACCTGCGCGACAACATGGCGTGGTCAGCCGAGGAGCTCGTTCAGCGCGGCCACAACTTCGGCATTGTCGACGAGGTCGACTCCATCCTCATCGACGAGGCCCGTACGCCGCTGATCATCAGCGGTCCGGCCGAGCAGAGCGCCAAGTGGTACACCGAGTTCGCCCGGATCATGCCACGGCTGGTCCGGGATACCGACTACGAGGTCGAAGAGGGCAAGCGCACCGTCGCGATCAGCGAGTCGGGCGTGCAGAAGGTCGAGGACCATCTCGGCATCGACAACCTCTACGAGGCGGTCAACACCCCGCTGGTCGGCTACCTCAACAACGCGCTGAAGGCCAAGGAGCTCTACAAGCGGGACAAGGACTACGTCGTCCTCGACGGCGAGGTCCTGATCGTGGACGACTTCACCGGCCGGATCCTCTACGGCCGCCGCTACAACGAGGGCATGCACCAGGCCATCGAGGCGAAGGAGGGTGTGGCGATCAAGGACGAGAACCAGACCCTCGCCACGATCACCCTGCAGAACTACTTCCGGCTCTACGACAAGCTGGGTGGGATGACCGGTACGGCGATGACCGAGGCCGCCGAGTTCTCCAAGATCTACAAACTCGGCGTCGTACCGATCCCGACGAACCGGCCGATGATCCGCAAGGACGAGAAGGACGTGGTCTTCAAGACCGAGGAGGCGAAGTACGACTCGGTCGTCGACGACATCAACGAGCGTTACGAGCGGGGCCAGCCGGTGCTGGTCGGCACGGTCAGCGTGGAGAAGTCCGAGCTGCTCTCCGGGCTGCTCCAGCGCCGGGGGGTGGCGCACGAGGTCCTCAACGCCAAGTTCCACGAGAAGGAGGCGCAGATCGTCGCCCAGGCCGGCCGCAAGAGCGCGGTCACCGTCGCGACCAACATGGCCGGGCGCGGCACCGACATCATGCTGGGCGGGAACCCTGAGTTCCTCGCCGCCGCCGAGCTGCGCAACCGCGGCCTGTCGCCGGTCGACGATCCCGATGAGTACGAAGCCGCCTGGGCCGGTGCGCTGGAGAAGGCCAAGGCGGCCGTCGAGGCCGAGCACGACGAGGTCGTGGGCCTGGGCGGGCTCTATGTTCTGGCCACCGAGCGGCACGAGTCACGCCGGATCGACAACCAGCTGCGCGGCCGGTCCGGCCGGCAGGGCGACCCGGGCGAGTCCCGGTTCTACCTCTCGCTCGGCGATGACCTGATGCGGCTGTTCAACGCCAACGCGGTCGAGTCGATCATGGACCGGCTCAACATCCCGGAGGACGTGCCGATCGAGTCCAAGATCGTCACCCGGGCGATCCGGTCCGCGCAGACGCAGGTGGAGACGCAGAACTTCGAGATCCGCAAGAACGTGCTCAAGTACGACGAGGTGCTCAACAAGCAGCGCATGGTCATCTACGCGGAGCGCCGCCGCGTCCTCGAGGGCGCCGACCTGCACGAGCAGGTTCGCCACATGATCAACGACGTGGTGGCTGACTACGTCGGTGCCGCGACCGGCGAGGGATATCCGGAGGACTGGGACCTCGAGAAGCTGTGGACCGCGCTGCGCACGCTGTATCCGGTGGGCGCGACGGACGAGGACCTCCAGGAGCGCGCCGGCGGGGCCCTGTCAACCGAGTTCCTGGCCGAGGAGCTCACCGCCGACGCCCAGGCGGCGTACGACCGGCGCGAGGAGTCGCTGGGAGCCGAGGTCACCCGCGAGCTCGAGCGGCGGGTCGTGATCTCGGTGCTCGACCGGAAGTGGCGCGAGCACCTCTACGAGATGGACTACCTGCAGGAGGGCATCGGCCTGCGCGCGATGGGTCAGCGCGACCCGCTGGTGGAGTACCAGCGCGAGGGCTTCGAGCTCTTCGCCGCGATGATGGACGGGATCAAGGAGGAGTCGGTCGGCTTCCTCTTCCACCTCGAGGTCAACGTCGAGGAGCCGCCGGCTCCCGAGCCGGCGGCATCGCCGCTGGCGGTGGGTGTGGCGGCCGAGCCGGTCGCATCCGGCGCCCCGGCCGCCTTCGTCGAGGACTCCAGCACCGCGGTGGAGCCGGTGACCTCCGAGGCCCACCGGCAGGTTGCCGAGGTGCTATCGCCAGGTCTGGGAACGCCGCGCCGCCCGTCCCGGCTGCAGTACTCCGCTCCGACGGTGGACGGCGAGGCCGGCGTGGCCAAGAGCGCCGGTCCGATGTCGGCCACCGCCGTAGGCGAAGGCGCCCGGCCCGGTCAGGTGGTCGGGTCGGACACCCCGCGCAACGCCCCGTGCCCGTGCGGGTCGGGTAAGAAGTTCAAGCGCTGCCACGGCGACCCCCGCAACCGCTGACCCGTGCCCGCGTCGCGGCGGCGACCTACACCAGCCGCAGCGCGGTGCACTCCCAGCGCCCGTCCCGGCCCTCGATCCGCAGTGCCAAGGCCCGGGCCCGCTGCCCCCGCTCGACCAGCGCGCAGACCTCGGCGACTCCGTCCGCCGGCTCGCTGACGTGCACCGAGCGCACCAGGTCGACCGGCGGTCGCTGCGCGAACACCGCTCGTTCGCGTGCGGCCCTCGTGGCCATCCGTTGCAGATCGTAGTAGACGCCGGCCGCGGTCCATCGGGCCAGCTGCGCGGCCGGCCGGTCACCTGCCAGCACCTCGACGACCGCCTGAACCAGCCGCCCGGCCCACGGACGCGGCGCGGCTAGGGCGTCTCCACCCGTCTGGTGTGGCCCTGACCCCTCGGCTGCCGGCGGAACCAGGCGCAGGGGAGTCGGCCCCTCAGGGGTGGCCGACACCCCGGACGGCAGCGGGAAGGCCAGCGCCAAGGCGCCCTCCGTGGCCTCGACTCGAGGGGGGGCGTCCACCTCGTCGTCGTACGGAGGCTCCAGCGGGCGGGCCGGGATGCGGCGCACCGCCAGGCGAACAAGTGGCCGATCGAGCCGTTCCGTAACGGTCATCGCGGGCTCCCTTGAGCAGTGGTGGGCGAGTAGTCGGGTGCCCGCAGCCGCTGTCCGGGCAGCAGCAGGTCGGGGTCGGGTCCGATGACGGCACGGTTGGCGGCGTACCAGCGCGGCCAGGCTGCGGCGGTCTCCGCGTCGGTGGCACTCGGGCCGAGATGGCGGGCGGCGATGGCCCACAGGCTGTCGCCCCGGCGTACCACCACCACCTGGTCCTGCACGGGCCGGATCGGCACCAGCGCCGGACGTGGCGTCCGCGGCCTGGACGAGGGTGCGGCGGGGCGGCTGGCGGGTCGATCCAGAGAGGGCAGCTCGGGCGCCGGCGACGCGGTGGCGACCGACCGAGAGCCCGGACTGTCCGCCAGGGCCGGCGCAACGGTGGTTGATATGGAGGCGGTGGCCACCGTGAGGCCGAGCGCCGTCTCAACGGCCCGCCGTAGGACGTGCGGCGTGACCCGCGTCGCGACAGCGCGGCTCAGCCGGCCGGTGAGACCGGGAAGCCGGCCGAGGCAGACCAGCAATGCGCCCAGGCAGAGCCAGACCAGGCACATCTCGGCTGCCAGGCCGGCGACCGTGGCGATGCTCTCGTCGACCGGCGTACGGGTCAGCCAGCTGGCCAGTCCCGCCCGGGTGTGCGGCAGGTCGGAGGGCCGGGGCCCGGCCCACACCAGCCCACAAGTCCCGCCGGCCAACCCGGTCAGAGCCAGAATCTGGCCCGCTCGCCGGGTTGTGATCTGGCTACCCCGGCCGCCTTGACGAACTACAGTCATGGTGTTTGCCTCCACTTACGTGCAGTTGGTTCTAGTACCGCCCCAACCGCGAGTCAACTGGTGCCTGTTGACAACGCACGGAGGGTGGGGGATGCCGCGCAGGAATGGGGGTCAGGTGCGCTGGGAGAGCCTGTTCGCCGACCTCGATGCACAGCTGGAGGCGGCCGAGGCCGCGGAGCTGGCCGCGGAGGTCGCCGACCGCAGCCGGCGGGAGGTGGGGCGCCTGCGGCTCGCCGACCGGCTGCGCTCAGCCATCGGCCATCCGCTCGTCGTTGCGACGGCGGGCGGTACGGCGCTCGCCGGACGGCTCGCCGCGGTGGGGCCCGACTGGCTGCTGCTGACCGAAATTCCGGGGCGGGAAGCTCTGGTGGCCGCGGCCGGGATTCTCTCGGTCACCGGGCTCGGCGGTCGCTCCGACGAGCCGGGCAGCGAGGGCGAGGTGGCCATGCGGCTCGATCTGCGGTTCGCCCTTCGCGGGCTGACCAGGGGCCGGGTGGGCGTCACGATCACCTTGGTCGACGCCACCTCCGTCACCGGAACCCTGGACCGGGTCGGGGCCGACTATGTCGAGCTGGCCGAGCACCCCGCCGGGGAGCCGCGCCGCGCCCGCGACGTTCGGATGGTGCGGACCATCCCGCTCACCGCGCTGGCGGTCGTGCGGTCAACATGACCGCGGGATCAGGCCGACTCGCCATCGGGCGGGGCGATCTCCCCTCGGCCGTATGGATGCTCATCGAGGAACCGCCGGGTGTCGTCGTAGGCCCGCCGAATGTAGGACTCGAGCTGCACGCGCTCGACCCGCCACTGGCCCCGGCCGCCCACCTTGATCGCGGGCAGTTCGCCGGACCGGACCAGCGCGTAGGTCTGCGCAGCGCTGATGTTGAGCATCTCCGCCACATCGGAGAGCAGCAGAAACCGCCCGTTCACTACCGCGAACCCCTCCTCCGGACCTGGAACGGCGTACGCCGGACGTCGCGATCAGTGTGCCTCGCAGCTGGCGTTTTCGGCCGCCGCCGTGCCCGAAGCGGGCCAGACCTGTGGAGAACCGGTCGGCCGATGCGCCCGAGTGGCATTGTCTCGATCGCGGCCCGCAGGGCGCGAGCCGCGATCGGGGGCCGCCGGTGTCCGACCTGCCGTCGCCGCGGGCGTCCCGGTTGCGGGCCCCTTCCTGGCTGGACCGGCGGCTGGTCCTAGGACTGCTGCTGGTGCTCACCTCGGTGGTGGTCGGCGCCCGGGTGCTATCGGGTGCCGACACCTCCGTTCCGGTCTACGCGGCCACCCGCGACCTGGCCGCCGGCACGGCGCTGGTCGACGGCGACCTGCGGGTGGCACGCGTGCGGCTGTTCGGCAGCGGTGACCGGTACGTATCCGCCGACGGTCCTAAGCCGGCCGGCTACGTGCTGCTTCGGCCGGTGGGTGCAGACGAGCTGCTGCCACGGCTGGCCGTCACCGGCGAAGCGGCCGCCACCCCGGTCCGGCTGGTGACGCTGCCCGTACGCCGCCACCACCTCCCACCGGGACTTGGCCACGGCGACCTGGTCGATGTCTACCTCAGCCCCGGGACGAAGGCCGCCCCGGCCACGCCGGCTTTGGTGCTGGCCAGGGTGACGGTCGACTCGGTGTCCGACCGGGGCGGATCCCGGCTCGCTGCCGGCGACGAGACCGGCGTGGTCCTTCGGGTGCCGCTCTCCAGCGTGGCCGCGGTGGTCGCCGCCGGGCAGTCCGGAGCCATCGACCTGGTCCGGGTGCCGCCCGAGACCGTTGGTCAGCCCCCCTCCCCGGCCGCGTCGTCGCCATGAGGGTCCCGGTCCTGACCGCGGTCACCGACGGGCTGTGGGAGGCCGACCTGGTCTCGGCGTTGGAGCGCGACGACCTCGGAGTTCTCGTCGTACGCCGATGCGTGGACCTCGCGGACCTGCTGGCCACCGCCGTCACCGGTACGGCGCGCGCGGCGTTGCTCTCCGCTGACCTGCGCCGGCTCGACCGGGACGCCCTGGCCCGGCTGGCCGCCGCCGGTGTCGCGGTGGTCGGACTGGTGCCGCCGGGTGACGAGGACGCCGAACGGCGGCTGCGCCAGCTCGGCGTCCCGGCCGTGCTCGCGGCCGATTCCGGTCCGGCTGCGATCTCGGCGGCGGTCCTGCAGGCCGTCCTCGTTGGCACGGCGGACGGTGGCGCTCCCCGCCAGTTCGGCGACCCCCGGTCGGCACTGCCCGACCTGCCCGAGCCACCCTTGCCCGCCGAGGCCGAGCTCGCGGACCTGCCGCCCGGCGGCGGTCGGGTGGTCGCGGTCTGGGGGCCGACCGGTGCGCCCGGCCGAACCACCGTCGCCGTGGGCGTCGCCGCGGAGCTCGCCCGGCTCGGCACACCCGCGCTGCTGGTCGACGCCGATGTGTACGGCGGCGTGGTGGCTCAGGTGCTGGGGTTGCTCGATGAGGCGCCCGGGCTAGCCGCCGCAACCAGGCTGGCGAACGCCGGACACCTGGACCTGGCGGCGCTTGCCCGGCTGGCCCCCGTTGTCAGCCCCTCGCTTCGGGTGCTGACCGGTATCTCGCGGCCCGACCGGTGGTTGGAGCTCCGCCCGGCCGCCCTGGAGGTGGTGCTGGGCCTGGCCCGCGGCCTGGCCGGGGTCACCGTGGTGGACTGCGGGTTCTCCTTGGAGCAGGACGAGGAGCTCGCGTACGACACCGCCGCACCCCGCCGCAACGGGGCCACGCTCGCCGTCCTCGGCACCGCCGACACCGTCCTGGCGGTCGGCAGCGCCGACCCCGTCTCGCTGCAGCGGCTGGTCCGCGGGCTCAGCCAGCTGCGCGAGAC
>JBPCOB010000087.1:0-11914 GCA_051000715.1 Mycobacteriales bacterium
GACCGCACCCGCCTCGATGTCGCGGTCGCCCGCGATCAGCATGAACGGCACCTTGTCGTGCTGGGCCTTGACGATCTTCTTCTGCATCCGCTCGTCGGACTCGTCGACCTGGACCCGTACGCCGGCACCGCGCAGCCGGTCCGCCAGCCCGCGCAGGTAGTCGACGTGCCGCGAAGCGATCGGGATGCACGCCACCTGGACCGGCGCGAGCCAGGGCGGGAAGGCACCGGCGTAATGCTCGAGGAGTACGCCGAAGAACCGCTCGATCGAGCCGAACAGGGCCCGGTGGATCATCACCGGACGCTGTCGGGTGTTGTCGGCGGCCTGGTACTCCAGGCCGAATCGTTCCGGCAGCTGGACGTCGACCTGGATCGTGGACATCTGCCAGGTCCGCCCGATCGCGTCGCGGGCCTGCACCGAGATCTTCGGCCCGTAGAAGGCGGCGCCCCCGGGATCGGGCACGAGCTCCAGCTGCGACTCCTCAGCGGCCACCCGCAGCGCCTCGGTCGCCGTGGTCCAGTCCGCGTCGGGGCCGGCGAACTTGTCCCTGGTCTCGTCACGAGTGGAGAGCTCTAGGTAGAAGTCCGACAACCCGTAGTCTCGTAGGAGACCCAGCACGAATTCGAGCAGGCTCTTCAGCTCTGCGGCGAGCTGCTCCCGGGTGCAGAAGATGTGCGCGTCGTCCATGGTCAGCCCGCGCACCCGGGTCAGGCCGTGCACCACGCCCGAGCGCTCATAGCGGTAGACGGTGCCGAACTCGAACAGGCGCATCGGCAAGTCGCGGTAGGACCGCCCGCTCGACCGGTAGACCAGGATGTGGAAGGGGCAGTTCATCGGCTTGAGGTAGTAGCGCGCCCCCTCCATCTCCATCGGGGGAAACATCCCCTCGGCGAACCACTGCAGGTGTCCGGAGGTCTGGAACAGCCCTTCCTTGGTTATGTGCGGGCTGTTGACGAAGTCATAGCCGGCCTCGTCGTGCCGGCGGCGCGAGTAGTCCTCCATCGCCCTGCGTACAGCCCCGCCCTTGGGGTGAAAGACGGCGAGGCCGCTGCCGAGCTCCTCCGGGAACGAGAAGAGGTCCAGCTCGGCGCCGAGCCGGCGGTGATCGCGGGCCTCGGCCTCCTCGAGCAGCCGCAGGTGCTCCTTCAGCGCCTCCTCGGACTCCCACGCGGTGCCGTAGATCCGCTGCAGCATCGGGTTGCGCTCGTCGCCGCGCCAGTAGGCCGCCGCGGTGCGCATCAGCTTGACCGCCGGGACGCACGCGGTGGAGGGGACGTGTGGGCCACGGCACAGGTCGGTCCAGGCCAGCGCGCCGTCCACCGCGTTGTCGTAGACGGTGAGGTCCGGGCCGGTGGCATCCACCGCCTCCTCACCCTCGACCGCGCCGGCGCGAGCCCGCTCCAGGATCTCGAGCTTGTACGGCTGGTCGGCGAAGAGTTGCGACGCCTCCTCGAGCCCCACCGCCCTGCGGGCGAAGGTCTGGTCGGCCGAGATGATCTCCATCATCCGGGCCTCGATCCGCTCGAGATCCTCTGGGGTGAAGGGTCGGCCGACGTCGAAGTCGTAGTAGAAGCCGTTCTCGACCGGCGGTCCGATCGCCCACTTGGCGGCCGGGAACAGGTCGGTCACCGCCTGCGCCATCACGTGCGCCGCCGAGTGCCGCAGCACCGCGCGGCCGTCCGCGCTACCCATCAGCACCGGTACGACGGCGGTTTCGGTCGACGGCGCCCAGTCCAGATCGCGCAGGTTGCCCTCGGCGTCGCGGACCACGATGGCCGCCGCCACCCCCGCCGCACGAAGAGCGTCACCGGCCTTCGTCCCGGCTGCCACAACGAGCCCGTCGCCATCGACGGCACTGGGGGCGACGCTCACCGAGGCTCCTTGGCCGGACGACGCCAGGCTGCGGTGCCGGGCTGGGCCCCCGATGCTAGCGACCACTCGTGGGTCGCCCGACTCGTTTTCGCCTCCGCGGGCCACCGCGGCAGGCCTTGACCCCGGGGTCAGCCACCAGCTACACCGGGGCGATCGTCGAGACGCGCGACGGGAGGTGCGGTGCCAACCCTGGCTGACCGGGTCGCGCGCGTCTGGTCCGACGCGGTGGCACTGCATGCGAGCCGTCCCCCGACCCGGTCGTCCGCCGTGGTGGCCGGCATTCCGGTGGCGGCCCTCGGGCTGCCACCGCCCTGGGCGACGTCCGCACATGCGTTGCACCGGCGGCCGGACCCGGCGGCGATCTCCGCGGCGGTCGGCTGGCTCGCCCGCCGGTCGTCGTCGTACGCCGTCTTCGTCCGAGCCGGCGCGGTGGCGCGCCTGCCCCTCGACGAGCTGGGCCTGGCGCCGGACTTCGAGCTGCCGGCCCTGGCGATGCCGCTACCCGGGCCGGCGGGTACCGATCCCGGGCTGCAGATCGCGCTGGCAACCGACCCGGAGGGCCGCGCGGAGTTCGTAGCGGCCTACGCCGGCGCCGGCCTCGGGATGGAGCTGGCCGGCGCACTGATCGCTGCGGAGGACGTCGCGGATCCGGCGTTCGGCCATCTCGTCGGCCGCGTCGGTGACCAGGTCGTCGGCTGCGCGCTGCTCCGGCAGGTCGTCGGCGCGGGCTATGTCTCGGCGGTCGCAGTGCCGCCGGCGTACCGCCGCCGGGGATACGGCAGCGCCCTGACCCTCGCCGCGGGCGCCCTGGCCGCCCGGCGTGGTGCCGATCTTGCGGTCATCCACGCAACCGGGGCCAGTCAGCCGCTCTACGAGCGACTGGGCTACCGGTACGTCGACACCCATGTCGCCCTGGTGCCCCGCCGCTGACCTCTCGTAGGGCTCCGTCCCGCTGCGAGGCGACCGGTGATCACCCGGATTCGGGGCCGCTGAGCGTTGCATCCGCGGCCAGCAGGTCGGCCAGCTGGCGGGCGTTGACCTGGGCGTAGTTGCGGTAGCAGTTGTTCAGCAGCACGTGCGTGGTGGACGCCGACTCGGCCAGCTGCCGGACCTTCGGCGCCCACTCGGCCATCTCCACGTCCGAGTAGAGGTAGCCGAACCGCTGGTAGATGTCACCGCTCTCCCAGCCGTCGTCGTTGTGGCCGTGGAAGCGCAGCACGGCCAGGTCCGCGGTGGCGGCCAAGACCGGCGGCACCGAGCTGGCAAAGCCCTGGGGCATGTCGACGCAGACGTACGGCACGGCGTAGGAGGTCAGGAAGTCCAGTGTCTCGGCCCGGTTGTCCTCGCTCAGCCAGGTCTTGTTCCGGAACTCGACGCAGATCCGCATCGGCTCACAGCGCCGTTTGCATTCGAGCAGGTAGTGCTTGTTGCGCTTGCCGATCGGGAACCACTGCGGAAACTGGAAGAGGATGGCGCCGAGCTTGCCGGCCGCCTGCAGCGGCTCGAGGGCAGAAAGGAAGCGCTCCCACACCGCGTCAACCGTCGCGGGCTCGAGGTCCTTCGGATACAGGTTCTTCCTGGCACCCTCCGGGCGTAGGTCCTTGTACAGCGCGCTGGGCCTGGTGGGGTGCTGAGTCATCAAGGAGAACGCCTTGACGTTGAACGTGAAGCCGGCCGGCGTGCGGGAGACCCAGAGCTCGCTGTTGCGCTCGTTCGGGGGTGTGTAGTACGTCGAGTCGACCTCGACCAGCCGGAACTGCGAGGCGTAGTAGGCGAGCCGCTCCTGGGCGCTGGCGACGTCTGCGGGATACCAGCCGGAGGCGAGCAGCGTCTTGTCGGTCCAGGACGCCGTGCCGACCGCGATCTCACCCACCCCGCATGGCTATCTCGCGGCTACGCGCCCCGTCAAGACGGTCGGCGGGCGCCCAGGTTGTCGCGCACAGGTAAGTGGATATCCCCGGCGTCGGGCTCTCGCGGACATGGCGGTGGGCGTACCTGGATTCGAACCAGGGACCTCTGCCGTGTGAAGGCAGCGCTCTAACCGCTGAGCCATACGCCCCGGCCGGTCACCCGGCGAGCGCCCACTGTACCGCCGCGGCTCAGGCGCCGATGGTGCCGAGCGCGACCACCTCGGACGGCGCGGCCGGCGCACGCCGCCCTGGCTCCCGACTCACCGCGATAACGCCGAGCCGGTTGACAGCGCTGGCCAGGCTGTGCGCCCTGATCACCGTGACCCCGGGCCGGGTGATGTCGAAGGTGTCCAAGGCCGTGAACTTGGTCTGGTTCACCCGCTGCCAGAGGACGTAGACCTCGGCGTCGGTGTCGTTTCGCGGCAGGTCGGTCACCACCAGCTGCACATCCCGCGCCCGCACCAGAGCGGTCGCCCGGGGCGAGTCGTCGTTGGGTGTCCGCAGCTGTACGGTTCGACACCCCACCTCGTGCAGGCAGCCGGTGATCAGCGCCGCCTGTTCCAGTCGGCGTTCCTGCGAGCGGTTCTGGCTCTGCAGCACGACGTTCCAGACCGACAGCGACATCAGCAGCGCCAGGCCGGCCGCGACCGCCATCCACGGCCGCGCCGTCAGCCGGAGAGCGGGACGCTGACGCGACACGGTCGCGGGCCGAACCCGGGTCTCGACCGGCCGACGCTCGCTGTCGGCGATGCTGGCCCGGATCGCGGTGCGCAGGGACGGCGGGGGGTCGACCGGCTCGACGGCGTAGGCAAGATCCCCCATCACGACCTGAGTTTCGGCCACCACGCCGGCGCAGGCGTCGCAACCGGGCAGGTGGTTTCGGAAGGACTCCTCGTCCTCGGGCTCCAGCGCGTTCAAGGCGTGTCCCACGGCAAGCGCCGCCCAGGTGTCATGACCGTTGTCCGTCATCGAACTGCTCATGG
This sequence comes from Mycobacteriales bacterium, assembly GCA_051000715.1. Taxonomy (GTDB): domain Bacteria; phylum Actinomycetota; class Actinomycetes; order JALYNC01; family JALYNC01; genus JBPCOB01. Next base: position 4,766 of record JBPCOB010000087.1, read on the forward strand.
CGTCGCCCCGTAGTCCGGATCGGCCGGCGAACCGTCGTTCAGCCCGACCAGCTGATCGCGCATGCGGCGCATGCCCGCCAGCATCCGGGTCTTCACGGTGCCCAAGGGCGTGCCGGTGAGACCGGCGATCTCGCGCTGGGTGTAGCCACCGAAGTAGGCCAGCGCCAGCGCCTCGCGCTGCGGCGCGGGCAGGGTCTGTAGCGCGGCCCGCACCCGCTCCTGCCGAAGCGAGGACCACGCCTCGTCATGAACTTGGGGCCCCTCGGAGACGCGGGCCTCGAGCACATCTGCGGTCGTACGCCGCTTGCGGAGGTTCTCCTCCCGGCGTACCAGGTCCACGGCCTTGTGATGGGTCAGGGTGAGCAGCCAGGTAGAGAAGCCGCCGCGCGCGGGGTCGTACCGGCCGGCCCCCCGCCATAGCGCCAGAAAGACCTCCTGTACGACGTCTTGAGCCAGGGAGTCGTCGTTGACGATCCGCCGGGACAGTGAGTAGCAGGCTCTGCCGTAGCGGGTGTAGATCGTGTCGAGGGCTCGGCCGTCACGCTGCGAGACCAGGGCTACGAGCGACGCGTCCTCGTATCCCCCGTAGCCGGCGCTGGCGCCCCGGATCATGGTCACTGCAGCGGCCCTCACGTCCCTTGTTCGAATCTGCCGCCTGACCGGATGGCGACCGCGCCCGGTATCGATCCCTTTCAAGAAACGTACTCGCCGAAGGAGGACTCCGACAGGCGACGGCGAAGTTAGCCGTCGACAGGCAGTGCGAACGCCCCTCCGGCAGCCGGCGGGGCACGACCCTGGAAGGGCTGACCGATGAGCGCTCGTCCCGTCTCAGTGAAGTCGGAGCTGGAGCTGAGGCTGGTCGTGCCCGGCATGGCCAGCGTCCCGGTGAACGCCGATCTGCGCTATGAGGCATGCTCCCCGTACGCCGTAAGCGTGAGCTTTCGCACCGGCGAGGCCGGCGTCGTCGAATGGACCTTCGCCCGGCAGCTGCTGACCGACGGCGTCTCGCAGCCGGCCGGCGAGGGCGATGTCTCGGTCTGGCCGTCGCGGTCCAGCGGGCGCCCGGTGGTCTGCCTCGCGCTGTCCTCGCCGTCGGGCCGGGCCCTGTTCGAGGTCCCGCTGCCCCGGCTGGTCCAGTTCCTGACCAACACCTACGCCGCGGTGCCCACCGGCGCCGAGAGCGACTACTTCGACCTCGACGCCGAGCTCGCGCACCTGCTCGGCGGAGAGTCCGACCTGCTCGGCGGAGAGTCCGACCGCTAGCCCGGGCTCAGACCGGAACGCCCCCCACAACGGTCCGTCGGACGCCAGGGCCGCCCAGGTGCGCGATGAGGTCGGCCTCGTGTGCGGCCGACAGGACGACGAGGTCCCCGCGCGCCCCGACGCCCAGGTGCCCGACATCGCCGCGGCGCAACGCTGCGGCAGCCCCTAGGGTGGCTGCCCGCAGCGCCGCCGCGACCGTCATCCCCAGCCCGAGGCAGGCCAGCGAGAGCACGTAGGGCATCGACTCGCACCAGGACGTGCCGGGGTTGCAGTCGGTTGCCAACGCGATGGTCACCCCGGCTGCGGACAGCACCGCCGCCTGTCCCCAGTCGGCCGATCGGGTGGACAACGTCGCCGTCGGGACCAGCACGCCGACCGTGCCGGCCGCGGCAAGGGCTCGGGCGCCGGCATCGTCGACGCGATCGAGGTGGTCCGCGCTGGCACAGCCGGTCTCGGCGGCGAGGGGGGCCGCCCCGATCCGGTCCAGCTGGTCGGCATGCAGCCGCAGGCCGAGCCCCGCGCCGCGGGCGGCGTGCAGGATCCGCCGCGTCTCCTCGACCGAGAACGCGCCCCGGTCACAGAAGACGTCACACCAGCGGGCCCCTCGCTGGCGGGCCTCCGGAAGCGTCGCGACCACCTCGGCGACGTAGTCGTCGCGGTTCCGGCCCGCCGGCACGACGTGCGCCCCGAGATAGGTGGCCTCGACCCGCGCCGGCACCGCCGCGGCCACCCTGGCAATGACGTCGAGCAGCCGCAGCTCCTCGTCGCGGCTCAGCCCGTACCCGGTCTTGATCTCCATGGTGGTGGTGCCGTTGGCCAGCGCAGCCAGCGCCCGGTCGGTGGCGAGGCGCACCAGTTCATCGCTGCCGGCCGTCCGGGTAGCCGCCACCGTGACCCCGATTCCGCCGCCGTCGTAGCGCTCGCCTGCCGCCCTCGCGAGGAACTCCTCCCGCCGGCTGCCGGCCCAGACCAGGTGGGTATGGGGGTCGACGAACCCCGGCAGCACGGCAGCTCCACCGGCGTCCAGTTCGGGCAGCTCCGCTATACCGGCAGGCAGCTCCCGCTCCGCACCGGTCCAGGCGACCCGGCCGTCCCGGACGAGGACCGCCGCGTCCTCGACCGGCGGGCCCGTCATCGGGAGCAGCCGGCCTATCCCGCGGACGAGCAGGTCGCCGGCCGGTGCCGTCACGCCTGCCAGGACGGCGCCCGGGTGCCCGGTTCGAGCGGCATCCGTACGCCGACGTCCTTCGCGGTGTCCAGCGCGATCTCGTAACCGGCGTCGGCGTGCCGCAGTACGCCGCTCGCCGGGTCGTTCGTCAGCACCCGCTCCACCCGCTCGCGGCTCTCTCGGTTGCCCTCCGCGACCACCACGACGCCGGCATGGATCGACTTGCCGATGCCGACCCCGCCGCCGTGGTGCACAGAGACCCAGGAGGCGCCTGAGGCGGTGTTGAGCAGGGCGTTGAGAATGGGCCAGTCGGCGATCGCGTCGGAGCCGTCCCGCATCGCCTCGGTCTCCCGCTCGGGAGAGGCGACCGAGCCGGCGTCCAGGTGGTCCCTGCCGATCACCACCGGGGCCCGGAGCACGCCGCCGGCGACCAGGTCGTCGAAGGCGGTCCCGGCCACGTGGCGCTCGCCGTACCCCAGCCAGCAGATCCGGCTCGGCAGCCCCTGGCCCAGCACCCGGTCCTGGGCGAAGCGGATCCATCGGTGCAGAGGCTCGTCGTCCGGAAAGGCGGCGAGCACCGCGTCGTCGGTGGCTGCCAGGTCGCCCGCATCGCCGGACAGGCAGGCCCACCGGAAGGGCCCGGCGCCCCGGGCGAACAGCGGGCGAACGTAGGCAACGACGAAGCCGGGATAGTCGAAGGCGTCGGTCACGCCGGCGTCGTGGGCCTGACCCCGCAGCCCGTTGCCGTAGTCGAAGACCACGGCGCCGGCCCGCGCGAAGGCCAGCATCGCCCTGCAGTGCGCCGCCATCGCGTCCTTCGCGCGCTCGACGTACTCGGCAGACTTGGACCGGCGCAGCTCCTCGGCGTCGGCCAGCGACAGCCCGTTGGGCACGTAGCCCCCCAGCGGGTCGTGGGCGCTGGTTTGGTCGGTGACGACGTCCGGAGCGAAGCCCCGGCGCAGCAGCTCCGGCAGGACGTCGGCCGCGTTGGCGATTACCGCGATGGACGCCGGCCGTCGTTCCCGCCGCGCGACCTCCGCCCGTTTGATCCCGTCGTCGAGGGAGTCCGCGATCTCGTCCAGGTAGCCGTTGTCCCGCCGTCGCTGCGCCCGGGCAGGGTCGACCTCGACGCACAGGGCGACCCCGCCGTTGCCGCTGATCGCCAGCGGCTGGGCGCCGCCCATGCCACCCAGGCCTGCGGTCAGAACGATCCGGCCGGCCAGGCTGCCCCCGAAGTGCGCGTTGGCCACCTCGGCGAAGGTCGCGAAGGTGCCCTGCAGGATGCCCTGGGTACCGATGTAGATCCACGAGCCCGCGGTCATCTGGCCGTACATCGTCAGGCCGAGGTCTTCGAGCTCGCGGAAGTACTCCGGCGTGGCCCACTTGGGCACCACCATGGCGTTCGAGATCAGCACCCGCGGCGCCGTCCCGGTCGTGCGTACGACGCCGACCGGCTTGCCGGACTGGACCAGCAACGTGTCATCCGGCGCCATGGTCCGCAGCGTCTCGGTGATCGCGTCGAAGCACCGCCAGTCGCGCGCCGCCTTGCCGGAGCCGCCGTAGACGACCAGGTCGTCCGGCCGCTCCGCGACCTCCGGGTCGAGATTGTTGTGCAACATGCGCAGCGCACCCTCGGCGCCCCACGACCGGGCGCTGCACTCGGGTCCGCGCGGTGCGCGGACGACCCGGGCTCCCTGCATGCGCCCCTCCGTCTCGACGCCACGGTCCTCGGCGGGTTCAGCGTGTCACGCGAGCGGGCCGGTGACCGCCTGGGCGGCGCCGACCAGCTCGGATAACAAGGCGTCGGCCACGGCCAGCTGCTGGGCAACCTCCCGGTCGACGTCCATCCGCGGAATCTCCCGGCGCAGCCGCGCGTGCACCGCGCCGGTCGCCGCCGCTGGCGAGGCTATCTCGGCGCGCAGGTCGATGCCCTGCGCCGCGCACACCAGCTCGACGGCGAGGGTCGTCCGGACATTGGCCACCACTTCCCGCAGCTTGCGAACGGCGCCCCATCCCATCGAGACGTGGTCCTCCTGGTTCCCGCTGGTCGGGATCGTGTCGACGCTGGCGGGGTGGGCCAGCACCTTGTTGTCACTGACGACTGCGGCCGCGGTGTACTGGGCGAGCATGTAGCCGGAGTTGGTGCCCGCGTGCGGCGCGAGGAACGGCGGCAGGCCCCGGGAGAAGGCCGGATCCAGCATCCGGTCCACCCGGCGTTCGCTGATCGAGGCCAGTTCGGCCAGAGCCATCGCCAGCATGTCGGCGGCGAAGGCGAGCGGCTCCCCGTGGAAGTTGCCGGTGCTCATGACCTCGAAGCCCGAGCCGTCCGAACCAGCGACGATCACCGGGTTGTCCACCACCGCGCCGAGCTCGGTCTCCAGCACCCGCCGGCAGTGCGCCAGAACGTCTCGAACCGCCCCGTGCACCTGGGGGGCGCAGCGCAGCGAGTAGGCGTCCTGGACCGCGTGGGTGCTGTGTCGGTGGCTGGCCAGCAACGGAGAGTCGCGCAGCAGGGCGCGCAGGTTGGCCGCGCTCGCCAGCTGGCCCGGATGCCTGCGCAGGGCCTGCACCCGCTCGTCGTACGGCCGGTCGGTTCCCAGCAGCGCCTCGACGGACAGGGCACAGCAGACATCCGCGGCCTTCACCAGCAGCTCGGCGTCGGCGACCGAGAAGGCGAGCAGCGCCTGCATCGGCTCGGTGCCGTTGAGCAGCGCCAGCCCCTCCTTGGGCTCGAGGACGATCGGCTCGATGCCGTACTCCTCCAGCAGCTCCGCCGCGGGCCGGCCCACGAGCTCGGTACTGCCTTCAGCGCGCAGCCGCCCCTCTCCGATCAGCGGCAGAGCAAGATGCGCGAGCTGGGCCAGGTCACCCGACGCGCCGACCGAGCCCTTGCTCGGCACCACGGGGAGCAGACCGCGCTCGAGCAGCTCCAGCAACCGGGTCGGGAGCTCAACGCGTACGCCGGAGAAACCGGCGGTCAGCGTGCGCGCCCGCAGCAGCAGCAGCGCCCGTACCACGTCGTCGGCCAGCGGCTCGCCGACACCGGCAGCATGTGACAGCACCAGCGCGCGCTGCATCCGTTCGAGGTCCTCGCGGGCGATGGAGACGTCGGCCAGCGCCCCGAAGCCGGTGGTCACGCCGTACACCACGTCGGATCGCTGAACCGCCGCCGCCACGACCGACCGGCTCGGCGCCATCCGCTCGGCGACGTCCGGACCGAGCTTGGCCCGAGCCTGGCCTTGTGCTACCTCCACCACGTCGAGCACGGTCAGAGCGTCGCCGGTGATCAACACGGTGCGCATGGCTGGAACTTACTGCGTGCAGGGTTGTTGGATGGATCGGACGCCGGTATGCGTTGTCGCGAACGGCGAGATGCGGCCGACGGCGGAGCAGAGGAGTTTCTGGTGCTCGACCCGGAGGCGCTCTACGAGCTGGCCGGCACTACCGCCGAGCTGGATCGACCCGTGCTGGTGCAGGCAATGACCGGCTTCATCGACGCCGGAGGTGCGCGCCAGCTCGCCCGCAACCACCTCATGAGCACGCTTCCCCATGAGCCGCTCGTGACCTTCGACGTCGACCAGCTCTTCGACTACCGGGCTCGCCGGCCGCCGATGCTGTTCCTGCGCGACCACTGGGAGAGCTACGACGATCCGGTGCTCGCGATCCATGTGCTCCGCGATGGGGCCGGTACGCCGTTCTTACTGCTCGACGGTCCCGAGCCCGACGCGCAGTGGGAGCGCTTCACCACGGCGTTGCAGACGCTGGTGGCGCGGCTCGGCGTCCGGCTCACCGTTGGTCTCGATGCCATCCCGATGGCAGTCCCGCATACCCGACCGGTCGGCGTCACCGCGCACGCCACCCGTCCCGAGCTGGTCGCCGGCTTCGAGCCCTGGATCAATGCCGTCCAGGTACCGGCCAGCGCCGGGCACCTGCTGGAGTACCGGCTCGGCCAGGCCGGCCACGACGCCGCGGGTTTCGCCGCACACGTGCCGCACTACGTGGCCCAGATCGAGTATCCGGCCGCAGCGCAGGCCCTCCTCGAGGTGACCTCGAAGGTCAGCGGCCTGCTTCTGCCGACCGAGGAGCTGCGGCTGGCGGCCGAGCGGGTGCGCACCGACATCGGGGAGCAGGTGTCGCAGTCGACCGACGTCGCATCCGTCGTGGCGGCCCTGGAGACTCAGTACGACGCCTTCGTCGCGGAGCGGGGGCGGGACGATCTCCTCGGTGACGGTGAGCGGCGGCTGCCGACGGCCGACGAGCTCGGCGCCGAGCTGGAGCGGTTTCTGGCCCAGCAGACGCACGGCGGAGAGGGATCGGAGCGTTGACAGGGCGGACCTGGCGACAGTCGACCCTGCCCCTTGCGCACCTGTAGAGTTTCGGACTCGTCCGGGCGACCATGTCCGGGCATGCGGACGTGGCTCAGCTGGTAGAGCATCACCTTGCCAAGGTGAGGGTCGCGGGTTCGAATCCCGTCGTCCGCTCGAACGGTGCCCCTCGACGGCTCCAGCGGGGCCGGCGAGCCGGGTCCTGGCGGAGTGGCCGAGTGGCTTAGGCAAGGGCCTGCAAAGCCCTGTACACGGGTTCGATTCCCGTCTCCGCCTCGTACGATCACGCACGACCGTACGGCCGCAGAGCACGAGCGAGGGCGATTGGCGCAGCGGTAGCGCGCTTCCCTGACACGGAAGAGGTCACTGGTTCGATCCCAGTATCGCCCACCG
>JBPCOB010000088.1:0-3058 GCA_051000715.1 Mycobacteriales bacterium
CGTCGAGCAGCCGGATCGCGTCCTGCACGGGGTAGACGTCTGGTACCAGGTTTCCGGTCGGAGTCCAGCTGGGGGCCACGACCGTCACGGCCGGCACCGGCGTCAACGGGCGGAACGTTCCCGAGTCGCTCAACTCGACCGCGGCGGTGAACCGGGTGGATCCCAACGGGGTGGGCACGACGGCCGCGGCGTAGCCTACGGAATAGGAAGCGCCGGCCGGGCAGCGCATCGAGGTCGTCACCCGCGTGGCGCCGCTCGGCTCGGCGGCGATCGAAACCAGGCTCGCCCGCGAACACGTGCCCGGCCCGACGGCGACGTAGCCCCGCCCGGCCGGATCGCCGGCCTGCGGCGCGCTCCAGCCGGCGGGCACGCGGATCGCCACCAGCCCCCGCACAGCGCTGCCCGGTGCGGTGTAGCTGAACGTGAGATCCGCGCTGGTCCCGCTGACCACCGTCGCCGGCGCGACCGTCACCGTGCCCAGGGCCGGATCGGCGGCCGCGGCGTCGACGCCCAGCCCGCCGAGGGCCAAGGCGGTGGCGCCGAGAACGCCGGCGATTCGCCGCTGCGTCCGAGTCCGAGCGAGCAACGTTTACTCCCGTGGTGCGGCGAGTCCCCGTGGTGTGGTGCGTTCAGCCGACCGTCACACGGGTCGGTGGGCTTGTCCAGGGCCGCGGCAGCTACTCGAGCCATTCGGTGACGAAGTGGTCGTTTTCGTGGATGTGCACCGACTCGTATGCGCCAGGACCCAGGACCTCGAACTTGTGCGGTACGCCGGCCGGGGCGACCAGCGTGTCGCCCGGACCGCCGTCGCGCCGCTCGTCGCCCAGCGTGAAGCGAGCATGCCCAGCAATGATCACGAAGGTCTCGGTGTAGGGGTGGCGGTGCAGGCGCGGGCCAGCGCCCACCACATCGGTGTACTCGCGGATGACCGAGACCCCGGAGCCGATGTCGCGACCTTCGATGTCCATGTCGTACAGGCTAGAAGTCAGCCGCCGCGGCGCGGGCGCCCCGCACTTCGATGTGATCATGTGAGTGCACGTTCGGACGCTATCCGGGAGGTGCGACAGTTGGGTCAGACCTCGGTGACCGCGGCGGTGATCACGGCGTCGGTCGCCGTCGTTCTCGCCGTGGTCGCGCAGCTCTCGACGTGGGCTCTGGAGCACCGAAACCGGGTGTACGAACGTCGCCGCGCAGCCCTGCTCGACCTGCAGGATGCCGCCTTGGCGGTCCGGGTCGCATTACGCCGACTCAATGCCGCGCTCCAGACCAATGCGACCGAGGTTCCGGTTGGGTCCGAAGTCGATCTGCCTGACGATCCCCGGGCCACCGCCGCGCACGTCGATGCGGAGGCGCTGCTGGCCCTGCATCTGGCCAGAGTCGAGTCGCCGGCCGTGGTCACCGCGGCTTTGAGCTGGCATGAGGCGGCCCGGTCGTCGTTCCTCGGCGGCGCCGACGTGAGCGCGGCCGAAACCCAGGCCGCCTGGGTGCGGTTGAACAAGTTGATCGGTGAGGAGCTGACGGTGCCCGGGTGGTGGCGCCGTCGACGACGTTAGAGCCGGGCCGAAACCGCCTGGGGTCGGATCATGACCAGCCGGTCACCCAAGCCGAGCCGGTCGGCCGCGTCCTGCAGGTACTCGACGAACGAGGACGGCGCGCGGTAGACCTCCAGCGTGCGGGCGCCCTCCACGCCCAGCAGGCGGTAGACGAGTTCCGCGGAGAAGGACGGGCTGGCGTTGATCAGCCGGTGCGCGTCGACCACTACCTCGGCGTCGCGCAGGTCACCGTCGAACTTGTCCACCAGCAGGTTGGCGAGGTCGCGACTGGCCACCATGCTGGGCAGGGTCAACTTGTACATCTGGTCCACCACCGCACTGCGTCGAAGTCAGCGGCGAGTTTACTCCCCGGCGTACACGTCCCGGGCGATCCGCAGCGCACCCTGTACGAGCGTCCCCGGAAACGCCGGCCGCTGCTGGTGCAGGACGTCTCCTGGCGCCGCGGCCACCAGGCTCGCCGTCCCCGAGGCGAGCAGCAGCCAGCCGTCGGAGCGCAACAGCACGCGACGAGTCGTCGGCAGGCCGGTGCCACGGGACGGTTGGGGGAACCGGCTGGTACCGGTCAGGGCGAGCCGGACGGCCGCCCGGTCGTCAGCGGCGCCGCGCTCGGCCAGGGTGGCGAGCAGGCCGACCCCGGTGTCGGCAACCGCGAAGCGCATCCATCCCTGGCGGGGCAGCGTCTGTGCTGCGACGTACCCGGTGTCCCCAGCGTGCTCGGCCACGTTGAGCGCCATCTCGACCACGCACGCGTACAGCGTGCTGCTCGCTTCCGGGTCCTCCTGCCGGGCTCGCCGGGCCACCAGGCGAGCCAGCCGGACGGCGTCCTCCTCGTCGTGTACCGCGCGGACCTCCAGCAGGTCGGCTCGCCGGTCGTGCTCGCGGGCGCCGGGCAGATCGTGCCCGGCGCCGAGTTCGTCGAGGACCCGACCAAGGCGCATCCGCGCGACGTAGGAGCGAGCCTCAGGGTTCGCCGGAGCGATCAAGCGCACTCCGCCGTTGTGACTGTGGTGTCGGGCCAGGGCAGCGGCCGCGGCCAGGTGCACCGGGTCGCACCAGCGCAGCGCGGACATGTCGATCAGGATCCCGCCTTCGGCCTGGCGCACCGTTAGCGGCGTGAGACCGCGACGCCGCGGATCGGGCGTTGCCGACATCGCCGCCCTCCTCGCCTTGGACCGTGGCCACGGTATGTGCTGCCTCCGTCACGCAAGACCCGATCTCTTTTGGACGGGACCGAGGGTGAGGCGCCGACCGGCGCTACGTCCGCACGACGGTGTCGGCGCATTGGCCGACGGTCAAGCCCGCCCACCGGGTCCGCTGCGCCGCACCGGCACGGCCTCGGCCGGCCCGCCGCCGGCGGCACGCGGTGGCAGCCGCAGGGCGACCCTCGACCGGAGGTGGAGCAGTTGACCCTGATCTGACCGGCCGGGCCGGCCACCGGCGTACGGCGTCGGACGTAGTCCCGCTACGTCGTCACGTTGACGCGCCCGGGATCGGCCGGGCCTAGG
>JBPCOB010000089.1:0-3753 GCA_051000715.1 Mycobacteriales bacterium
GCGTCCTGGGGCCGGTGATCGGTGGCTTCTTCGCCGGCCAGCCGAGCATCCTGACCATCTCCGGCTGGCGCTGGGTCTTCCTCGTCAACGTGCCCATCGGCCTGGTCGCGCTGGTCGTGGTGAACAAGGTGCTGAACATTCCGCACACGCGCCGCGAGCATCGCATCGACTGGCCCGGCGCCATCGCCCTCACCGTCGGGCTGGTGCCGTTACTGATCATCGCGGAGCAGGGCCGGTCGTGGGGCTGGACGTCGGGCCGGGCGCTGCTGTGTTACGTCGTCGGCGTGACCGGGCTGGCCGCCTTTGTCGCGGCCGAGGCCCGCCTGGGTGACGATGCGTTGATCCCGTTGCGGTTCTTCCGCAACCGCACCTTCGGCCTGACCTCGGCGGTCGGTGTCGTCGTCGGCATGGGGCTGTTCGGCGGGATCGCGGCGCTCCCGCTGTACCTGCAGATCGTCAAGGGCGCCTCACCGACCAAGTCCGGCCTTCTGCTGATACCGCTCACGGCCGGCATCATGATCGGGTCGATCATCTCCGGCCAGCTCATCTCCCGGACCGGCAGATACAAGATCTTCCCCGTCGTGGGCAGCGCCTTGATGATCGTCGGGATGCTCCTGTTGCATCGGATCGGCGTGGATACCCCGTTCTGGCGGACCGGGATATTCATGACCGTCTTCGGCCTCGGTCTCGGCAATGTCCTGCAGCCGATCACGCTGGCCGTGCAGAACGCCATGCCACCCGGCGACATGGGGGTGGCGACCTCTTCGGCGACGTTCTTCCGGCAGATGGGGGGCACCCTGGGCACGGCGGTGTTTCTCTCCGTGCTCTTCAGCAGCGTCGGTGGCAAGATCAAGGACGCCTTCCAGGTAGCCGGCGGCACTCCGGCATTCCAGGCGGCGTTGCGGGATCCGAGCGTGACCGGCAACCCGGCCAACACGCCGGTGCTGCGCGCCGTGCATGGTGGGGGCCGGGTGAGTGGCTCGGCGCTGGATGACACCTCGTTCATCCAGCACCTCGATGCGACCCTCGCCCGGCCGTTCCAGGTGGGCTTCTCCGGTGCCATGGACCTGGTCTTCCTCATCGGCGCCGGCGTGCTCGTCATCGGGTTCCTGCTGGTGCTGTTCTTGCCGGAGATCCCGCTGCGAACGCAGTCGGCGATGGCAGCGCGGCACGCAAGCTCGCCGACCGGTGAGCTGCCGGAGCCAGACCTGGTCGCCGAAGACCGAGGCGACGGCGCCGTACGCCGGGCGACCTAGTGGTGTGGCCCCTAGAGGAAGGAGTGCTTTCCCCGCCGCGATGTCGGCGACAGACATCGTCCCGACTGCTCCCGAGAGACCCGTCTCCGCTTGGATGGGCGACACTGTGCGGGTGCCCGACACAGTGACGGTCGCCGACGTCGGCGGCCCGCTCGCCGAGCAGGTCAGTTCCCCGGCCGGGCGACCCCTGCCCGCGCGCTGCGACGGAGTCCTGCGGCTTCCCGACGAGACTCCTGGTGCAGGTCCAGACCTCGCGATCGCACCCGAATGCGAGCTGCCGGGCTGTAACCGCGTCGAGGACCGGGCCGGCCGCGACCTGACCGGCAACCCCGACGTCCGGGTGACCGACGTCGAGGTGCTCGCGGCGGGCTGGCACGTCCTGCGCCGCACTACCTTCGACTACCGCCACCGCGACGGGCACTGGAGCACCCAGCAGGCGGAGACCTACGACCGGGGTAACGGCGCCACGATCCTGCTGTACGACGCGGACCGCGGCACTGTGCTGCTGTGTCGGCAGTTCCGGTTTCCGGTCTACGTCAACGGCCATCGCGACGGGATGCTGATCGAGACCGCCGCCGGTCTGCTCGACCAAGACGCCCCGGCGACCGCTATCCGCCGCGAGGCCTGCGAAGAGCTCGGCGTCACCGTTGGCGAGCTCCAGCACGTCTTTGACGTCTACATGAGCCCCGGTTCGGTCACCCAGCGGCTGCACTTCTACGCCGCCTCCTACAGTGCCACCAGCCGCACCGGCGCCGGCGGCGGCCTCGCCGCCGAGGGCGAGGACATCGACGTTCTCGAGCTGCCCTTCCAGCAAGCTCTTGCCATGATCACCGACGGCCGGATCGTGGACGCCAAGACGATCATGCTGCTGCAGTGGGCCGCACTCCGCGGTCCGTTCCAAACGCCCTAAGCCGCTCCTCCCGGCAGGAGCGAAGCCGGGGCACCCAAGGCCGCCGAGTTGAGTGATCTTCTTTCGCAGCCGATGCCGAGGCGGTACAGCCCCTGCCTTACGCCGGGTCAGCCACCAGCTCGACCTCGAACCCCGCGGTGCTTTCCAGGTAGGCGGCGAAGTGCTCTGTTCCGCCGGCGTACGGGTGCCGGTCGGGAAACATCAGCGACCAGCCGTGAGCCGGCGCCTCGGCGGCCAACGCCTCGACTGCTTGCCGGGAGCCGGCGTGGAACGCGACATGGTTGAGCCCGGCCCGCAACCGGTGGTGCCGGCCCGCCACCCGGGCCGGGCCGGCCTCCAGGACGACGTACAGCTGCCCACGACTCCAGGTCTGCCCGTGCGCCCAGCGGTCGGTGCGGGTGTAGCCCAGCCGGGCGAGCAGCCAGCCCCACTCGTGCTCCGCGACATCAAGGTCTTCGACCCACAGCTCCAGGTGGTGGACCGCGCCGACCTCGCCCATGCCTCCTACCTCGGGGTCGACAGCCATCCCACGACCTTCCGCAGAGAATCGCGAACACGACCGCGAGGGACACCTGCGGGCGCCCAGGCACCGCGTGATTTCGTTGCGGAGGTCGTTGTGCCGGGGACCCAGAGCCGTCTCCGGGTCCCGCCACTTCTCCGCCGGGTACAGCCACACAGGTCCGCGGAGGAGTTCCGGCGGCTCCCAGTCATACCGGGGCCAGACGTGCGCGTGCAGGAAGGCGTCGGCGTTACCGAGGATCTCCAAGTTGACGCGCCGGAAAGCGGGGTCGGCCTCCCCGCAGGCCCGCTCGACCGCATCCCCAAGCAGCGCCATGCCGTCCAGGTACGCAGATCGTTCGGCCCGCGTCAGGTCGGACAGCCGACCGGCGTCCGGGTTGTCGGTCAACAGGACGCAGTACCCAGGAAGCCACTGCCGGTCGCCCATGCCGGCGAAGGCGGCGGGCAGGCGGGCCATGACCGTGGGGTTTTCGCCTCGTAGAGCGGAGCCAACGCGGTCCTGGCGCCAGTGGGTCACTGACGCAGACTAGGGTCGGGCGGCCGCTCGTCGCCCGCGTTCGTTGCTGGAAGCGGCTGGCACGGGAGGCGGCGTCGTCTAACCAGGCTGGGCCCCGGCCTGGTTGAGACTGGGCCCGTCGATGTAGCGGACAGGCCATAAGCGGCTGCCTGCGACCGGCGTTCAGCCGGATGGCCGTTCTGCGAGGTACACCACCTCCAGCCGGCGCAGCTGCTCCGGGTCGGCCCGCAGGTCTATCGCGACGACCTGCGCGTCCCCAACGGTGAATGTGAAAGCTACGCGTAGCTGTCCGCCTACCGCCCAGACCGCACCGGGGACCCCGTCGACGAGGGCCAGCCGTGCGGCTGGCGCGCTTCCGGCCCAGCGCAATGACAATTGTCACCCCAGAACGGTGATGAGCGGCTCTGCCGCAGCGGGGTAGCGACCCGCAGAGTGAGAACCATGGCTCAATCGACTGCAACGGCGGGCGTGCGGCTCGCCGGACTGCGCAAGAGCTTCGGCGGCACCCGCGCCGTCGACGGCGTCGATCTCGACATCGCGCCGGGCGAGGT